>DATKEW010000315.1:0-7152 GCA_035511785.1 Mycobacterium sp.
AGCTACGGTTGCCGTACTCGACCCGGTTGAGCACTGACGACTGCGGATCGCCCCCGGGGAGTGGCGGCTTCGTGTCCTGTTGCACCATCAGCGTGATCCCGAAGATCGCGGCCGCGCCCAGCAACAGACCGACCACCACGCTCGCTGCGGCGGGCGCAATGATCCGATTCATCGATGGCTCCTTGGGTTCGCGGTCGTGACTGTGGACAACCCAGAGCCAACCTAGCAGAAGGGCGCCCACGACCCGGGGCCGCGAGTCAGCGTCAGGGACGCAGTCCCGGCGGCAGCTTGTTCAGGCAACCCTGCACGCTGTCGCACGGCAGGCAGTGCCCGTGAATGCACCGGTCGCCGTATTCCACCTGGTAGGGCCCAGAAGGGTTCCGCGGAGGCGATAGAACCTGCTCGGGCGCCGTGCTGTGATCTTGCACGGCGAGGGTGACGCCAACGGTCACGGCGGCACCGATCGAGAGACCAGCGGCAATGCTGGCCGCAGCCGCCAACGTGAACCCGGTCATCGCTGGCTCCTTGCTCAATCCCCTGCTAGCCCGCGCTAGTCCCTGCCAGTCAGAAAAGGGTCAATACTCAACGTAACAGGGGTTGACCCCTGGGGTCGGGGACGAAACGCCCTTCGTGACAGCATGTCCCGATGGCTTCTCCGCGCATCCTGGCCGTGCTGGCCGCCGCATCGGTGCTGGCGGCCTGCGGCCATGACACCGCACGGCACCCATCGTCGACCACGGTAAGCAAGCCGGTGGCCGCCCCCGCGCCGCCGGTATGCGCTGACCCGACGACAGCGCTGTCGACCCGCGACAAGCTGGCTCAGCTCCTGATGGTGGGCGTCAAGAACGCCGACGACGCCCGGGCCGTCGTCAACGGCTACCACGTCGGCGGGATCTTCATCGGCAGCTGGACCGACCTCTCGATACTCGACGGCCCGCTGGCCGACATCGAGGGCCAAGCAGGCCCACTGCCGCTGGCGGTCAGCGTGGACGAAGAAGGCGGCCGGGTGTCGCGGTTGAAGTCACGGATCGGGCGGGCGCCGTCGGCCAAGGAACTGGCGCAGACCCAGTCCGTCCAGCAGGTCCATGATTTGGCGCGGCAACGTGGCGAGGCGATGCGCAGGCTGGGCATTACCATCGACTTTGCCCCGGTGGTCGATGTCGTCTCCGACGCCCCGGACGACAGCGTGATCGGAAACCGCTCGTTCAGCAACGATCCGGCTACGGTCACCGCGTACGCCGGGGCCTACGCGCAGGGTCTGCGGGAGGCCGGATTACTGCCGGTGCTCAAGCATTTTCCCGGCCACGGGCATGGGTCGGGCGATTCACACAAGGGCGGCGTCGTCACCCCGCCGCTGAGCGAGCTGCAGACCAACGACCTGGTGCCTTACCGCACGCTGGTGACCGCGGCGCCGGTCGCGGTGATGATCGGTCACCTGCAGGTTCCCGACCTGACCGGAGATCTCCCGGCCAGTCTGAGCCCGGAAGCGGTGCAGTTGCTGCGTAATGGCACCGGCTACGCAGCGCCACCCTTCAACGGACCGGTGTTAAGCGACGATCTGTCCAGCATGGCCGCGATCTCTGACAAGTACGGCGTGTCGGAAGCCGTCCTGCGCTCGCTGCGAGCCGGCATCGACATCGCGCTGTGGGTCACCACCGACGAGGTACCCGCGGTCCTGGACCGGCTCGAAAAGGCCGTGGCCGCAGGCGAATTGACGTCACCGCGGGTCAACGACTCCCTGGCACGTGTGGCGACGATGAAGGGCCATAACCCCAAGTGTGGACGCTGACACGCCGCACCGTCGTTACTCTGGAGTCGGATAGACGGGCTAGAGAGGCGCAGCGATGGCAGGTGGTACCAAGCGCTTACCGCGTGCTGTCCGGGAACAGCAGATGCTCGACGCCGCCGTTCAGATGTTCTCGGTCAACGGCTACCACGAGACTTCGATGGACACCATCGCGGCCGCGGCGCAGATCTCCAAGCCGATGCTGTACCTGTACTACGGCTCCAAGGAGGACTTGTTCGGGGCCTGCCTGAACCGCGAGTTGAGCCGGTTCATCGACGTGGTGCGCGCCGACATCGACTTCACCCAAAGCCCAAGGGACTTGATGCGCAACACCATCGTGTCGTTCCTGCGCTACATCGACGCCAACCGGGCGTCATGGATCGTGCTGTACACCCAGGCCATTAGCTCGCAGGCGTTCGCGCACACCGTGCGCGAGGGACGCGAACAGATCATCGAGCTGGTGGCCGGGCTGGTGCGGGCCGGCAGCCGCATCCCACGGGCGGACGCCGAGCATCAGATGATGGCCGTAGCGCTGGTGGGCGCGGGTGAGGCGATGGCCAACCGCCTCAGCACCGGCGATATCGACGCCGACGAGGCGGCCGAGCTGATGATCGACCTGTTCTGGCATGGCCTGCGGGGCGCGCCCGGAAACCGCGAAGCCGCAGCCGAGGCGGGTGGCTCCAGCGCCGCTGCCGGCTAGACCCTAGATTCGTGGGGTGGCCCCACCGCCCCGCCGCAACCTGGACTTCTTTTGCGCCGTAGTCATCGTCGGGTTGCTGGCCGGGGCCGCCGGGCTGGCGACAACGGAGGTGCTGCGCTTCGCCGAGCACGTCACGTACCACTACACTTTCGGCACGCTGCTGGCCGGGGTCGCCGGCAGCAGTCCGATTCGCCGCGCGGTCGGGCCGATGGTCGGCGGCGCGCTGGCGGCGGTCGGGTGGTGGATCCTGCGCCGCAGAACCGAGGTGCCGCCGCTGGCGCAGACCATCGCGCGCCGCGATCGCATACCGCGGCTGTCGTGGAGCATCGACGCCATGCTGCAGGTGCTGCTGGTCGGCTCCGGGGCGTCCCTCGGGAGGGAAGGAGCCCCACGCCAATTCGCAGCGGCCTTAGGCGATTTGGGCACGGGGTGGCTGAAGCGGCTGTCCAGCAGCGACCGCGAGATCTTGCTGGCGTGCGCGGCCGGGGCCGGGCTTGGCGCAGTCTATGCCGTTCCCCTCGCCGGCGCGCTGTTTTCGGTGCGAATCATGCTGCGTACCTGGCACCCGCGAGCACTGGGTGCGGCGTTGATCACCTCCAGCCTGGCCGTGGCGATGGGATCGAGCATCACGGGCGATCAACCCATCCTGGGGTGGCCGATCGGGGAGTCGACGTATCTGCTGACCGCGCACGGGCTGTTGTTGGCGCCGCTGGCCCTGGTGGTGGGATTGGCGTTCAACCGGATCATGGCGGCGGCGCGGCCCGCCAACCTGATGCGGACCTGGGTGCTCATCCCCGCGCTCGCCTCCGCGGGTCTGGTGACGGGTATCTGCTCGCACTGGTGGCCCGAGTTGCCGGGCAATGGCCGAAGCATCCTGACCGTCAGCCTGGCCAGCGGGATGACGCTGTCGGCAGCGGCCGCGATTCTGGTTTTGAAACCGCTACTGACCGCCCTGTTCCTGCGCGCCGGCGGGGCCGGCGGAATGCTCACGCCGTCGCTGGCCACCGGCGCGGCAGCCGGGTCCGTACTGGTGCTGACGATCAACTGGGTGGCTGGGACGCACCTGCACGTGCCGGCGGTCTCGCTGGCCGGTGCCGCCGGGGTGCTCGCGGTTACCCAGGGTTCACCGATCTGGGCCTCGATCTTCGTCTGGGAACTCGCCCGGCCCCCGATTTGGCTTTTTCTCGTTTTCCTGCTGACCGCCTGCGGCGCATACGGGCTGAAAGCACTCGTTACGGGGCGCGGCGAAACGCATGCGGGCTAAAGCGCCCGGACGGTACCGGTCAGATGCGGGTATCCCTTGGCGACGTTGCGCAACGAGAGATCCCAGCCGGCAGCAACGGTGTCGCCATCGTTGATGTAGAGGCCCGTCGTGGCGGGCAGCACCACCGGCTTGCCGAACCGGACCGAATACCTCACCGCATCGGGAAACTGCGCTTCGATGTTGGCCAATACCGCTGCGGCACTGAACATCCCGTGCGCGATGACGGTCGGGAATCCAAATAGCTTTGCGGCGATCGGATTGGTGTGAATCGGGTTGTGATCTCCGCCGACGACAGCGTAACGCCGGATCTGCCCGGGAGTGATCCGCAGCACGGCATTGGGTGGAGGAAGCTTGGGCTGCTTCTGTGGCGGCGGTTTGGGCTCGTCGGACAGGCTGGTGCGCTGCTGGTGCAGGAAGGTCGTCACCTGGTGCCATGCGGTCTCCTCGCCGACGCTGACGTCGGTCACCAGGTCGACCAGCAGGCCCTTGCGGTGCTCGCGGAGGTTCTCGGCATGCACGCGCACACCGACGGTGTCGGTGACGGCGATCGGCCGGTGTCGCGTGATCTGGTTCTCGGTGTGTACCGATCCCATTGCGGCGAAAGGAAAGTCGAATCCAGTCACCAGTGACATCATGGCGGGGAAGGTCAACGCGAATGGGTAGGTCAGCGGCACGTTGTTGCCGTAGCGCAGGCCGGTGACCGCTGCGTATTCGGCCACGTTGGTGCGGTCGATGGGTAATTCCTCGACGGTCACCGTGCGGCTGGGCAGCTGGTCGGAGCGCGAGACCAACGGTAATGCCCCGGCCGCCGCGCGCAGCATGTTTCTCAGGCCGCTTGGCTGGTTCATCGCGTCCTCCTCGAACTCTGGCTCAATTGTCCGCCTCTTCAGCGGGCCGTTCCGGCCCGCATCGTCGCCGAACCTACGCGCCCGGCATGGCCTGGCCGCAGACTCGAATCACGTTGCCGGTCACCGCGTTTGACGCCGGGCCGGCGAAGTAGGCGATTGTCTCGGCGACGTCGACCGGCTGCCCACCCTGCAGCAGCGAGTTCATTCGGCGGCCCACCTCGCGGGTGGCCAGCGGGATGGCGGCCGTCATCTGCGTTTCGATGAATCCCGGCGCGACGGCGTTGATCGTGATGCCCTTGTCGTAGAGTCCCGGTGCCAGCGCCTGGGTGAGCCCGATCATCCCGGCCTTGGTGGTGGCGTAGTTGGTCTGCCCGCGGTTGCCCGCGATGCCGGCCATCGACGACAAGCCGATCACCCGTCCCCCGTCGCCGATGCTGCCGTTGCCGATCAGCTCTTCGGCAAGCCGTTGCGGGGCAAGCAGATTGACGGCCAAGACGGCGTCCCATCGGGCGTCGTCCATGTTGGCCAGCAGCTTGTCGCGGGTGATGCCGGCATTGTTGACCAAGATGTCCGCGTGCCCGGCGTAGTGGTCGCGCAGGTGCTCGGTGATCTTGTCGACGGCATCGTCGGCGGTGACATCGAGCCACAACGCGGTGCCCCCGACCCGGCTGGCGGTTTCGGCCAGCGCCTCGGCGGCGGACTCCACGTCGATCGCGACAACGCGGGCGCCGTCACGGGCGAACACCTCGGCGATCGTCGCACCGATTCCGCGCGCGGCGCCGGTCACGATGGCGACCTTGCCGTCCAGTGGCCGGTCCCAGTCGGCCGGTGGCGTGGAGTCGGCCGCCCCGATGTAGAAGACCTGGCCGTCGACGTAGGCCGACTTGGCCGACAGGATGAACCGCAGCGTGGATTCCAGGCCCGTCGCGGCCGGCTTGGCGTCCGGCGAAAGGTACACCAGCGCGACGGTGGAGCCGCGGCGCAGTTCCTTGCCCAGCGAGCGGGTGAAGCCCTCCAGCGCGCGCTGTGCGATCCGCTCGTCGGTGCTTGCCGCCAAGTCGGGGGTGGTCCCGACGACCACGACGCGCGCGCAGCGGCCCAGGTTGCGCAGCAGCGGCGTGAAAAAGTCGTGCAGCGCCCGCAGGCCGGCCGGCATCGTGATGCCGGTGGCGTCGAAAACCAGCCCGGCGAACTGGTCGGCCCAGCGGCCGCCCAGATTGTTGCCCACCAGGTCGTAGTCCTTTTCCAGCGCCGCACGCAGCGGCTCGACCACCCTGCCCTCACCTCCGATCAGCAGGGATCCGGCCAGCGGCGGATCACCGGGCCGGTAGCGGCGAAGGGTTTCGGGTTGCGGGACACCAAGCTGCTTCGCCACAAACGATCCGGGGCCGGAGTTGACAATCTGCGAGAACAGGTCAGACGAACGATTGGGAGCCACTGAGCTGCCTTCCGTTTTCTTGCTAGGTCGAACGTGCCGTATAGGCCAACCGTATCGAGGACGAACTTACTTCAGAGTAAGGAGAGTAAGAACAGTGGGTAGTATGGCCTTCGACGGGCTCCCCCAAACTGATAACCGGAGATAAACGTGGCCCCTGCAAGTTCTGAGCCCAGGCGACGAGTCGCCGTGCTGGGTGGCAATCGCATCCCGTTCGCGAGGTCGGACGGCGCCTACGCCGAGGCGTCCAACCAGGACATGTTCACCGCCGCTCTGGGTGGGCTGGTGGACCGGTTCGGACTCGCCGGCCAGCGACTGGGCGTGGTGGTCGGCGGCGCCGTGCTCAAGCACAGCCGCGACTTCAACCTGACACGCGAGTGCGTGCTGGGTTCCGAGCTGTCGTCGTACACGCCCGCGTTCGACATCCAGCAAGCCTGCGGAACCGGCCTGCAGGCGGCGATCGCCGCGGCCGACGGCGTCGCGGCGGGCCGATACGACGTCGTCGCCGCCGGGGGCGTGGACACGACCTCTGACCCGCCGATCGGCCTGGGCGACAACCTGCGCCGCACCTTGCTGAAGTTGCGCCGCTCCAAGTCCAATCTCCAACGACTGAAGCTGGTGGGCATGCTGCCGGCCACCCTTGGCATCGAAATCCCGGCCAACAGTGAGCCGCGCACCGGGCTGTCAATGGGCGAGCACGCGGCCATCACCGCCAAGCAGATGGGGATCAAACGCGTCGACCAGGACGAGCTGGCGGTCGCCAGTCACCGCAACATGGCCGCCGCCTACGACCGAGGCTTCTTCGACGACCTGGTCACGCCGTTTCTGGGGCTGTACCGCGACGACAATCTGCGGCCCGACGCCAGCGTCGACAAGCTGGCCACGCTGCGCCCGGTTTTCGGGGTGAAGGCCGGTGACGCGACGATGACGGCGGGCAATTCGACTCCGCTGACCGACGGTGCCTCGGTCGCCTTGCTGGCCAGCGAACAGTGGGCAGACGAACATTCGTTGGCTCCGCTGGCCTACTTGGTGGACGCCGAGACCGCCGCGGTCGACTACGTCAACGGACGTGACGGCCTGCTGATGGCGCCGACTTATGCGGTGCCCCGGCTGCTGGCC
>DATKEW010000316.1:0-5038 GCA_035511785.1 Mycobacterium sp.
GCGACGATCCCCTGCTCGCGGTCGCTGACCTGCTCGCCGGCAAGATCACCGTCCTGCTCGGCCATTCCGGGGTCGGCAAGTCGACATTGGTGAATCGCCTGGTGCCCGAAGCCGATCGGGCCGTCGGCGAGGTGACCGAGAGCGGCAGGGGGCGGCACACCTCGACGCAGTCGGTGGCGCTGCCGCTGGAGACGACAGCGCATGAGGGCTCCGGCTGGGTGATCGACACTCCGGGAATCCGCTCATTCGGCTTGGCCCACATCCAGCCCGACGACGTGCTGCTGGCTTTCTCGGATCTGGCCGAGGCGACGGAAGGCTGCCCGCGCGGCTGTGGTCACATGGGCCCGCCGGCCGACCCCGAGTGCGCACTGGACAACCTGTCCGGGCCGGCGGTTCGCCGTGTCGCGGCCGCGCGGCGGCTGCTGGCGGTGCTGCGCGAGAGTTAGGGGACGTGCGACATTCCGCGCGGCCGCGGGCACCCGGATTTTGAACTAGACATGTATTTGCCGGTGACCACCGTCATTGCGCCGGTACGAAGTGGACAATGATCGCGGCGGTGAATGGTCTGACGGATCCGAGAGCCGACCAATGACTCCCTAGACCGGCCGAGGCCGTCGCGGCCGAAGTATCGGATGCGCACAAAGGGGTCAAGGGATGTCAGAGCAAGAAGAGAACATCGAGGTCATCAAGAAGGGTTACGACGCATTCACCACCGGTGACATGGAAACGATGATGAGCCTGTTTGACGACAACATCGAGTGGGTCCAACCGGGCGATAGCGCGATCAGCGGCACCTATCACGGCAAAGGCGAACTCGGCGAATACTTCATGAGGCTGGGCGAGGAATCGCCTACAATCAAGCCCCTTCGTTTCCTCGCCGATGGCGACTCGGTGGTCGTGCTCAGTGATGTCATCGTCGGCGGCGAACCAGGCCAAGGGGCTGAGGTGTTGACCCTCCGCGACGGCAAGACGGTACGGGCACAGCTATTCGAGGACACCGCGTTGATGAAGCGCGTGTTCGGCAAGAAGCAGGTCGCGGCCGGGTAGGAGGTCTGCTCGGGTGGCTCGTCATCCCGTTGGGGGTGGCGGGCCACTCTGCGGGCCAACACATCTGAGCCACGGCCGAGCACGCGCCCGTCTGCGGCCAGTTCACCAACCAGACTTGACCAGTCGCATGCCGAGCTCGTCGGGAGGCACCAGATGCCCCTCGGCACAGCGGATTTCGACGCCCGCCTCGGCTCCGCAGCCCTGATGAATTAGCCGCAGGCGATTGCGGCCAGGCAGGTGGCTTCTCCCCCACTCGAACATCGCCCAGATCACGGGCATGAAATCCAGGCCGGCATCGGTGAGCACGTACTCGTCACGGCTGCGCTGCCCCGGCTCGCGGTAGGGCCGCCGCGTCAGTAGCCCGAGGTCAACCAGTTCGGCCAGCCGCGCCGACGTGGCGGCCTTGGTGATGCCGACCCGGCGGGCGAAGTCGTCGAACCGGGTGGTGCCGTAGTACGCCTCGCGCATGATGAGCATGGCGGATTTGGTGCCGAGCACCGACATCGTCTTTTCGATGGCGCACTCCCCGACCGCCGACCACTTCTCCCGGTCGGCCAGCGCGCCCTGCAGAAATGTCATCTAAATCACCTCCCACTCTGGGTTGCTTTTAGCATACCTAGGTGTTTACCTGGGTGCAGCTAGTAATACCTAGCTTCTGGACTCAAGGAGGAGCCATGGTTCAAGGTCGCGACGCCGTCATTGTCGGCGCTGTCCGCACCCCGATAGGCAAGGGGAAGGCCAGCGGTGCGCTGCACGACGTGCTGCCCGCCGACCTGCTGGCACACAGCCTGCGGGAATTGGTCGCCCGCACGGGCGTCGACCCGGTGCAGATCGACGATGTGATCGCCGGTGCCGTCACCCAGGTCGGCGACCAGGCTTTCAACATCGCGCGCAACGCCTTGTTGGGCGCCGGATTCCCGGAGTCGGTTCCCGGCGTCACGATCGATCGCCAGTGCGGCAGCAGCCAGCAGGCCATCAGCTTCGCCGCCCAGGGCGTGCTCGCCGGCGCGTACGACCTTGTCATCGCCGGCGGCGTGGAGTCGATGAGCCGCGTCGTGATGGGTAGCTCGGTGCTGCCGGGCAGCGACCCGTTCGGCGAGGACATGGCAGCGCGCTACCCCGACGGCCTGGTGCCACAGGGCATCAGCGCGGAACTGATCGCGGCGAAGTGGGGCTTTTCGCGCACCCAGCTTGACGAGTTCTCCGCGTCCAGCCATGAAAAGGCGGCCCGCGCCACCAAGGACGGGCTCTTCGACAACGAGCTGATCCCGATCGCCGGCCTGGAGACCGACGAGATCATCCGGGCCGCCACCACCGTGGAAACCCTGGCTGCGCTTCAGCCGGCGTTCTACAGCGAGGCGATGAAAGCCCGCTTCCCGCAGATCAATTGGGAAATCACGCCGGGCAACTCGTCGCCGCTCTCCGACGGCAGCGCCGCCGTCATGATCACCACCAGCGAGGTTGCCCGCAAGCTGGGCCTGCGTCCGCTGGCCCGGATCCACGCCACCACCGTCGTGGGCTCCGACCCGCTGTACATGCTGACCGGAGTCATCCCAGCCACCGAGAAGGTGTTGCACCGTGCCGGGCTGACACTGGCCGACATCGACTTGTTCGAGGTGAATGAGGCGTTCGCCCCCGTCGTGCTCGCGTGGGCGCATGACACCGGCGCGGACCTGGCCAGAACCAACGTCAACGGCGGGGCCATCGCGATCGGCCACCCGCTGGGTGCCAGCGGCGCTCGCATCATGACGACACTCGTCAACGCTCTCGAACAGCGCGGCAGTCGCTACGGGTTGCAGACGATGTGTGAGGGCGGCGGCATGGCCAACGCCACCATCATCGAGCGACTCAGCTAGTCAGGCGGAATGTCCGTGTCTGATCCACACGAAACCCACTTTGACGGCGTGCGGGTGCGTTACGACAGCGTCAAAAGCTACGACGAGCTGGTCGCCGCATTGCTGGCCGACATCGGCGAAAAGCCGGTTTCGATCAACGATTTCGCGACGACCACCGAAAGCTGGCAGTCCTATCAGGAGCGCGTTGAAGCCCACGTCGGGCCAAGCGGATTCATGTTGTTCAGCCTGATCGACCACGGCGCCTGGATCACAAAAACGGGCATCGACCGCAAGGTGTTACGCGTCATCCTCGGCAACCCGCTGATCGCCATCACGATGCTGCGCCACGACGCGACCGCGGGACTGTTCGCCCCGGTCGAGCTGCTGCTCGCCGACGAGGGCGAGGGTCGCAGCAGGCTGACCTACGTCAAGCCGTCATCGCTGATGGTCGTCGAGCCCAATGCGGAATTGCAAAGCGCCGCAAAGGAACTCGACGCCAAGTTGGCGGCACTGGCCACCAAGGTGACCGGCGGCTCGTGACCGCACTTGAAATCACGGCATTCGTTCGACCCATTGAGCCCGAGATGGCCCCGGCTCGAACGGCGCGCTGAAGTACTGCGTCTCGCGGACCACCTCACCACCCTCGAATTCCATGATGCTGACGACGTAAGACGGTTGCCCGTCGTATGTCAGGACGAGTTCGCTGATCCACAGATCGCCGCCGCCAAGCATGCGTCGCAGGGTGAAGCGTTTCATGCTCGGCTGGGCGACGCGCGACGCCTCGATATTTACTCGACCCCGGATTCGCTCCCCCGATTGCGGATACTCGAGAACCGCGTCCGCCCGGTAGATTTGGTGCTCCGTCGCGAAGTCGTTGGCGTCGGAGGCCGCCCAGTGGCGCCGCAGGGCGACCCGCACGTCGTCATCACCGATGGCAATCTCTCCTCCCAGTGGATGGATGCATCAACGTTCCGCCCGTGGGCGGGACCCCGACGCACGTGTCGATCCAGCACCATAACCTGACGTCGTCGGCGAGGTTGTCCGGCCAGACCGGGTAGCAGGGCTTGCCCATATGTCATGCCGCGGCCCTCTCGGAACCCCGCACACAGCCTGCCACACGATGGCCTGCTACGAAATAACCGAGGAACGGCGCAGGAGGGCTAGGCCGCCAGGTCGTCGTCAGCCCGGCTGACCGCAGCCCTTGCGGCCCGCTTTTCGCGCCGCCAACCTCGCACTGCGGCAATCGCGGACTTCAGCCCACGCCGCCGGCCCGTGACCAGATCGGTGCCGACGAAACCGGACTCCAACTCCGCGAACATCCGCTCGCTACGGGTCTCCGGCGCGTCGTCGGCGTTGTCCAGCAGGTACTTGTCCGGCAGCGACAGCTTGGCCAGCGTGCGCCACGTCTTGCCGTACTGCACCAGGAATGAGCCTGTGGTGTAAGGCAAGTCGTACTTGTCGCAGACCGCGCGCACCCGCACCGAGATCTCGTGCAGGCGGTTACTCGGCAGATCGGGGTACAGGTGGTGCTCGATCTGGTGGCACAGGTTGCCGCTCATCAACCGCAGCACCGGCCCGGCCTCGAAGTTGGCACTGCCCAGCATCTGGCGCAGGTACCACTGGCCCTTGGTTTCGCCGATCATGTCCGTCTTGGTGAATTTCTCTGCGCCATCGGGGAAATGGCCGCAGAAGATCACGGCGTTGGCCCACACGTTGCGGATGACGTTGGCAACCGCGTTGGCCTTCAACGTGGACGTGTACGTCGCGCCGGGCGACAGCGACGTCAGCGCGGGGAACCCCACGTAGTCCTTGAACACCTGCCGGCCGGCCTTGGCCAAGAACTCGTCAACCCTCTGCCGGGCTTCGTCTTGGTCCATCCGCTTCTTGAGGATCTTGCCGATCTCCACGTGCTGCAGGCCGACACCCCATTCGAAGCCAAGGGCGAGCAGCGTGTTCCACACCAGATTGAGGATGTTGAAGCGCTTCCAGCGCTGGTCGCGGGTGACGCGCAGCATGCCGTAGCCGACGTCGTCGTCCATCCCGAGGATGTTGGTGTACTTGTGGTGCACGAAGTTGTGCGTGTAGCGCCAATGCCTGGACGACCCGCTCATGTCCCACTCCCATGTGGAGGAGTGAATCTCCGGGTCGTTCATCCA
>DATKEW010000317.1:0-4926 GCA_035511785.1 Mycobacterium sp.
GCTCACCGCGGTCAGCGTCGTCACCAATGTCAACGACCACGGCAACGTCGCACCGTCGGCGCGCTGCGGCTGAGCATCGGCATCCAAGTAGTTGACGTCGGCCACGGATCCCGCCGGACCAAAAACCTCGTACAGCACCCGCTTTGGGTTGAACTGGACGATCGCATCCGCATTACCGGTATCCGGAACGTACCTGTGCGAACCAAAAACACCATGGAGCCGCGACACCGTAAACCCCCCAACGGCCATGACGATCACCATGACCAGCGGTATCCAGGTTCGTTTGACAAGGCGGATCATTGCGGCCTTCTCAACTTGTCGGGCCTTCGCAGATCGCTGGCCACTGCCCGGCGACCCGTGTCAACGACGCCGAGCGGGCCTTTCACCGCGGCGGTCGCTCGCGGCATGCGCCGATGCACAGGATTACCAGGGCAGCCGATCACAAAGGGACCCGGTAGCCGGCGTCGAGCCGGGGAGTGGCGGCGTTGAAGAAGCCGTTCTCGACGATGTGCGCTGCCAGCGATGCGAACTCCTCCGCTGTGCCCAGTCGGCGAGGATTGGCGAAGAACTGGATCTGCCCGGCCGCGGCCTCACGTCCGGTCACGTCCAGGATCGGCGTGTCGAAGCCGCCGGCGACGATAGTGTTGACGCGGATGCCGCGACCGGCAAATTCGCGCGCGGCGGGCAGCGTCATGCCGATCAGAGCCGCCTTGGTGGCGGCGTAGCCGAGCATACCGGCGGTGCCGTCTTCACCGGCGACCGAAGACGTGTTGATAATGACGCCTCGTTCGCCGTCCTTATCCGGCTCGTTGTTCAGCATCACCGCCGCCGCCCGGCTCATCACGTTGAAGGTGCCCACGACGTTGGTGCTCCACATCCGCGCGAAGTCGGCCAGGTCCGTCGGCCCGTGCGGGCCGACGAGCGGAACGTAGCCCTGGACGCCCGCGGTGTTGACGTTGATGTCGATGGTCCGGAAACGATTCACGGCAGTTCGGATAGCGGCGGCGACCTGCTCGGCGTCGGCGATGTCCGCACCGACTCCGATTGCGGCCTCGCCAAATTCGTCGGCGAGTTGCTCGGCGAGCTCGCGGCGGCGTCCGACGATAACGACGTTCGCGCCGCGGCCCGCGAAGCAGCGGGCCACCCCCAAACCCAGACCGGAGGTGGCTCCGGCGACAAAGACGGTCCTTCCCTTGATGTCCATGATGGATTTCCTTTCCCTTTAAGGGACGCGGTGGTGGCTGGTCCGCTCGGCGGCGGGCTGTGCCCGTCGAAAAGCCAGGCACACCTTTCGCCGACGAAGCCGTCCGCGGACTCTCGTTGCCCTTCAAATTGTCGTGGCCGCATCGGCAACAGTCGATGTACCGCAGAACACTTCGGGGCGGTTCGCCGGTGTAGCCCGGCACATCGAGATGACTGGCGCAGCCGCCCCTCTGCGCGTGACTATGATGCGGAGGACACACCCGTCGCGATTACCGCGTAGGCGGCGCAAATGCCTTGGGGTTGCCCGGAATCGGGCAGATGTGCGCGGCTACACCAAACGAGCGCCGGAAGTGTCGCCGTGTACCTCGACGGCGGCCGCGGTCGAGGGAAGCATGGAGTTGCTCACGCGCGGATTCTCAAACCGATTCCGTCGCGAGCGACAGTGCGTCAAAGCATGGGAGTGAGCGCCCGACACCGCTCTCCGGAAACCTGACTCGCTTGGATAGGAGTAAACGTTGATTCTTGGAGTGCGCCGACGCACCGATGATGGCGGTCTGTTGTTACCGGAAGTGGCTGACAAGTTGGCGATTCGTGAATTGGTCGATGCGTACGCCGACTGCGCCGATCGGCGTGACGCTGCCGGCCAGATGGCGCTATTCACCGAGGATGCCGATTTCGTCGTCTACGCCGACGGCGGTAATCTCGTGCCGACCCAGAGATTTCGAGGGCGGACGGCGTTAGCGCCGATATGCCAGCAACTCGAGGCATATCAGGTGACCACGCACATCAACGGTCAAAGCACCACGCGGATCGACGGCGCTCGAGCCTCGGGAGTGACCTGGTGCCTGGTCTACCAACTGAAGATCGATGAGACGGCACGCGCCATGATCATCGCGTCGGTGCGTTACCTGGACTCCTATGTCAAGCGGGACAACAGTTGGCTGATTCGCCAGCGCCAGGTCTTGGTCGATTGGACTGAGACGCGAATACTGCCAACACGCTGATCCGGTCGGCGAGGCAATGCGGACACGCCAGGGCGCCATAACCGTCCGCGCTGCCCCGCCACCTTAGCCGCCTCGCTATACGGCCCGCGGCGGCGGAAGCACGACCGTGGTCGGTAGCGCGCGCCAGGCGAGCGCGTCGGCGTCGCCAGTGAGCATGCCGAATTGTTGATCGCCGAAGTGGACGGCGAATCCCACCGTGTTGCCGTTGCGGAGTTCATTGATGAGCCGCTGACGTGCCCCGGGCACTGCGGCCGGATCGATGTCGGGAGTGGATGGCCACCCCGGGTGAAGCAATTGTGCCGGGCTGTGGAAGCAGTCGCCAAAGGCAATGAGGCGGTTACCTTTTGACGTCGTCACAACATAGGAGGTGTGGCCGGCGCTGTGGCCGCGCGTGACGATGGCGGTGATGCCCGGCGCTACCTCTTCCCCGTCGCCGATCAACCGCAGCGCGGCGTGTGATTGCAGCGGTTCGATGAACTCTCGTTCGCCGGGGACACCCGGTGGCCGTTCGCCGCGTGCGATAGGCTCCCATTCGAGCGTCGCCACCAGGTAGGGCGCGTTGGGGAATGTTGGTTCACGCTGACCCCAGGCTGAATCGACAAAGGCCCACCCGGTGTGATCGACGTGAAGATGGGTCAGGGCGAGCGTCTCGATGTCGGCCGGGTTCCGGCCTAGCCGTGTCAACACATCGAGGAACGCCCCGCAGTTGACCCGACTGATGGCATCAGCGATGGTGGCCGGCCCAAATCCGGCGTCAATCAGAACAAGGCGGTGGTCGCGCTCGACTAACAACCCGCCTGCCGACATTACGATCCAACCCTGGCGATCGAGGTGCTCAGGGTGGTCGGCCCAGTATGCGGGCGCGGCGGCATGGATGAACGCATGCGGTGCCATGGCCATGGCACCGTCGGCAATGAAAGTGAACGTGACGTCGTCCATGCGGAAGCGGCGAACCGCGGCCTGCGCATTCAGCTGTCCGATCGAATCGATTGCCATGCGGGTGTACTCCGAAACTGTGGGGGTCGTTTTCCAATCTGCCTGGGGCGCTGGTAAACACGCAACCTCATCGGCCTATCGTCGCCGGTGCCAACGCCGCCGTCGATATTCGGCAGGACACCCTCAGACGTCCGCCGGTGTCCGGTGGCACACTACGTTATGCGCCAACAGTGTTGGGCAAGACATCGACAGCGGCTGGTGTAATGGCAACGATGTGACCGAAGCACAACCGGTGTCATTGCCGCCCGGCCTCAGGCGCAGAGGTCAGGCGACATCGCTGGCCGTGACGAGAGATAGGTTTGATCAATGGACTTGAGTCTTCATTACTGGAATTTCTCGACCCCAGCGGTGCCGCAACGGATCGCGGGCACGATGAGTGCGGCCGCGGTAATCGCTGAACAGGCCGGGTTTGCGGGATTCACCGTCATGGATCATTACTTTCAGATGGACGCGCTCGGGAGCGCTGATGAGCCGATGCTCGAGGCCTACACCACGCTGGGATACGTGGCGGCCTTAACCAAACGGATTCGCCTGGGAGTACTGGTGACCGGTGTGATGTACCGATACCCGGGCCTGCTGGCCAAGAGCGTCACCACACTGGATGTGCTGTCGGCTGGTCGCGCGCAATTGGGCATCGGCGCATCGTGGTACGAGCGCGAGCAGGTGGGGCTCGGTGTGCAGGTGGTGCCGGTGAAGGAGCGCTTCGAGCGGCTGGAGGAAACGCTGCAAATCTGTCTGCAGATGTGGAGCGACAACAACGGGCCGTACCAGGGGGCGCATTATCAGCTGGCCGAGACATTGTGCGTGCCCGCGCCACTGAGCCGGCCGCGCCCGCCGATCCTCATCGGGGGCGGCGGTGAGCGCAAAACGCTGCTGTTGGTGGCACGCTACGCAGATGCCTGCAACCTGTTTTCTTCGAGGCCAGAGGAGGTGGCCGGCAAGCTCGATGTGCTTCGTTCCCACTGCGAGGCGGAAGGACGTGACTACGACGCGATCGCTAAGACCCTCGTCTATCAGGGCCCGATTCTCGATACCGACCCCGACGAATTCCTAGCGGATGCTCAGCGCTATGCGGACCTGGGTATTTCGCAGCTAGATATGATGCCCGACCGCGATCCGGTGGAATACACCGAGCGCATCGCCGAGATGGTGCCCAGGCTCGCCGACCTGCGAGTGTCATAGAACACAACACGCACGTCTGCGGCGACCGCAGGCGGGCGCCGGTTACGCCCCGACAGCTGTCCGCGGCGCCTCGAGGGGCCGCGTGTCGTGGTAGAAAACCCTTAGGCGCCAGAGTTTCTCGTCACGCACGACCCAGTGTTCGGCGATCCAGAGTTCATCGCCATCGGCGGAGCGGGCCGTCAGCAGGGCGGCGACGTGCTCTCCATCGGCCGAAATGCTGACCAGGCGCATGCTGGCGAAGTCGACGGCTCCCGCCAACTGAGGCAGCACGTTCGTCAGGAAGGCCTGGGGTCCATGCTGCACCCCTCCCCATGGCAGCACGGGGGATACATGCGCTTCGAAATCGTCGAGCATGGCGTCGGAGAACGCGTTGACGTCACCGGAGAATGATGCCTCGTAGAGCGCTCGCACTAGATCCCGATTGCGCTGGGCTTGCTCGGTTTCAGTCACGCCAGTTGTCCTGTTCCGAACGTCGTAATTCCTTCGAAGCGCCGGCTCCGTTCAGGAGCCTCGCGCCGCACTTCTCATCGTCGCGATCGCT
>DATKEW010000318.1:0-5966 GCA_035511785.1 Mycobacterium sp.
ACGGTTCATGCTTTTGATGGTTCGCCGCCCAACCGGCATTCAGTAGAGGTCTTGATCTTGTGGGGTCACAAAGCTCCCTTGTGCCCATCACTGCCGGATGCTTTGGTGGCCGATCGGCATCCCCAGTGGTGAACCGGCCCCGCTGGATCAGGGGGACGGGGCCGGTCACCCCACCCGGCGCGCTCAGGTGCCTGGGCAATCACTAAATGGGACTACCAACCCGAGGTGGATCAGTCAGGGTCCGCAACCGCGGACCGTTCGCTGTCCGGCGCCATGGCCCGAAGCCACGCCTGCACGATCTCATCGAGAGGGTCGGACTGCGAAGCGTCGAAGGTGATCAACAGCTCGGCCAAAGGGCGGGTGAGCAGATGCGTGACGATAGGGCCGGCGAGAAGTTGAAGCGCCACGATCGGATGCATCGGGCGCAGCCTGCCGGCCTGCATCTGCTTGCCCAGATACCCAACCACATCGGGCAACCCGCGCGTCATGCTGTGCCGCATACCTTCCGCGGTGTCGGGATCACCCTGGGTCAGCTCAAATACCATGCGCAGCAGCAGCCCGACCCGGCCATCCATGGCCTCCGCGATTGCCCGGGCAACCGCTGGCATCACGTCCTCTGGACGTCCCTCGGGCATGGCGTCGACGACCTCGGCCACCGGGTCCCACGGAGAAAACGTCCGGATCAACTCACCGAATAGGGCCGATTTGCCCGGAAATAACCGGTAGAGCGTGGCCCGAGAAACCCCGGCCGTCGCGGCCACATAATCCATCGACAACGCTGCCAACCCATAGCGGCCGACCTGATCCAGCGCCACCTCCAGAACGCGTTGTCGCGCACTCGGCGCTGGCGCACAGCCAGCCTCGCGCATCAGAGCCCGACGGCTGCCGAACAGCCGATAAAGGGTCCGCACCGCGACCCCGGCCGAGGCGGCGAGTTCTGCCATGGTCGGCCGGCGACCGTCCGCGCAGGCGCGTCGGGCAGCAGCCAACACCGCCTGGCGTGACGAATCGACCGGCATGGCGCTATATTAGATGAGACGTCTCGTCTCATGTCCTGTCAGGGAGTCGCTCATGGGCAGTACCGGGCACCGCGGGATGAACATCGGTGATCGACGGCGCGGCACGAACGGTTTGCGTTGGTATCAAGTCGTCTACCGGCTGATCTACCGGGTGGGCCTCAACGTCTGGCAACGAACCGCCCCGCCCACAGAGCTGATTGCGCTCGTCGAAGGCGCCTCACCGCTTGCGCCGGGCCGCGCCCTGGAGCTGGGCTGCGGCACCGGCACCGACGCCATCTACATGGCCAGCCACGGTTGGGATGTCACCGCCATCGACATGGTGCCCAAGGCGCTGGCCACCGCCCGCCGCAACGCCACAGCCGCCGACGTCGCACCGCGCTTCATCCAGGGTGACGTCACCCGCCTGGATGATCTCAGCGTCGGCAATGGCTACACCTTGTTGCTGGACTTCGGCTGCTTCCACACCCTGCCCGACGACCGCCGACCCGCCTACGTCACCAGCGTCTCCGGCGCGGCGGCACCCGGGGCCACGCTGCTGCTGTACGGCTTCAAGCGACCACCAAAGGCCGCCCCCCTGCACGCGGGCCTGACAGCGGACGAAGTCCAGCTGCGCTTCGGCCAGGCCGGGTGGCAACTGGTCGACGCCAAACCCACCTCGGCCGATACACCGCGCGCAACGCGTGCCGCCGAGCGCTTCGAACTCTGGTACTACCAACTCCGACGCACTCGCAACTGATCAGCCACGCAAAACCCGTGTCGGAACCGACAACCAATCGCGCAGACCTGGCCGCCGATCTGGAAAGAGCGCGCATCGACCTCCACCACCTAGTGGACATCGCCACCGACGACGACTGGAGCAGGCTCACATCGGGCACTCGCTGGACCAACGAACAGTTGTTGTTTCACATGGTGTTCGGCTGCATGATCGTGCAGCGACTGCTGATGCTGGCGCGCCTATTCGGGCGGCTACCACCGTTTATCAGTCGCGGCTTTGCGCGGATCCTCAACGCTGCCACACCGCCATTCCACGCGATCAACTACTACGGATCCTGCCTAGCGGCCCACGTCTACAGCCGCAGACGCATGGCCGCCAAACTCGACCGCGTGATCAATTCCCTCCAGCGATCACTGAACCGCGAGCGCGACAACGCATTTCGCCGCGGCATGTACTACCCGACGCGCTGGGACCCCTACTTCCGCGAGTACATGACGTTGGCCGACATCTACCGCTACCCCGGCCAGCACTACGACCACCACCGTCGACAACTAACCCTCACGAAGCTGACCTAACCGGCGTTCCACTCCGCCTCAATGGCATTCGACCGGGTCAAGCGGCGCGCTCTATGCTGTGACTCGACCGACAGGATTGGGCGGAGCCGAAGTGACCGAAACCGATGGCGCAGTCACAAACCTGATTGAGCGGTACCTGGCCATCGTCACGAACGACGACTACGAGCGGTTCGGTGAGTTGTTGACCGATGACTGCAGCTTCACCCTGATGCCCATCGGCCATACGTGGAGTGGTCGGGACAACGTCATGAGTGCGGTCGTTGCGGCGGGACGCAGCAGGACGCATGACAGCCGTTCCAAGGTCGACATCACCAACTGGTTCACCAACGATGAGTACCTCGTCGTCGAATACGAACACGCTGCGCTCGTCGGCGGCGTTCGCGTCAAGATCGACGGATACTGCTGGGTATTTCACATCCGGCACGCGCGCTTCGATTCGATGCGCGAGTACATCAATCCCAGCAACCCGGCCACGAGCATCCTGTTGAGCCTTGTCCTGAGGGCGTATCCGTTCCTGGCGTGGTGGAGAACAAGGGGCGCAGCGGCCCCCTACGACGAACGCTGGCAAGGCGACCAACACTGGCAAGGCGGGAACCCCGGCGACCACGGGCAAGGCGGGAACCCCGGCGGTGGGAACCCCGGCGACCATGGTCACGGGCACTGAGGTGCTGTAAGCGGGATCAACTTCATGATCAACATGCCGCCGGCACAACGGTTTAGCCCGTGCGGGTGAAGTGCCGCTTGCGGCCTGCGGACCTACGCTCCGCGCATGCGCGACATCGAGACCATCGACTCCGAGCTGTATTTGGTGGCGGCTCTTCGCCGTGCGGCTCGGAGCGGGGTGGGCCGCTGCCGTCGATAGAAATGGCGGACGCGCTGCTGGATGAACGCGAGTCGTTACTCGATCAGGACGAGTTGCCCGATGAGTACCCATTTTGGGCGCCGGGGTCCGTCAGAGTCCAGGCGGTAGCGGGGGAGTTGGCGGACGTCGCCTCTGTTGATCAGCCGGCCTTCTGCCCAAGGCTGGCAGTTATGTTCAGGTCGGCCGCGAAGCCTACGTCGCCGGGAGCTTCAGTTTGGGCGGCGGATAAACCGACCGTGCAATCGTCGCTGAAGTCCATCCGATCCACCACCCGGCGCCGATCACGAGGAAGGTGTGCAGGCGGTTGGGGTACACAATTGCAACAACACGCAGAATCACAGCCCACACGATTGCGCAACCGATGCTGTAACCCGTATAAGTCTTGCGCCACGACATGACAACAAGGCTAAGCCCGAACTCTGCTGACGCTGGAGGGTCTAATAATCAGCTAAATTGTCGCCCTTGTTGTCCCGAAGGCGCTCGCGTAAGTGAACTTTCGCCGTGTCGCTCGCGAGCGTGGCGGACCCCCGCCAGGTGGTCGAAGCACGCCGGCATCAACCGGGCTGCTCGCGAGCGTGGTGGGCCGCTGCCGTCGATAGAAGGGGCGGACGCGCTGCTCGATGAACACCGCGAGCTGATCGGACTTCCCCGCCTGACCAGATGCCTGGGCAATTACTAAGTGGAATGACCCCAGCGACACTGGCCGTTGGAAGTTTTAGTCGGCGGGGTGATCATCCCCCAAAGATGCCCATGGGACGGGCTCGTCGCGTTGTGCGGACTCGTCACTCGCGGTTGGAGATTGTCAGTTGCCCGCAGGGGCGGCACCCGGGACGAAGTCGAGTGGGGCACCGAAGGGGATGGGTGGCTCGCGTTTGACACTGTCCTCGAATTCGGCCATGAGTCGGGCGAAGTGGAAGAAGACCCAGGTGTGCATGTAGGGGTATTCGACGGGTTCGCGTTCCTTGGGGTCGACGAGCAGGTTGGTGACGCGGGGGTTGGCATACGGCGGGGCGGGGTCGAAGAAGTTGCGTTGTTCGACGAGGCTCATTTTGAGGTTTTGCCATTTGATGCCGTACAGCTGCTCGCCGTTCCAAAACAGGAATCCCTGCCGGTTGGACTTGTCTTGCTCGCCGGTGAAAAAGGGTCGCTGATCCACCCCGTCAATAACTCGGTCGGTGGGGATCTGGCAGCCCGCCCAGCCGAGCAGGGTGGTGAACATGTCGGTGATGTGTACGATCTCGTTGCTGAGCTGCCCAGCGGGGACGTGTCCGGTCCAGCGGATCAAACACGGTGTGCGGAGCGAGCCTTCCATACCAGTGAAATAGGAGCCGTCGAAAAACCCGGAGGTGCCGCGCCACGGCAGACAGTCGTCGGCCCCGTTGTCTCCGGCGAAGGTGACGATGGTGTCCTCCGCGATGCCCAGATCGTCGAGCAGGTCCAGCAGGGTGCCGAAATCGCCGTCGAGCTCCAGCAGACAGTCGGCCCACTCGCCGACACCGCTTTTGCCCGCGAATTCGTCGCGTGGCACGGTCGGGAAATGCAGCAGCGAGTGGTTGAAGTAGACGTAGAACGGCGTGTCGGCGGCAACGGCGCGACGGATGAATACATCGGCGCGGCGCAGGTATTCGGCGTCGATGTTGCGGCGCACCTCCATGGTTAGCTGCTCGCGGTTTTCCACCGGCCCGCCTTTGGCGCCCTCCACCACAAACGACATCGGGTCGCGGTCGGGGTCGTAGAGCGGGTCATCGGGCCACAGGCACTCGTCGTAGCTGTGCGGGATGCCATACCACTCGTCAAACCCGTGATCAGTGGGGTAGCGACCAGGCTCATCGCCGATATGCCACTTGCCATAGACAGCGGTCGCATACCCGGCCGCCGAGAGGATGTCGCCCATGGTCTGCTCCCAGGCCACCAAACCGCCCGGCACGCCGGGCCATTGCACCCGCGCCAGCCCCGAGCGGACGGGGTGGCGGCCGGTCATCAGCGCCGAGCGGCTGGGCGTGCATTGGGCCTCCGGCGCAAAATTCAGCAGCTGCAGCCCCTCGCTGGCGAAGCGATCCAAGCGCACGGTGTCTGCACCGCGCAGAATCCCCCCGCCATAACAGCCCAGCTCACCCATGCCCAGGTTGTCGATGTGCACATACAGAATGTTCGGTCGGCCACTCGGCGTCGCCGGCCGAGCTGCGAGATCATCGGTCATCGAAGTCTCCTCACCGTCGGGCCATCATCGCAGTCGGTCCGCCGTTCACCAGGGTTACCGCACTGTATGACCCCTACCTATAGATCTGAGTGACGGCCCCCCGCCGACGCTAACGCGTCCGTGCTGGCCCAAACCCAACGTCTACGAGCTGCCTGGGAAATCACCAGGGGATTACCCATGCGGCAATCAACTCGACGTTCCCAACCAGGACGAGGTGTGGGCGGTGCTCGTAGCTCGCTACTTTGAACGGCTGCCCGCCGAGCACCGTGGACATAGGAGAGCTGCTCGGCGAGCGAGCGGCAGCGCTCTTGCCTTTGGGCGGAAACGGAAACCTTTTAGGGAGGAGCCGGGCGTGCGTGACATTGAGACCATCGACGGCGAACTACGGCTAATAGTCCGGGCGTGGCGCGTAGCTCGGCTGGTGAGCGACCGGATACCTAGTACTGCGCATATAGACGAGCTGCTGGACGAGCGAGCCGCGGCGCTCGACCGAGAGGGGTTTTTTTCATCTCTAAGCTCCCTAAGCCGCCCGGGGGTGAGAGGCCCTGGTTCCCGGAGGTAATCAGCCGGGGCCGTCGCCCTTGCCCGGCGCGCC
>DATKEW010000319.1:0-2816 GCA_035511785.1 Mycobacterium sp.
GTGTCGCGTGAACCGGTAGCCATCTACGCGTCCCCGTCGAATAGCCCTGTGACTGAGCCATTTTCGAAAACGGCGCGGATGGTGCTGGCCAGCAGCGGCGCGATGGACAAAACCGTGAGCTGCGGGAAACGCTTCTCCTCACCGATCGGCAGCGTATTCGTGACGATCACCTCACGGGCGCCGCAAGCCGCGAGGCGCTCGGCGGCCGGCTCCGACAGCACACCGTGGGTCGCGGCGATGATCACGTCACTGGCGCCGGCGTCACGCAACAGCTGCACCGCGCCGGCAATGGTGCCGCCGGTGTCGATCATGTCGTCGATCAGGACACAGGTCCGGCCGGCGACTTCGCCGACGACGCGGTTGGAGACCACCTGATTGGGTACGCGCGGGTCACGGGTCTTGTGAATGAAGGCCAGCGGAACGCCGCCTAATGCGTCGGCCCATTTCTCGGCGATACGCACCCGGCCGGAGTCGGGGGAGACCACGACCATGTTGCCGTCCGGGTAGTTGTCCCTGATGTAGCCGGTCAGCAGGTTCTGTCCGCGCATATGGTCCACGGGCCCGTCGAAGAAACCCTGGATTTGATCGGTGTGCAGGTCGACGGTCACGATCCGGTCCGCTCCTGCCGTCTTGAGCAGGTCGGCGACCAGCCGCGCCGAAATGGGCTCGCGGCCGCGGTGTTTCTTGTCCTGGCGGGCGTAGGGGTAGAACGGCATGACGGCGGTGATCCGCTTGGCGCTGCCCCGTTTGAGCGCGTCGATCATGATCAGCTGTTCCATCAGCCAGTCGTTGACCGGTGCCGGATGCGATTGCAGGACAAACGCGTCACAGCCACGCACCGATTCGTGGAAGCGCACGAAGATCTCACCGTTGGCGAACTCCCGCGCGGTCTGCGCGGTGACGGGGACGTCGAGTTCTTTGGCTACCTGCTCGGCCAGCTCGGGATGTGCGCGGCCGGAAAAGAGCATCAGGTTTTTGCGATTATCGGTCCAATCGTGGCTCACCGTGCTGACCTCGCCGTTCGGGATCGAAATGGATGACCCATCGTAAGCGAAGGGCCTGGATTGGTTGCGGGTTGCCGGAAAGCGTGTTCACGGCGTCTGATCGGGGTCGTGCGTCGGTGTGGGATGCTGGGCGGCCTTTTCCGCGGCTTCTGCGGCCGCAGTGCCCGGCCGCTTGCGCTGCACCCAATTTTCGATGTTCCGTTGTGGGCCCGCCGAAACCGCCAGCGCGCCCGGCGGGACGTCATCGCGGACCACCGTTCCGGCACCGGTGTAGGCCCCGTCGCCGACGGTCACCGGCGCCACGAACATCGTGTCCGACCCGGTGCGCACGTGCGAGCCGATGGTGGTGCGCCGTTTGGTTGTGCCGTCGTAGTTGACGAACACGCTGGATGCACCGATATTGCTGTGCTCGCCGATGTCGGCGTCGCCGACGTAGGTGAGATGCGGAACCTTGGTGCCGGTGCCGATGGTGGAGTTCTTGGTCTCGACGAACGCGCCGAGTTTGCCGTCGGCTCCCAGCACGGTGCCGGGCCGCAGGTAGGTGTACGGGCCGACGGTGGCGCCGCCCCCGATCGACGACGAGGAACCGTGGGTGCGGACCACCGACGCCCCGTCACCGACGGTGACGTCGGTCAGCGTGGTGTCCGGTCCGACGACACAGCTACCGCCGATTTGGGTGCGTCCGAGCAGCTGCGTTCCGGGATGGATGACGGTGTCGCGGCCGATCGTCACGTCGACGTCGATCCAGGTGGTCGCCGGGTCGACCACGGTTACGCCGGACATCTGGTGGGCGGCGACGATCCGACGGTTCAGCTCGGCGCCCAGCTCGGCCAGCTGGACGCGGTTGTTGACGCCGGCCACCAGCGCGCTGTCGTCGACATGCTGAGCATGCACGGTCCGGCCGTCCCCGCGAACGATAGCGATGACGTCGGTGAGGTAGAGCTCCTGTTGGGCGTTGTCGGAGCTCAGGCGGCTCAGGGCCGAGCGCAACGCCGCGACCTCGAAGGCGTAGACGCCGGCGTTGACCTCGCGAATCTCCCGTTGCGAGGGCGTCGCGTCGGCGTGTTCGACGATTGCCATCACTTCGTTGTCCTGGGTGCGCAGAATGCGGCCATAGCCGGAGGGATCGCTCAGCGTGGTGGTCAGCACGGTCACCGCGGCCGACGCCGCGTTGTGGGTCGCGGTCAGGCCGGCCAGGGTGTCGGAGTCCAGCAGTGGTGTATCGCCCGAGGTGACGACGACGACGCCGGCGTAATCGTCGGGCAGCGCGGACAGCCCGCACAGCACCGCGTGGCCGGTGCCCAGTGGTCGGTCCTGCAGCGCCACGTCGATCGGGCGTCCCAGCCGCTCGGCCAGTTCGGCGACAAGCGGCGCGACGCGTTGGTGATCGTGGCCCAAGACCACGACCAGATGCTGGGGTGCCGCCTTGGCGACCGCATGCAGCGAATGGGACAACATGCTGCGCCCGGCGAGGGTATGCAGCACCTTCGGGGTGTCGGACCGCATCCGGGTGCCGGGCCCGGCCGCCAAGACCAGGACCGCGGTGTCACCACGAACGGACATACACTCTCCTCAACTCTCCGCGCGGCGAACTGGGGGCACCTCCCGCTTGCGGGGGAGCGTGTCTGTACGCCGACACGCCGTCAAGCGTGGCATTTCATGCACGCTCGCGGCAAAGAGCCACGCTCCGTCGCCAGGACTCGAACCTGAACTTTCTGAACCAAAATCAGAGGTGCTGCCGATTACACCACGACGGATTGCTTACCACGGCGTGGTGGCTGCTAATCGCCGACCGCGCCAACAAGACTCTAG
>DATKEW010000320.1:0-5628 GCA_035511785.1 Mycobacterium sp.
ACAGCATTACAAGCGACAGGATCGCGGCCTCCGGGTAGTCGTACCATTCCAGGTGCTTGACTCCCATCAGGTCGCGCACGTCGTCTTGCCAGAGGTGGAACCGGATGGCCATGACCACCATGCCAACCACGCCGATCGGGAACAGCGCCTTCCAGGCCCAAACCGGTGCTGGTGGGCTGGAATCCTTCGAACGCATGTAACGGACCAGCCAGACGCTGAAGACGCCCAGCCCATAGCCAATGGCACCGGAGACGCCGCTGACCAGGCCCTGGAACAACGCGGTGCGTGGCAGCAGCGACGGCGTCATGGAAAACCAAATGAAAATCAGGCCAACCGCGGTGCCGGTGAAGGTGTAGCGGCGAACCCACCACGGGCGGCTGGCCGGTTGCGGCTCGGGGGCGGCTCGGACCTCGCCTTCGGGGCCGGCTTCCGGGCCGGCTTCCGGACCGGAGGACATTTCGGTCGGGGCAGCCGATTCGTCACCGGGGGCGGTTGTGGCAGAACCTGGTTCGCTCATCGGAGCGTCCTACCGATGGGTGAAATTGGGGGCGCGCTTCTCGATGAATGCCGCCATTCCTTCGGACTGGTCATGCGTCGCGAAGGCCGAATGGAAAAGCCGGCGTTCGTAGAGAAGTCCTTCGGACAGCGTGGATTCGAAAGCACGGTTGACGGCTTCTTTGGCCATCCGGGCGGCCGAGCGCGACATCTGCGAGATGGTGGTGGCGACGGCCTTTGCCTCGGTCATCAAGTCGTCGGCGGGCACCACTCGCGAAACCAGGCCGCTGCGTTCAGCTTCGGCGGCGTCGATGGTGCGCCCGGTCAGGATGAGGTCCATGGCCTTGGCCTTGCCTATGGCGCGGGTGAGACGCTGGGAGCCGCCCATGCCCGGTAGCACGCCGAGTTTGATCTCTGGCTGACCGAATTTCGCCGTGTCGGCCGCGATCAGCAGGTCGCACATCATGGCGAGCTCGCATCCTCCGCCAAGTGCGTGACCGGCCACCGCGGCGATCGTCGGGGTGCGGACTTCTGCCAATTTGCCCCAGGTGCCGAAAAAGTCGGCGCCAAAGGCGTCGGCGAACGTCAAGGCGGACATTTCTTTGATGTCGGCGCCGGCGGCGAACGCCTTGGCCGAACCGGTGATGATGATAGCCCCAATACCGGGATCGTTATCCAGTTCCATTGCCGCAGAAGTGACTTCGTTCATCACCTGACTGTTGAGTGCATTGAGGGCCTTGGGCCGGTTCAGCGTGATGATCCCAACTCGCTGGTCGCGCTCGACCAAAATGGTTTCGTACGTCGTGTCTGTCACCAAACCGCCTTTCTAGAAACTCAAGTCGTCGTCGACCGGCGCGAAGTACGCGTCGATGTCGGCCGCGCTGACTGCGGCCAGTGTCTCCGGCGACCACTTCGGATTGCGATCTTTGTCGATGATCTGTGCGCGGATGCCCTCCACCAGGTCGTGCGAGCGCGCCGACGCGCTCGACACCCGATAGTCTTGGATCAGAACATCTTCCAGCGTCTCCAGCTTGGCGGCCCGACGCACCGCCTCCAACGCCACCGACACCGCGATGGGGGAGCGACTGGCAATCAGGTTGGCGGCGTCGTTGGCCGGTCCCGCGTCGTGGCCGCGCAGCGCAGCGACGATGTCTTGGACGGTGTCACCCGCAAAGCACTCGTCGATCCAGTCACGTTGTGCGGCAAGGTTACTCGGTGGAGGTTCGACGGCATGCCCGGCCAGTGCGCTCTCGACGCCGTCGGAAATGATGGCCGTAGTGAATGCGTCGAGTTCGCTGTGCGGCACGTAGTGGTCGGCGAATCCCATTGCGATGGCGTCGGCGCCGTTGAACGGCGCTCCGGTCAGCGCGGCATGCAGGCCCAGCGCGCCGGGCGCCCGGGACAGCAGAAACGCCCCGCCGACGTCGGGGATGAAACCGATGCCGACTTCGGGCATCGCGATCTTGGAGGTTTCGGTCACCACCCGGACGCTCCCGTGCGCACTGACGCCGACGCCGCCGCCCATCACGATGCCGTCCATCAACGACACGTACGGTTTGGCGAACCGGCCGATCTGGCCGTTGAGCAGATACTCGTCGCGCCAGAAGCGCCGCGTCTCGACGCCGTCCTTGCGGGCGCTGTGGTAGACCGCAACCACATCGCCCCCGGCGCACAACCCGCGTTCCCCCGCGCCGGATAACACCACGGCGCGCACCGCGTCGTCGGCTTCCCAGCGGGTGAGTACGTCGCTGAGCGCGTCCACCATGGTTTGATTCAGCGAGTTGATGGCCTTGGGGCGGTTGAGCGTGATCAAGCCGACGCCACCGTCGACACGGGTCAGGACCTCGTCGGATTCCTCAGTCACGCCCTCACTCACGCCCACAGTCACGCCTTAGCCTCCCATCGCGGAGAATCCGTCCCCAGAATGCTGCCTAGCGGGCCGTCGGAGCCTCGACCAGCAATCTAGATTGTTACTGGCGGCCCGGCTACCCGCGGGTAAGGTTTATGTTTGACCGGACGACAACGCCGGGCCCGGAACTACGCAGAAACCCCAGCTCCGCTGGGAACCCGGGCGGGTCAGGAATCGTTGAGCATGTGTTCGCACAGCTCCAAGTGAGAGTCACAAGAGAGGATCCGACAGTGCGGGAGACAAGTAACCCGGTATTTCGTTCGCTGCCCAAGCAGCGGGGCGGATACGCGCAATTCGGCACTGGCGCGGCCCCGATGCAGCATGGGTATTACCAAGCTGACCCCTACGTGGCTCCCTACCAGGAGGCCAAGGCAACCCGTCCGGTGACCATCGACGATGTCGTCACCAAGACAGGCATCACGCTGGCCGTGCTGACGGCCGCGGCGATCGTCTCCTACTTTTTGGTGGCGTCCAATGTGGCACTGGCGATGCCGCTGACCCTGATCGGCGCGCTTGGCGGCTTGGGGCTGGTGCTGGTGGCGACCTTTGGTCGCAAGCAGGACAGCCCGGCGATTGTGCTCAGCTACGCCGTCCTCGAGGGACTTTTCCTCGGTGCGGTCTCGTTCGTCTTCGCCAACTTCCAGGTGTCGTCCGCCAACGCCGGCGCGCTGATCGGGGAGGCCGTCCTCGGCACCTTCGGTGTGTTCTTCGGCATGCTGGTCGTCTACAAGACCGGGGCTATCCGGGTCACACCCAAATTCACCCGGATGCTGGTCGCGGCGATGTTCGGCGTGCTGGCCCTGATGCTCGGCAATTTCGTGCTGGCGATGTTCAACGTCGGTGGCGGTACGGGCCTGGGTCTGCGCAGCGGCGGAACGGTCGCGATCATTTTCTCGCTGGTGTGCATCGGCATCGCCGCGTTCAGCTTCCTCATCGACTTCGACGCCGCCGACCAGATGATCCGCGCCGGAGCACCGGAGAAGGCGGCGTGGGGAATCGCCCTGGGCCTGACCGTGACCCTGGTCTGGCTGTACATCGAGATCTTGCGTCTGCTCAGTTACCTACAGAACGATTAACACCCCTGACGGAAAAAACCGGCACGCCGTCTGGCGTGCCGGTTTTTTGTGCGCCGAGCGCGTTGGCGCCATCGAATGTGCGCTCATGGCGGGGTCGTTCGGCGCGTCGTCGCCCCGGGCGCACGCTCAACGCCCAGGACGCGCACCCGGATGAGCAGCGGCCCTAGCTGAGCCGCTCGATCACCATCGCCATACCCTGGCCGCCGCCGACACACATGGTTTCCAGACCCAACGTCTTGTCATAGGTCTGCAGGTTGTTCAGCAGCGTGGCAGCGATGCGTGCGCCGGTCATGCCGAACGGGTGCCCCAACGCAATCGCTCCGCCGGATACGTTCAGCTTGTCCTCGTCGATGCTCAACTCGCGGGCCGAGCCTAGCACCTGCACCGCGAAGGCCTCGTTGATCTCGAACAGGTCGATGTCGCTCACCGACATGCCGGCTCGTAGCAATGCCTTCTTGGAAGCCTCGATCGGGCCGAGGCCCATGATCTCCGGCGAGAGGGCGCTGACCCCGGTGGACAGAATCCGTGCCAGCGGCGTCAGCCCGAGTTCCTTGGCTTTGGTATCGCTGGTGATCACCAACGCGGCGGCGCCGTCGTTGAGCGGACAAGCATTGCCCGCGGTCACGGTGCCGTTGGGCCGAAACACCGGTTTGAGCTCGCTGACCTTCTCGTAGGTGGTACCCGGGCGCGGGCCGTCGTCGGTGCTGACCGTGCTGCCGTCGGGGAGGGTCACCGGGGTGATCTCGCGTTCGAAGAACCCGTTCTTGATGGCCTCCTCGGCGCGGTTCTGGCTGCGCACCCCCCAGTGGTCCTGGTCCTCGCGGCTGATGCCGGTGAGTATCACTAAATTTTCCGCCGTCTGGCCCATCGCGACGTAGACGTCGGGCAGGTTCCCGTCGGCGCGGGGATCGTGCCATTCGTCGGCGCCGCCGGCGGCGGCCGCGGATCGCTCCTGGGCCTCGTCGAACCGCGGGTTCTTGGTGTCCGGCCACGAGTCGGAATTGCCCTTTCCGAACCGGGACACGGTCTCGACTCCCGCGGAGATGAACGCGTCACCCTCGCCCGCCTTGATCGCGTGAAAAGCCATCCGCGTCGTCTGCAGCGACGACGAGCAATACCGGTTCACGGTGGTGCCCGGCAGGAAGTCGTAGCCGAGTTCGACGGCGACGACGCGGGCCATGTTGAACCCGGACTCACCGCCGGGCAGCCCGCAACCCAAGATGAGGTCGTCGATCTGATGCGGGTTAAGCGCGGGTACCTTGTCGAGCGCCGCTCGCACCATCTGGGCGGCCAGGTCATCGGGCCGCATGGAGACCAGCGACCCCTTCATGGCGCGGCCGATCGGCGAGCGCGCGGTCGAGACTATGACGGCTTCAGGCATGACCATTCCCTCCAATGGGACGTGGGCTCGCGATGAACGGGTGGTACGCCACCCAAGCGGGCCCAACAAGACCCAGACAAATCTAGTCGGTACCCACCGGTGGCTACGACGACGGGGCAGGTGAACCGGGCACCGGCCGGTGCCATAGCCGCGGCATGACACTGCGCCGAGTGTGTGCGGCACCGAGCACCGGCGTCTCGGATGGGGCCGGTGAGTCCGGCACGGGGCTGTCGACCTGCTCGCCCAGCTCATCGCAGAGCGCAACCAACAATGACCGGGCCGCCAGCGCGTATGCGGTCGGCGACGGATGGAAGCCGTCGGCGGAGAACATGAGCTCGGGCGTGGCCCGGAATTGGTGGGCCAGCAGGTGCGCCAGCGGGACCGGCACACCGCCGGCCGCCCGGACGCAAGCGGCCTGGGCGCGGGCCAGCTGCGAAGTCCGCGCGTGTGCCAGCGAGCGAAGGGGTTGAGGGATGGCGGCGATAAGGCCCAGATCCGGGCAGGTGCCTACGATGACCACCGCGCCGCGGGTGCGCAACTTACGCACCGCTCGGCCCAGTCGCTGGGCGGACTGGCTGATCCCGTTGAGCGCGGTGACATCGTTGGCTCCGATCATCATCACCGCAGCGTCCGGCGGCGCTCCGGCCACGAACATCGCGTCGACTTGGCCGGAAACGCCTTTCGAGGTGGCGCCGACGATGGCCTTGGTGCTCAACCTGATCCGCTTGCCGGTCTGCTCGGCGAGCCCGCGCGCGATCAGCACGCCC
>DATKEW010000321.1:0-3044 GCA_035511785.1 Mycobacterium sp.
GCGACACCTTCGGGGCATGCCGCCGGATCAGGTCGATGAGGACTTCGGCGTCGTTGGCGGCGTCGATCAGCAGCGTTTCTCCGGTCGCCGAACATGTCACCAGGTAGGCGTTGTTGTCCATCGGGCCCACCGACGCCTTCAGAATCGTGACGCCGGGCAGGGTGCGGCGGGCGGCGGTACCAGGGTCGACGTGTCCGGTGTAGTTGTCGTCCACGGCGGTCATGTGCGCAACTCCTCCATCCCGGCTGCGCCGCCATCATCATCGTCGGCGCGAGTCATAGCGGTCACGTTACTGGTCCGCGGTTGCTTGTCGGTATGGGCACATAACATGGAAAGCGCCGTGCGCAATTCTGGTCTGAGAACCGCGATCGGCGATTGAGAGTTCCAGTGAGAGGGGCAGCGTGGCTGACCGCCTGATCGTCAAGGGCGCCCGTGAGCACAACCTGCGCGGCGTCGACCTCGACCTGCCGCGCGACTCGCTGATCGTGTTCACCGGGCTATCCGGATCGGGCAAGTCGTCGCTGGCCTTCGACACGATTTTCGCCGAAGGCCAGCGCCGCTACGTCGAGTCGCTGTCGGCCTACGCCCGCCAATTCCTGGGGCAGATGGACAAACCGGACGTCGACTTCATCGAAGGCCTCTCCCCGGCGGTTTCCATCGACCAGAAGTCGACCAACCGCAACCCGCGATCGACCGTCGGAACGATCACCGAGGTATACGACTACCTGCGGCTGCTGTACGCGCGCGCGGGCACACCGCATTGCCCGATCTGTGGCGAGCGGATCGCCCGACAGACGCCGCAGCAAATCGTCGATCAGGTGTTGGCGATGCCGGAGGGCACCCGATTTCTGGTGCTCGCTCCGGTGGTGCGCACGCGCAAGGGCGAGTTCGCTGACCTGTTCGACAAGCTGAACGCGCAGGGCTACAGCCGGGTCCGGGTCGACGGCGTGGTGCATCCGCTGACCGATCCGCCGAAGCTGAAGAAACAGGAAAAGCACGACATCGAGGTGGTGGTGGACCGCCTCACCGTCAAGGCCACCGCCAAGCAGCGGCTCACCGACTCGGTGGAGACCGCCCTGAATCTGGCCGACGGCATCGTGGTGCTGGAGTTTCCCGACGATCACGACGAACACGGCCACCCGCGCGAGCAGCGCTTCTCCGAGAAGCTGGCCTGCCCCAACGGGCATCCCCTGGCCGTCGACGACCTGGAACCGCGGTCGTTCTCCTTCAACTCGCCCTACGGCGCCTGCCCCGAGTGCCTCGGATTGGGGATCCGCAAGGAGGTCGACCCCGATCTGGTGGTGCCCGACCCGGATCGCACGCTGGCCGAGGGCGCGGTGGCGCCGTGGTCGAACGGCCACACCGCCGAATACTTCACCCGGATGATGGCCGGGCTCGGCGACGAGCTGGGATTCGACGTGGACACCCCGTGGCGCAAGCTGCCAGCCAAGGCGCGCAAGGCGATTCTCGAGGGTTCCGACCATCAGGTGCACGTGCGGTACCGCAACCGGTACGGCCGCACCCGCTCGTACTACGCCGATTTCGAAGGCGTGCTGGCGTTCCTGCAGCGCAAGATGGCCCAAACCGAGTCCGAGCAGATGAAGGAACGCTACGAGGGCTTCATGCGTGACGTGCCCTGCCCGGTGTGTGAGGGCACCCGGCTCAAGCCGGAGATTCTGGCGGTGACGCTGGCCGCGGGGGAGCGCGGTGCGAAGTCCATCGCCGAGGTCTGTGAGCTGTCCATCTCGGACTGCGCGGACTTTCTGAACGCGCTCACCCTTGGTCCGCGCGAGCAGGCGATCGCCGGGCAGGTGCTCAAGGAAATCCAGTCGCGGCTCGGCTTTTTGCTCGATGTGGGGCTGGAGTACTTGTCGCTGTCCCGCGCCGCGGCCACGCTGTCCGGCGGGGAGGCCCAACGGATCCGGCTGGCCACCCAGATCGGGTCCGGCCTGGTGGGCGTGCTCTATGTCCTCGACGAGCCGTCCATCGGGCTGCATCAGCGCGACAACCGTCGTCTCATCGAAACACTAACCCGCCTAAGGGATTTGGGGAACACCCTGATCGTCGTCGAGCATGACGAGGACACCATCGCGCATGCCGACTGGATCGTCGACATCGGCCCGGGGGCCGGTGAGCACGGCGGCTGCATCGTGCACAGCGGAACCTACAGCGAGCTGCTGGCCAACACGGACTCGATCACGGGCGCCTACCTGTCGGGCAAGGAGAGCATCGAGATGCCGGCGATCCGGCGTCCCGCCGACCGGCGGCGTCAACTCACCGTCGTCGGCGCGCGCGAGCACAACCTGCGCGACATCGACGTGTCGTTTCCACTCGGCGTGCTGACGTCGGTGACCGGCGTATCCGGTTCCGGTAAGTCGACTCTCGTCAACGACATCCTGGCGGCGGTGCTGGCCAACCGGCTCAACGGCGCTCGGCAGGTCCCGGGCCGGCATACCCGGGTTACCGGCTTGGATCGCCTGGACAAGCTGGTGCGGGTAGACCAGTCGCCGATCGGCCGCACCCCCCGATCCAATCCGGCCACCTACACCGGGGTGTTCGACAAGATCCGCACGCTGTTCGCGGCCACCACCGAGGCGAAAGTCCGTGGCTACCAGCCCGGCCGATTCTCGTTCAACGTCAAGGGCGGTCGCTGCGAGGCGTGCACGGGTGACGGCACCATCAAGATCGAGATGAACTTCCTGCCCGACGTGTATGTGCCCTGCGAGGTCTGCCATGGCGCCCGCTACAACCGGGAAACCCTCGAGGTGCACTACAAGGGCAAGACCATCTCGGAAGTGCTGGACATGTCGATCGAGGAAGCAGCGGGGTTCTTCGAGCCGATCACCGGCATCCACCGCTATCTGCGCACGCTGGTCGATGTCGGCCTGGGCTATGTGCGGCTCGGCCAGCCCGCGCCGACGCTGTCCGGCGGCGAGGCGCAGCGGGTCAAGCTGGCCGCGGAATTGCAGAAGCGCTCGACCGGGCGCACCATCTACATCCTCGACGAGCCCACCACCGGGTTGCATTTCGACGACATCCGCAAG
>DATKEW010000322.1:0-3956 GCA_035511785.1 Mycobacterium sp.
GCCGCCGCGCTGGCTCGTGATCTCAACGACTACCTGGCCACCGTGGTTGCCGCTCAACCCGATCGGTTCGGCTTCTTCGCCACCGTCCCGATGCCGCACGTCCAGGAATCCACCGCCGAGGTGGTGAGATGCCTTGACGAACTGCACGCCGACGGCGTCGTCCTGTTGGCGAACGCGGCGGGTGTCTACGTCGGACAGGACGGTCAGGACGACCTATTCGCTGCCCTCGACGCGCGTTTGGCGGTAGCGTTCATCCACCCCGCCGAGCTACCCGGCCCTGTGGTGGACGGCATTGCACCTTACGCCACCGACTTTCTGCTCGATACCACCCGCGCGGCATACTTGCTGGTCCGCAGCGGCATACGCCGCAAGTACCCCAACATCCGGTTCATCCTCAGCCATGCGGGCGGATTCGTGCCCTACGCCTCGTTCCGAATGGCGGGCTGCATCACGATGGAGACCGGACGCAGCGTGGCCGACGCGCTGGACGACTTCGCGGGGTTCTACTTCGACACCGCGTTGTCCTCGACCGCCGCGGCGCTGCCGAGCTTGCTCGCCTTCGCCAAACCCGGACACGTGACCTTCGGCTCCGACTGGCCCTTCGCGCCGGTCGGTGCCGGCAAGATAAACGCCGCCGGCCTGGAAACCTACCCCGGACTCGACGCCGACGCCCGTGCGGCGATCGAGCGCACCAATGCACTCGCACTGTTCCCGCGGCTTGGGACGGCACCGCCGCCAGATGCCGGCTCAGCCTTAGAGCAGGCACGCCACGCGGTCAGCAGGGCGGTCATGCGCGGCGTCGTGCGACTGGTCAACACCCGGTCACGCGCTTAGCGCACCGCCTGCTTCCAGGCGACGATGCGGTCGGCCAGTTCTGGCCCGCTGTCCTCCTGGATGAAGTGGCTGGCATTGATGCGCGCGTGTGGCTGGCCCGCCGCGCCGGGGATGTGCTTGATCAGGGGGCGATCGGCTCCGCCGAGGAGCGGGTCGCGATACCCGAAGATGGTGAGGCAGGGTTTCTCCCACTGGCCCAGGGCTTTCCATGCGGCCCGGTTGGCCGGAATCGCCGGATCGGTGGGAGAGGTTGGCATCAACTGGGGGAAGGCGCGGGCCCCGGCTTGATAGGACTTATCGGGGAAGGGCGCGTCATAGCCCGCCCGCACCTTGGGGGGAACCCTGCGGACGGTGCCGGCGGCCACCAGGCGACCAGCGGGCAGCACGGGGGAGTAGCGCGCAAAGGCCCGCGCCGCGTAGAAGGCGGGAGGGGTGCGGTGGAAGGCGGTGGGAAGGAAACCGTTGGCCACCACCAGCCGCGATATCCGATCACTCTGCTCGGCGGCGATCCGCAGACCGATCATCGACCCCCAGTTTTGCACGAACAGCGTGACATCCTTCAGGTTGAGGCGCTCAAACCACGAGGTCACCCACTCCACATGCCGCAGGTAGGTGTAGTCCTCGACCCGGCTGGGCTTGTCGGAGCGGCCGAAGCCGATCAGGTCGGGCGCGAGCACGCGGAATCCGGCGTCGGCCAGCGGCGGAATCATCGTCCGGTACAGGTAGCTCCAGGTGGGCTCGCCGTGCAGCAGCACGATCGGCGGGCCGTCGACTGGACCCTCGTCGAGAAAGTGCATACGCAGCGGCTGAGTGTCGATTGCCGCCACGTTTAGGTAGTTCGCTACGAACGGATAGCCCTCCAGGTTTTCGAATCGGGAGTCCGGGGTTCGCAGCACATCCATATTCAGCTCCTCCGGTGAGCGGGCACCCCTGCAAGCCTCTCTCCGCGGGCGCCCTGTCGTCCAGTAGGAGATTTCATTGATGCGGACGTCTATGGCTACTAAACTCCACAATTCATGGCCATCCGGCACGCCGTCCTGCTCATTGCCGACATCGGCGGATACACGAATTACATGAACTGGAACCGGACGCACCTGGCCCACGCGCAGCAGACGGTGGCGAAGTTGTTGGAGTCGGTCATCGACGCCGGTAAAGGCCTGAAACTGGCGAAGCTGGAGGGCGACGCCGCGTTCTTCTGGGCGCCGGAAGGCGACGCCAAAGCGCTGGTGTCCGATCGGCTGTGGCGCATGCGCCGGTCGTTCCTCGCGCGGCGGCAGCAGATCAAAGCGGACATTTCCTGCGAGTGCGAATGCTGCGCACAGCTGGACAATCTGTCGCTTAAGTTCGTCGCGCACGAAGGCGAAGTGGCGGAGCAAAAGGTAAAGCGCCACGCCGAGCTCGCCGGCGTCGACGTCATCCTCGTGCACCGCATGCTCAAGAACACTGTGCCAGTGCCGGAGTACGTGCTGATGACCGAGGCCGTAATGGAGTCCCTCGACGATTCGACACGGCGGCTCTGCATGCCGTTGATTCACGATTTCGAAGGCATCGGACAAACGTCGACGCATTACATCGACCTCTCCAAGTCGGAGGTACCGCCGGCGCCGTCGCAGCGCGGCCGCTTTGGCCGAATGGGGATGACAGCGAAGTTCGAGTTGAGGACGTTGCCGTTCCTACTCGGCATCAAGAAACCCGCCGAGGGCTTCCGCAACCTGGGCCGCGGCGTTGAGGAAGTCCCCGCGTAGTTGAAAAGGCCGTCCCGGCAGAAAATTCCCGTCGAATTGGGCTAATGGGCGTTGACGAGCGCCCTACCCATTCGTGATACGGCCTCGGTGAGGATGGCTTGCGAGGTACCGAAGTTCAACCGCACATGCCCGGCTCCGCCGGTTCCGAAGACGTGGCCGGAACTGAGCGCGACACGGGCGTGATCGAGAAACCAACGGGCAGGCCCGGACAGGTCAGCGACCACCGCAAGTCCGTCGGTGACTGCGTCGTCGAAGCCGAGCTGTCGACAGTCCAGCCACGCGAGGTATGTGCCTTGCGGTCGTTGATATCTCACGCCGGGCAGGTGCTCCGTGACGAGATCGCCCAGCAATGTCCGGTTCTGGTCCAGACCCGGCAGCAGGGTATCGAGCCAATCGCCACCGGTCCTGAAAGCCTCGGCGTGCGCGATGATGCCCAGGTGGCTCGGCCCGTGGCTGACCTCCTCCGGCATCCGGCGCAGGTCTGCCGCCGACTCCGGACCGGCGATGGCCAGGGCGGCCTTCAGCCCGGAGAGGTTCCACGCCTTCGAAGCGGATATCAGGGCGAACGCGTTCTCGGCACCGGGGACGGTCAGATACGGGGTGAACCGCGCCCCCGACAGGATGACCGCCGCCCAAATCTCGTCCGACACCACCCGGACGTCGAACCGGCGGGCACGCTCGGCGACCCCGCGCAGTTCATCGAACGTGTGCACCGACCCCGTCGGATTGTGCGGATTGCACAACAGGTAGGCGACCTTCCCGCCCCAAGCGCGAGCACGCGCGAACGCTTCCTCCAAGGCGTCCAAATCAATTCGGCCGTCGGAGTCGAGCGGCGCTTCGATCACCCGACGGCCGTCGTGCGACACAAAAGCGTAGAACGGGGCATATACCGGAGAGTTGACGATGACGGTGTCACCGCGATCGGTGACCAGACGGAGTGTCTCGACGACGCCGAGCATGACGTCCGGAACGATCGCGGTGCGGCTGACCTCCAGGTCGTGCCATTGCCAACGCTGCGAAGCGAATTCACTGACCGCCTCGGCGAACGCGGTGCCCGATGGGTAGCCCGTATCACCGTTGTCGATGGCCGTCCGCAGGGCGTCAGCCACCGTTGGCGCGAGCTTGACATCCATCTCAGCGACCCACAGCGGCAATACGTCCGTCGGGTGCGCACGCCATTTCATGCTCGTGCGGTGCCGTAGCTGCTGCAACGTGAGCTCTTCGAGCGGATTAAACGTCACTCCGGAAGACTAAGACGCGGCGGCCGCGTGCTGACTCACCCGGTCACAAACGCGTGCTTCGGAATCGTCAGCGGCAAGTCCACCGAACTCAGCAGTCCGGGTTCTGCTGCAACGACATACGGCACGGCGTTCACGA
>DATKEW010000323.1:0-13604 GCA_035511785.1 Mycobacterium sp.
AGGGAGCGCCCGAATGTGTGCTGGACGACGAGACATTCACGATGCGTCCCCACCCGGCTTCGACCATGTCGGGCAGCACCGCCTGAATCGTGTGGAAGACCCCGTTGAGGTTCACGTCGATCACGCGTTGCCAGTCTTCGATCGTGATGTTGTTGAAGCGCTTGAACCCGTCCAGGCCTGCGGCGTTGACCAGAACGGTCACCGGCCCCAGCCGGGTGCGGATCGCCGATAGCGCCGCGTCCACCTGCGAGCGATCCGTCACGTCGGCGGTGAAAGACAGTTTCGGTGTCGGACGGTCTGAGGTCGATGGTGGCGACGTCAAGACCGCGGCACGCAGTCGATGCGCGACGGCCAGGCCAATGCCGGATCCGCCACCGGCGACCACCGCGGTCTTCACGACGAGGCCTCTACTGCAAACGGGGCCGTCTCAGCCACAAAGAATCTCCCTTGCAATTATGAGAACCTTACTCTCACGCCGGAGCGGCGTGCAACACACCCAGAAAACCGCATTCGGCCAGCGCTGGGAGCCCCAGCGCGGCAACGCATAAGCGATTGCGTTGCTGGTCAGCAGGTGGATCACGTTCCTGAGAGTTTCTTGAATTCTCGAGACTCGAATGTAAGATTCGCCGGTGGGGAGAATGAAATTTTCGTGACCGCTACCACACTAGGGAGTCGAATGCCATCGCAGGACGGCCGCGAGATGGTGGTCGCCGGGCTCGAGGAATTCTCAGAGCGCAAGGCTTGTGTCGTCCCGGCCTTGCCGGCCGGACAGGCCCCGGCATGAGGCCACTGGAGGGCATCCGCGTTCTGGAAGTCGCCATGTATGGGTTCGTCCCGTCGGCGGGCGCAGTGCTGGTGGAATGGGGCGCCGATGTGGTCAAAGTCGAGCATGCGGTTACCGGCGACCCGCAGCGCGGACTTCGGCAGACCGGCATGTTGCGGGTGGAGGGCGACCCGAATCCCAACATCGAGCACGCCAACCGTGGCAAGCGCAGCATCGGATTGGATATGTCGGTACCCGAGGGCAAGGAAGTGCTCTACGAGCTGGCCCGCCGGTCCGATGTGTTCCTGACCAGCTTCCTGCCCGGTGCACGGCAGAAGTTCGGCATCGACGTCGACGACATCCGGGCGGTGAACCCGTCGATCATCTACGCGCGTGGAAGTGCGCTCGGCCCGCGCGGCGAAGAGGCAACCAAGGGCGGCTACGACATGACCGCCTTCTGGTGCCGGGCCGGAACCGCCGCCACCATTACTCCCGCGGGGATGCCGGGCATGATCGCGCCGCCCGGGCCGGCGTATGGCGACACCATCTCCGGCACCAACCTCGCCGGCGGTATCGCGGCGGCCTTGCTCAAGCGCGAGCGCACGGGGGAACCCTCCATCGTGGACGTGTCGCTGCTGGGCAGTGGCCTGTGGTCATTGGGACATACGGTGGCGCTGACAAAGCATCTGGGCCAGCGACTGGAATCGCCGCCGCCCGGTGTGCACGGTGCGCCCAATAACCCGTTGGTGGGGCTGTATACGACGTCCGATGGCCGCTACATATCGTTCGTGATGATGCAGCCCACCAAGTTCTGGGCCGACGTTTGTCGGCACATCGATAAGCCGGAACTGGCCGACGACCCGCGCTTCGCCACCGTCGAGAAAATCGCCGCGAACACACAGGATGCGGTCGAGATCTTGACCAAGGTCATCGCGACCCGCACGCTTGCCGAGTGGAGCGAACGCTTTGCCACGCTCGGGGGGCCGTGGGCGCCCGTGCAGGACACCCTGCAGGCGGCCGACGACGCGCAGATCCGCGCCAACGAGTATGTAGTGCGCGCAGGCGAACTCGAACTGGTCGCCAATCCAGTCCAGTTCGATGTCACCGCGCCGCAAACCGGTCCGGCGCCCGGATTCGCCGAACAGACCGACGAGATCTTGATGGAAATCGGGCTCGACTGGGACCGCATCATCGAACTCAAGACGGCCGGCGCCGTCACCTAGGACCGGAGCTGCCAATGTTTGAGCCGAACGTCGCTTCTGTTGAGACGCACCCGCGTTCCTCGCGTGCTGTGCCCAAAGGCTGTCTGATAACGGTTAAGCATTTTTCGCTCCACCTGGAGGCGCCATGAGTCATAATCGCCGGACGCTTCAAGACGTGGAGCCTTGTTCGGCTTACCTTGTTTTGGAGCGCCAACTCACGCAAGAGAACGGAGGACTGGCGTGAGGATGGTAGCGGCTGTCACACCACAGATGGATGCTGGAATGTGTTTGCCCGCTGAGCATTTCGCCATCGGGGCCCCGCATTCGCATCCCTTGGTTGAGCAGAATTTACAGCAGCCGGTGCGCAAGAACAAGACTATCGGTCTCGTAATGCTGAAAGGATCTGAGGCCGATGGCAGATAGGCGCGACGACCGTTGGTCACCAGGACTGCCCCAGCTGAGACTGACAAGGAACCTCTCTGGGCCGATGCAGGCGGTCGGTGGTCTCTTCGCGATGTCGGCGGATGCGATCAAGTTCGCGTTTCGCCGGCCTTTCCAGTGGCGTGAGTTCCTTGAACAGTCGTGGTTTGTCGCGCGCGTGGCAATAGCGCCGACGTTGTTGGTAGCCATCCCGTTCACCGTCCTGGTCAGCTTCACCCTCAACATCTTGTTGCGAGAACTTGGCGCCGCGGATCTGTCCGGCGCGGGTGCCGCTTTCGGTGCTGTCACCCAGGTCGGCCCGCTAGTGACCGTGTTGATCGTGGCCGGCGCCGGCTCCACGGCCATGTGCGCCGACCTGGGTTCGCGAACGATCCGCGAGGAGATCGACGCGATGGAGGTCTTGGGTATCAATCCGGTTCAGCGCCTGGTGACTCCGCGCATGCTGGCCTCGGGGCTGGTGGCCCTGTTGCTGAACAGCCTGGTCGTCATCATCGGCATTGTGGGCGGCTACGTCTTTTCGGTATTCGTCCAACATGTCAACCCTGGTGCGTTCGCCGCGGGCATCACCCTGCTGACCGGCGTACCCGAAGTGGTCATTTCCTGTGTCAAGGCAGCGCTTTTCGGCCTCATCGCCGGATTGGTCGCCTGCTATCGCGGCCTGATCATCAGCGGTGGGGGTGCCAAGGCGGTCGGCAACGCGGTGAATGAAACCGTTGTGTATGCCTTTATGTCCCTGTTCGTCGTCAACGTGGTCGTCACCGCGATCGGCATTAAGATGACGGTGAAGTAGGGGGGCTGCCGGTGGCGCTGAGAGCTGTCTATCCACGACTAACCCGCCAATTCGAGAGGCCGGTCGCCTCGTTGGGGCGGGTCGGCGACCACACCCAGTTCTACGGGAAGGCCCTTGCCGGGATACCGTTCGCGGCGGTGCATTACCGGCGGGAAGTGATCCGTCTGATCGCCGAGATCAGCATGGGTGCGGGCACTTTGGCGATGATCGGCGGAACCGTTGTGATCGTCGGATTCCTGACGCTGGCGGCGGGCGGCACACTAGCCGTCCAGGGTTTCAGCTCGCTGGGCAATATCGGCATCGAGGCGCTGACCGGATTCCTTGCCGCGTTCATCAATGTGCGCATCGCCGCCCCGGTGGTTGCCGGGATCGGTCTGGCAGCCACATTCGGTGCCGGGGTGACCGCTCAGCTGGGTGCCATGCGGATCAACGAAGAGATCGATGCGCTGGAAAGCATGGCTATTCGCCCGATTTCCTACCTGGTGAGCACCAGGATCCTGGCCGGAATGATGGCGATCACGCCCTTGTACTGTATCGCCGTCATCCTGTCGTTCCTCGCCAGCCAGTTCACCACGACGTTCTTGTTCGGCCAGTCGGAGGGTTTGTACCAGCACTACTTCTCGACGTTCTTGAACCCGATCGATTTGTTGTGGTCGTTCCTGCAGGCCGCGCTGATGGCGATCACCATCTTGCTGATACATACGTACTACGGCTATTTCGCTGCCGGTGGGCCTGCCGGCGTCGGCCAAGCGACGGGTAACGCGGTGCGGACCTCGCTCATTGTTGTGGTGTCGGTAACGCTGCTGGTCTCGCTGTCTATTTACGGTAGCAACGGCAACTTCAACCTCTCGGGATAGCGGAGGAGGTGGGACGGCAGTGACACAGAGCGTGCCAGCGGGTCGCGGCTCGGTTGCCGGCCGGCCTTCACGCACCGCCAATGGCCGGCGAACCGGTCGGGTCGGCTCGCGCAATTACGTACCACCCCTGCTCGGACTGCTCACCATCGCTATCATCTGCGGAATTTTCGCCTTGGCGGTGGGTCTGTTTCAGGGCTCCTTCACCGAAACCGTGCCGGTGACCGTGATCTCGCAACGCGCCGGCCTGGTCATGAACCCGGACGCCAAGGTCAAGATGCGCGGCGTGCAGGTGGGCAAGGTCGCCTCGATCGAACCGCTGCCGAACGGCCAAGCGGCTCTTCACTTGGCGATGTACCCGTCGGAGTTGCGTTACATTCCCGCCAATGTGCTCGTCGACATCGCCTCGCAGACGGTGTTCGGCGCGAAGTCCGTCGAGCTGGTGCCACCCGCCGAGCCCTCGGCACTGCGGCTACACGGTGGCCAGACGCTGCAGGGCGAGCACGTCATGGTCGAAATCAACACGGTGTTCCAGCAACTGGTGTCGGTGCTGGCTCAGATCGACCCGCCGAAGCTCAACGAGACACTGGGCGCGCTGGCAAAAGCGTTCAGTGGGCGGGGCGCACAGCTTGGCCAATCGCTGAGCGACTTGGATTCGTTTCTGGCCAAGCTGGAGCCGAGTCTTCCCGCATTGAGTCATGACCTTGCGGTCTTACCGGCGGTGTCCAACGCCTATGCCGACGCGGCACCGGACCTGGTGAAGACCGCAGCTAACGCGACCCGGATCAGCAAGACGATTGTCGATGAGCAGCACAACCTGGATGCGTTGCTGATCAGCGCGATCGGCTTGGCCGACATCGGCAACGACGTCTTGTCGACGAACCGCAAACCGCTTACGAATGCGCTGCATCTGCTGGTGCCGACCACCGATCTGACCAACGAGTACCACGAGGCGCTCACCTGCAGTTTCGGCGGGCTCATAGGGATAGCGCACAATCCGCCGTTGTCGGAACCGAGCATCAACATATCGGCGAGTCTCACGTGGGGCGGCGAACGCTATCGGTATCCGACGAACTTGCCCAAGGTTGCGGCGACGGGCGGCCCGCAGTGCATGGGCCTGCCGAAGCTGCCGTTTAACACCAATCCGAAGCAACTCATTACAGATATCGGTGCCGACCCGGTGGGGTACGGAAACCCACAGCTGCTGATCAACTCCGATCTCCTCAAACAGCTGTTGTACGGGCCGATCGCCGGCCCACCGCGCAACTCCGCTCAGATCGGACAACCCGGATGAGGACGCGCGCTACCCTGATCAAGTTCGCGATCTTCGCGGTCGTGATGGCGATGCTGACCGCATTCCTGTTCTTCATCTTCGGCCAGTACCGGACGGGTTCGACGACCGGGTATTCGGCGGTGTTCGCCGACGTGTCGCGTCTCAAAGCGGGGCAGTCGGTGCGGGTCGCCGGGGTCCGGGTGGGCACGGTCAACAGCGTTTCGCTGCGGCCGGACAAAAAAGTTGTGGTGAAGTTCGACGCCGACCGCAACATCGTCCTCACCGAGGGCACCAGGGCGGCGGTCCGCTACCTCAACCTGGTGGGCGATCGCTACCTCGAACTCCTCGATGGCCCGGGCTCGACCAAGCGTCTGCCGGCCGATGGTCAGATTCCCGTCGACCGCACCGCGCCGGCGCTTGACCTCGATCTGCTGCTCGGCGGACTGAAACCCGTTATTCAGGGCCTGAATGCGCGCGATGTCAACGCGCTAACCTCAGCATTGTTGCAGGTCTTCCAGGGTCAGGGCGGGACTCTCGAGTCGCTGTTCGCCAAGACGACGTCGTTTTCGAACGCCTTGGCCGACAACGATCAAACCGTGCAGCAACTGATCGACAACCTGAACATCGTGGTCGCCACGATTTCCAAGGACGGCACCAAGTTCTCCGGCGCAATCGATCGCCTCGAGCGGCTTGTCAGCGGGCTGTCGGACGACCGCGACACCATCGGGGCCGCCATCGACTCCCTAGACAAGGGAACCGCCTCGCTGGCAGATCTGCTGACCAGCGCGCGGCCGCCGCTGTCCGGCACCATAGAGCAGTTGAGTCGGCTGGCGCCGATACTCGATCAGGACAAGGACCGCCTCGACGCCGCAATCGCGAAGGCGCCGAAGAACTACCGCAAGCTGACCCGACTCGGCGTATTCGGCGCCACCATCCCGTACTACATCTGCCAGTTAGAAATCCGTGGCACGGATCTTCAGGGCAAGACGGTGATAGCCCCCTGGGTTAGGTCAGATGCTGGAAGGTGCACGGAACCCTAATGCTTAGGTATCGCGGAGTTGGGCTCATCAAGGCCGGATTCATCGGCGCGGTCTTGATCGTACTGGTCATCCTGGTGGGCCTGTCGCCGGACCGGTTCATCTCGTGGGCGACGATGGTCAGGTACCAGGCGCTGTTTTCGGAAGCGGGCGGCCTAGCGGTGGGCAACGCCGTGACGGTGTCGGGGATGAAGGTCGGCACGGTGTCGAATGTGTCGCTGCGCAACGGCGATGCTCTGGTGACGTTCGCGATGAAGGGCAACATCCTGCTCGGGTCGGAGACCACCGCACACATCCGCACCGGCACGCTGCTGGGCGAGCGGATGCTGACGTTGGAGTCCGCTGGCAGCAGCACGATGCATCCGATGGCTGTCATCCCGGTCTCGCGCACGTCCTCGCCCTACTCGTTGACGGAGGCGGTCAGCGACTTCACATCGAACACTGCCGATACCAGCACCGCGACGCTGAATCAGTCGTTGGACACGCTGTCGGCAACACTCGACCAGATCGCACCCCAATTGGGGCCGACCTTCGACGCACTCACCCGGTTATCACGTACCCTCAACGGCCGCAACAAGACCCTGGGCGACCTATTCAAGAGTGCCAGCGACGTCACCGGGGTCCTATCGGAACGCAGCCAGCAGGTCAACAAGCTCATCCTCAACTCCGACGATCTGCTCGAAGTCCTGGTGGCGCGCCGACAAGAGATCGTGGACCTGCTGGCCAACACGTCGGCGGTGGCCAAGCAGCTGACGGGATTGGTGCACGACAACGAAAGCAAATTGGCGCCGACGCTGGAGAAGCTGAATTCGGTGACCGCGGTGCTGGAGAAGAACCGCGACAACATCGCCAAAGCACTGCCGGGTCTCGCGAAATTCGAGATCACGGTGGGTGAAGCTATCTCCAACATGTACGCCTACTCAGCGTTCGTCCCGAACTTCCTTGTCCCGCAACTCTTCCAACCGTTCCTCGACTACCTCTGGGGGTTCCGCAACTTCGACACGGCTCGCGGTCCCGGCTTCCCTTCGCCGGTGCCTCGGTCGCTGGTGCCCTGGCCGTACAACGGTATTCCGGTGTGCCCTGCCTGTACGTTGGGCGGAAGGATCGGAGGATCACAATGATCCCGCGCAACAGGCTGGCGGCCGTGGCGGCGGTTGTCCTAGTCGGGCTCATCGTTGCCGGCGCGGCCGTGATCGTCCGTAATACGTTCTTCCGCCCGACGACGATTACCGCATATTTCACCACCGCCACCGCGATCTACCCCGGTGACGAGGTGCGGGTCTCGGGTGTCAAAGTCGGCAATATCAAATCCATTCAGCCACAGGGGACGCAGGCGAAGATGACCCTCAAGGTCGACCGCGGCGTGCCCATTCCGGCGGACGCGAAAGCGGTCATCGTCGCCTCGAATCTGGTGGCTGCCCGCTATGTCCAACTCACTCCCGCCTACCGCACCAGCGGCCCGGTCATGCCGGACGGCGCGGTGATACCGGTCGAACGGACCGCGGTACCCGTCGAGTGGGACGAGGTCAAAACCCAGTTGATGCGGCTGGCAACGGATTTGGGACCCAAGAGTGGTGTATCGGGCACGTCGGTGGGCCGGTTCATCGACAGCGCCGCCGATGCACTCGAGGGCAACGGCGACAAGCTGCGGCAAACACTCGGTCAATTGTCAGGGGTGGGCCGGATCCTCGCCAACGGCAGCGGCAACATCGTTGACATCATCAAAAATCTGCAGGTCTTCGTCACCGCGCTGCGCGACAGCAACACCCAGATCGTGCAGTTCAACGACCGCCTGGCCACGCTCACCAGCGTGGTCAACGACAGCAGATCCGAGCTGGACGCGGCGCTGACCGATCTGTCGACGGCGGTCGGCGAGGTGCAGCGATTCATCGCCGGGACTCGCAACCAGACCAGCGAGCAGATCGCCCGGTTGGCCGATGTCACGCAGGTCCTGGTCGATAAGCACATGGCTCTGGAAAACATTCTGCACGCGTCGCCGAACGCGCTCGGCAACTTCTTCAACGACTACAACGCCGACACCGGAACTATCGTGGGAGGGTTCGGGATCGCGGATTTCGCGAATCCCGTGGCGTCGGGTTTGATTCTTCCGTTGCCCGTTCCGGGCTGCTCGCAAATCGGCGCCATCGAGAACGTCACCGCGGTCGAAACGGCCAAGCTGTGCGCCCTGTTTCTCGGTCCCGGGTTGCGGCTGCTCAACTTCAACAATCTGCCGATCCCCATCAACATATTCCTGCAGAAGTCGATAGACCCTTCCAAGATCCTCTACAGCGAACAGCGCCTTGCCCCCGGCGGCGAGGGCCCGAAACCCGGACCACCCGAGATCCCGCCCGCGGTGTCGGCCTATACCGGTCTGCCGGGTGATCCCGTGGGACCGCCGGGCGCGGTGCCACCGGCGCGGATACCGGGCGCGGCGATGCCGCTGCCGCCCCCGCCGTCGACACCGATGGAATCGCCACCGCCACCGCCACCGGCGGCGCCGAGCGTGTCGGGCATGCTGCTGCCAGCCGAAGGGCCGCAACAATGATCGCCCGGGTTGCGGCTCGGCGGGTGTTCGCCATCGGCTGTTGCGTGGTGTTGACGGCGACGGGATGCGCCTTCCACGGCCTGAATTCACTACCACTGCCCGGCGCGGTCGGACGCGGGCCGGGAGCCAACATCTACCACGTCGAGATCCCGAATGTCGGTACGATGGAGTCGAATTCGCCGGTGATGATCGACGACGTCGTAGTCGGCAGTGTCGGCACGATGAGGGTGCAAGGCTGGCACGCCGACGTCGAGATTTCGGTAAAGCGCGATGTCGTCGTTCCGGCCAACGTGGTAGCCAGCGTCGGTCAGACCAGCCTGCTGGGGTCGATGCATCTGGAGCTCAATACGCCGCTCGGCCAACCGGGGAGCGGACGGCTGCAGCCGGGCGCCACCATCCCGCTGAGCCGGTCATCGGCCTACCCGTCCACAGAGCAGACGCTCTCGTCGTTGGGGGCGGTCGTCAACGGCGGGGGACTGGGACAGATCGGGGAGATCATCCACAATTTCACCGCCGCCCTGTCCGGGCGCGAGGGCGCTGTACGTGATCTGCTTACTCGCCTCGACACGTTCGTGGGAACACTCGACCAACAGCGGGACAACATCGTCGCCTCCATCCAGGCGCTGAACCGGCTTTCCGCCACATTCGCCGGACAACGCGACGTTCTCACCCAGGCGCTGCGCAAGATACCGCCCGCGCTCGATGTGCTGATCAGGGAGCGGCCCCGCCTGACGACCGCCCTGGACAAACTTCGCGTCTTCAGCAACACCGCCACCGGGCTGATCAACGACACCCAGGCCGACCTGGTCAAGAATCTCAAAAACTTGGAGCCGACTATCGGCGCGCTCGCCGACATCGGGCCGGAGCTCGACACGGCGCTCGCGTCGTCGTTCGTCTTCCCGTTCACCCAGAACTTCGTCGACCGAGCGGTCCGAGGCGACTACTTCAACCTGCATGTCCAGTTGGACCTGTCGATCCCACGGCTCAAGCGGGGACTGTTCTTGGGGACCCACTGGGGCCAGCTGGACATGCCGGAGCCACCGGCGCCCGGGGAGCCGTATTACTTGAATTACACACTCGATCCGATGCATTACGCCGTGAGGCCACCGTGGGTCGGTGCTCCGGCACCGGGGCCCGGTGCCCCGCTGCCCGGGCCTCCGCCACCTGCGGCACCGCTGCCTGGGCCTCCGCCTGCTGCGCCGGCGCCTGACGCGGTTGTCGGTCAAATGCCCCCGCCCGCAACGGATCAGAATGCCCCCATTCCGCCACCGCCCGCAGGGGCACCTCCGACGGGGGCGGGTGGATAGATGCTGTCGCGCTTCGTTCGGATCCAGCTGGCGATTTTCACGATCGTCGGGACCATTGGCGTGATCGCGATGGTCCTCTTCTACATCCAAGCGCCGACCCTGCTGGGCATCGGTCGGATGACGGTGACGCTGGAGCTGCCGGCTACCGGCGGCCTGTACCGGTTTTCCAACGTGACCTACCGTGGGGTTCAGCTCGGTAAGGTCACCTCGGTGGGGTTGACGCCGACCGGCGCGAAAGCGACGCTGTCGCTTAGCACTTCACCCAAGGTCCCCGCGGACCTGATAGCCGAGGTGCGCAGTGTCTCCGCGGTGGGTGAACAGTACGTGGACTTGCGGCCCAGAACCGATTCGCCGCCCTACCTGCACAACGGCTCGGTCATCGCCGCGCGCGACACGACGATTCCGCAGGCGGTCGGGCCGATGCTCGATCAGGTCAGTGCCTTGGTCAACAGCATCCCGAAGACAAAGCTCGGCCAATTGCTCGACGAGTCCTTCCAGGGCTTCAACGGATCCGGTTACGACCTGGGGTCACTGTTCGACTCGTCAGCGCGAATTGGCGATTACGCCAACGGCGTTGCCGATCGCACCCGAACCCTCACCGAAGACACTGGGCCGCTGCTGGATTCGCAAGCGCGCACCACCGATTCGATCAGAACGTGGGCACGTAGCCTCGCCGGCATCTCGGATGTGCTGGTGAACGACGATTCAAAGTTTCGCACCCTGCTGCAAAACGGTCCTGAGGCTGCGAACGAAGCGTCCCGGCTTCTCGAACAAGTCAAGCCGACGCTGCCGGTGTTGCTTGCCAACCTGACTACCATCGGGCAGATCGGCGTCACCTACCACCCCTCGCTGGAGCAGCTGCTGGTGTTGCTGCCGAACTCGGTTGCTATCGAGCAAGCTGCTAGCCCCCTACACGATCCCGACGGTCTGGCCAAAGGCGACTTCGCACTCACGATCGACGATCCGCCTATTTGCACGGTCGGCTTCCTGCCACCCAGCCAATGGCGATCCCCGGACGACACCAGCGACATCGACACACCGGACGGGTTGTATTGCAAACTCCCGCAGGATTCACCGCTCTCGGTTCGCGGCGCCCGCAACTATCCCTGCATGGGTCACCCCGGCAAGCGCGCGCCTACCGTCGAAATCTGCAACAGCGACAAGCCGTTCATGCCGCTGGCGATGCGCCAGCACGTTCTCGGTCCCTCCCCACTGGATCCGAACCTGCTCTCCCAGGGCATCCCGCCCGATGACCGGGTTACCGTCAACGACAGAATCTTCGGCCCGATCGAGGGAACGCCGCTGCCGCCGGGGGCGGTGCCGCGCGGCACACCGCCGGGGCCGCGGGGCGCATATGGACCACCTGGGCCGGGATACGCTGCACCGCCGCTGCCCTCCTCGGGACCCCCGCTGGCGCCCATGTCGCCAATGTCGGCCGACCTTGCGCCCATAGCGCCACTCGACGTCCCTTCACCGCGGGAACTTCCCTCACCACCCGCCGCGCCCGCACCGCCCCCTCCTCCCGATCCGGCACCACCCGACACGGCCAGCGGTGGAGGGCCGCAGGCTGCTCCAAGCTCATTCGGCGGTGGGGCCAGTAAACGGGTGCCGTCGGTCGCGATCGCCCGGTACGACTCGCGTACTGGTCGTTATGTCGGTCCGGACGGGAAGTTGTACGAGCAGTCGGATCTCGCGACCTCGACAGCTCCGAAGACGTGGCAGGACATGCTTCCCACCTGAAGCCACGAACGCCGGTCAGGCTAGCTTGTCCAGGCGTAACGGCATCGCGATGTCAAGCCACTGGTTTTGCCCGCAGGCACCGCTCGGGCCGACCGTCTTGTCCTTTCCGGCCAAGGTCGGTGACCCGAGATGAAATTCACCATTCGAGTCCACTGGATAGAAATAGAAGGTCTGCTGGCCGGTGTACGCGGTACCGTCGGCGCACCGCTCCCAGTTCGGCACATCGCGTTTGATGTACCACATGATCCCATCAATCATGTATGTTGGCGCGCTCCATCCCTGGTCGCTCGTCACCGTGCCGTGGCATTCCTGAAATGTGACGCATGACGAGCTGATGGTCCATGTCTGGGTGACTGTTGCCTCGCCGTTGTACTGATCATTGGTCTTGGCCCAATCGCCGATGGACGTGGCGCGGTAGGTCCCGTTGATGGCCACATCTTCCTTGGTTGTTGCCCGGGCCGTGGGCGCCGTGCCCAAACCGCCGAATACGGTGGCAGCCATCAGCATTGCGGTGGTGATCGTTCCAACTAAACGCATCGTGTGCTCCTCGACGCGCAATAACCCGACTATACCTACGCGGTTTCTCGGCACCGCTAGCAGCGTTCTCGCGCGATGAGAATAACACCGGCGCCACCGCCCGGGTGCCGGTTCGAACCAACGATGGCAGCGGTCACGACAGTGGATCCAACTTCGAGATCAGCCAGGAACCGCTGACCTTCGTCAGCGTTACCCGGACGCTGCTCGGGGTTATCAGCGGTTCTGGCTTGTCCTTGCTCGTGGCGGTCTGGTTGAGGAACACCAGCACGACGGCTGAATCCGGGTGCAACTCTAAAACGGCCGCCCGAACCACCTTGGCTGTCTGCGTGATGTGTTTCTGCTGTGCCATCGGCGCGACGATCTGTTCCGTGAACTTGTTGTAGTAGGCGAGAAAATCACCAGTGAGATGTGACTTCGCCTTGGCGAAATCACGGTCCAGGTTGTCGGGGGAGTACGACAGCACCGCCACGGCACCGTCTGAAGCGGCCCCGATCGCCTGGTGGGCCGCCGCGTCGTCGATCTGGCGATCCGGACGATACTGAAAAAAGAACAAACCGGCAGCGACTCCCACCGCGGCAACGACCAACACTGTCGCGACTATTGAACGCCAACTCGCCAAACGCCGGCGGGTCCAGCGCCGGATCGCGGCCAGCCCGCTGACGCGTGCCGATCCCTCGCAAGCGGGTGGTCCCCCGTCCTCGCCGGCGGACGAAGTCTCCCTGCTGTCAATCGCTGTTTCGGTGCTGTCTTGCGACGAGCCATGCTCGACAGTCATTGCAGGAAATCAACTTTCGACATCTTGAGCTGACCACCGTCGCGGTTGAGATTGACACTGAGCCGCCACACGGTGGGTGGCCGTTTCGTGTTGTCAGGATTGGTGACATCGGATTTCGCCGCGACAAGCACGACTGCCGAATTGTCGGTGACCGACTCGACGGCGACGGCTTCCACGGTGGCCTTGCTGCTGACCTTCGAGTCCTCTGCCTGTTTGGCCATGAGGCTTGCCATCACTGACAGTTGGCTCTTGAGGTCGCCCGTAGAGGCGTCGATGATGTGCTGGAAGTCCTCCTTGGCATGGTTGGCGTCAATCGACATCAGCGTCGTGACCTCTTGCC
>DATKEW010000324.1:0-5267 GCA_035511785.1 Mycobacterium sp.
CACGGCCAGCACCATGCCCGGCTCCAGCCGTTCGCCGGCCGCGCTTGCGGGCAGGTGCTTGGAGACGACGGGCGGGTCAAAGCCCATGCCCAGACCCCGGGCCACCGGCATCGGCGGCGCCGGCTCCCCCGCGGCCTGGTACGCGGTCAACAATTCGCCGGCCGCGGCGCCTGGTCGGCACGCCGCTAACAGCTTGGCCCACAGGATGTCCCAGCGCTGGTATAGCGCCGGGGCGCCGGTGGCGACGCCGGCGGGCCAGGTTCGTCCCACCTCGCCGATGTAACCGCCGGCCAGGACGCCGGCGGAAAAGGCGACCAAGTCGCCGTCTTTGATACGGCCTTCACCGTTGACCCGCCGCCACGGGTGCTCGCGCGAAGTCACCCACGCGACATCCTGATTCGACGGCGTGCTCAGCCCGCCGGCGGCCAGGGCCTCCAGCAGCACGCCGGCCAGAATCTGTTCGCTGACCCCGGGCCGCAGTTCGGAAACCGCGGCGGCCAGGGCCGACTCGGCTACCGCGATGGCGTCGCGGAGCGCGCCCACCTCCTCGGCCGTCTTGATGCGCCGGGCGGCGCGCATGGCGAGTTCCCCATCGACCAGCTCGGCGTTGGGAAACGAGGTCGGCAGCAGTTGGGCGAAAACCGGTGAAAGGGCGTCGGTTCCGACGCGCCGGGCGGTGGCCGCACCATCGATCCGCTGCAGCGCCGAGATGGTGTTCATCGGATTCCACGAGATGCCATAGAGATTCTCGTGGGGAATGTCGTCGGGGACGCCTTCGTCCCAGGTGCTGAGCAGATGGACAGCGCCGGTCGCCCGCACCAGCACACAGGTCGGGCCGAACGGCCGGGTCCCGGCGACCCACAGCTGCGGTGCGCCGGCGACATAGCGGACGTTGGCCTGGCGGCCGAGGACCAAGACGTCGAGATCGTGTTCGACCATCTGGTCCAGCGCCCGCTGCCGGCGCCCTGAACGCAGCGCCCGATCGTCGGGCAGGACTTCAGTGGCCATAGGGGTCATAGGGGTAGTCGGTCAATCGGATCCAGCCTTCCTCGGTGATCACCAAGACTTCTTCGCTGCGGTAGCCGCCGGTGCCGTCTTCCCACACCACCGGCTCGAGGACCAACACCATCCCGGACTGAAGAACGAACTTCTCGTCGAACTCATCACCGAGATCGGTTCCGATCATTGGCATTTCGGCGGCATTGACCCCAATGCCGTGGCCGAGGTAGAAGTGCGGGAGCCAGGGTCGGCTGCCACCGTTGGCAGCGGTTGCGGCCCTACCCAGGTCGGCGGCGGTGGCTCCCGCCCGGGCGACGCCCAGCACTGCGGTCATGATTTCGAACCATCTGTCGAACTGCGCCTGCTGACGCGGCAACGGATCGCGCCCGACTATCCAGGTGCGCCCGAAGTCCGAGCAGTAGCCGCGATAGCTGATGCTGACATCGGTCCACAGCACGTCACCTTCGGCCAGTTCCCGTTCGGTGGACAGCAGCGGCAACGCCAGGTCGCCGTGCGTGGTCCACACGCCTTCGGCCTTGCTCGGTGGCATCACCTGCCAGATCGGTTCGAGCATGCTGGCCGTGGCGCCCAGCTCGAAGGCCTGACGCAAAAAGCTTGCCGACAAGTCAATTTGGCGGATCCCGGGCGCCAAACGCTTGTGGACTTCGACCATCGCCTCGTCGGTGATCCCAATGGCGGTACGCATGCAGGACAGTTCGTCCGGCGTTTTGATCGCCTTGGCAGCGCTGACAACGGTCGCGGCGTCGGCGGGAGAACCGTTGGGGAACAACAACTTCCCCGCGCGGGACATGGCGCCGGTACATTCATCCACCGCGACCGCGGCTGCCGGCGGAATCAAGTCGGCCAGCACAGATGCGAAATTCTGTACCCCTTCGTCGAATTCGAGGTAGACCGGCCCATGCAGGTGATCGGCGGGTAGGTCCGATTCCTGCGATGCGCCCTCGCGGAACGGCAGGAACAGATGCGGCCACTCGTCGTCGGAGAGCACGACCGCGACCGGTCGCTCGACGTATGACAGCCCCGCATCGCCCAGCGGCCAGCTCGTCCCTGTGGCGTAGACCACGGAGTTGTTGCCCAGCAGGATCATCGCGTCAACGCCGCGTTCGGCCATCGCCGACCGCAGCCGAGCCCCGGTGTCGCGACGCATGCGGGCAAGGTCAGGTGTTTCGGGAATCACCAGGCCGTTGCCGGTGCCCGCTTGCGCGAACGTTGTCATCGTGCCGCCACTTACAGGCCCAAGAACTTCGTGATGTTGGCGCTGACGATCCGCGCCGCGTCGGCCGGACCGACGGCGTCGACAACGGCCGCCAGCGACTTCTCGGAATAGCCGAATGTGCTTTCGTTGTGCGGATAATCGCTCGACCACATCACCTTGTCCACCCCGATCTTGTCGATCAGCTGCAGACCCAGCGGGTCGACCATGAACGAGGCGCTCATGTGGTTGTCCCAGTAGTGCCGCACACCATGCTCGAGCGGCCGGTTGAACATGTGCTGGTAGGACGCCACCAGGTGCTCGGCGTCTTGCAGCGCCCACGGCACCCAGGAAATCCCGCCCTCAAACCAACCGATCCGCAGCGCCGGGTGCTGGTCGAGGATCCCACCGAAGATGTACTTGGAGAACGTCTCCCGGAATCCGTCGATGTTGATCATCATCCCGACGACAACGCTGTTGAATTCGCATGGGCTTTTCGGCGGGGTCTCGCCGATGTGGTGCGCGACCGGCAGGCCGGAGGCCTCGATCGCGTCCCAGACGGCGCTCATCGACGTACTCGCGTAGTCGATCGGGTTGCCGTCGTCATCCTTGCCCGGGTTCAGCGGCATCAGAAACGTCTTGAGCCCCAACGATTTCAGCTCGGCCAGCGTCTTCTTCGTGCCTTGTGGATCCCACCAGTTGATCAGCCCGGCCCCGTAGAAATGGCCGGACGAGCGTTCTTGTAGCTCGGCGATGTATTCGTTGTAGATGCGGAAGGCGAGTTCGCGAAGTTTCTTGTCCGGGTAGTGGAAGAGCGCCAGCACCGCGTTGGGGAAGGCCAGTTCTTTGTCGACGCCGTCCTCGTGCAGCTCCTGGATCCGCGCCTCGATGTTGGTGCTCGCGGCACCGGGCAGGTCGTCGTACTGCATCAGCACCGCGCTGAAGTCGCCCGGCAGGAACGACTGCCCCTTGCGTCCGACTTGATAGGCGCCGTCCTCGTACCAGATCCGCGGCGCCTTGTCCCTGAGGTCCTCGGGGAAGCGCTCGTAGAAGATGTCGGCTGCCAGGGAAACGTGGTTGTCCGCAGAAAAGACCACGGTCCCTTCCGGCAGTCCCACATTGGTGCCGCCGGCGTGCCCACGGCGGTCCTTCGGTGCGCCAAAGCCTTCGGGCGGGTAGAGCGAAACGCTGCTGGTTTGAGTCGTCATCTTTGACCCTCCATTCGGATCGGCATTTTCGAGGGTAGCCAGCTCGGGCCGGTCAATGAATGGGCTACCAAGTCACCGGCAATTCGTAGACGCCGTAGGCGAGCCGGTCGTGTTTGAACGGGATGTCCTCGACCGGGACGGCCAGCGCCAGCGTCGGGACACGGCGGAACAGTGTGCGGTAGACGATTTGCAACTCGGCGCGGGCGAGCTGCTGGCCCACGCACTGGTGCCGGCCGTAACCGAACGCCACGTTGCGGTCGGCCCCGGAGCGGTGCAGATACAGTCGGTCCGGTTCGGGGAAGGCGTCCGGATCCCAGTTGGCCAGCGCCAGGTCGATGATGATGCCTTCGCCGGCGCGGATGACCTCTCCGGCGATATGGATGTCTTCGACGGCGACGCGGCGCTGCCCGTTCTGAATGATGCTGAGGTAGCGAAGTAGCTCCTCGACGGCGCTCGCGATGATCGTCGCGTCGTCGGCATCGCGGATGACGGCCGACTGCCCGGGATTTTCCAGCAGGGCAAGCACACCGAGACCGATCATGTTCGAGGTGGTCTCGTGTCCGGCGATGAGCAATCCGGTACCCAGCTGCGCGGCCTCTTTGACGCTGAGCTCGCCGCCCTTGACCCGTTCGGCGAGATCGGATACCGCGTCTTCGGCCGGATTTTCCATTTTCGCCTCGACCAGCTGAGCAAGGTATTTGTGCAGACTCATCGCGCCTTTCACGGTGTCCGCACCGGTCGCGTAGCGCGCCAGCCCCACGTTGGCGTGGTGCTGGAACATCTCGGCGTCCTCGTAGGGCACCCCGAGCAGCTGGCTGATCACCAGCGACGGGACCGGCAGCGCCAGCGCGGTGACAATGTCGGCCGGCTGCGGGCCGGCCAGCATCGCGTCGATGTGGTCGTCGGTGGTCTGCTGGATGGTCGGGCGCAGACCCTCAACGCGCTTGAACGTGAACGGCTTCGACAACATCCGCCGGAACCGGGTGTGCTCTTCGCCATCGGAGGTGAAGACCGATCGCGGACGCTTGTGCACTGTCGACAGCATGCCTGCGTTCCAGTGCGGAAACCCTGGCACTCGGTCGTCGACGCTGACCCGGGAGTCGGAGAACAGCTCCCGGCATTGCTCGTAGCCGGTGATGAGCCACGGCGTGCTGCCGTCCCAGATCCGAACCCTGGACAACGGCTTGCTTTCCGCCAGTGCCATGACATCCGGGGGCGGGGCGAAGGGGCAGCGCGCATTCCTGGCCATCGGGTACTCCGGGATCTCGGAGGCCGTGGTGGTGCTCGTCAGCGTTTCCGACATTTCATTCCTCGATATAGATGGCTTGCGCCGGGCACTGCGCGGCGGCTCGGCGTGCGCCTTCGCTCTGCTCGTCTGATGGGTGGTCGTTGAGCAGGACGACGACGCCGTCCTCGTCCCGCTGGTCGAACAGCTCGGGCGCATTCATGACGCAGTTCCCCGACGATGCGCAAAGATTTTGGTCGACAATCACTTTCATCTCAATACTCTTCACTCGTGCGGCGTCACGGGCGCCAACCACATGCCCACGATCGCGTCGATGAGGCCGGATGCGGCAGCGCGCCAAGAGGTTTGGTGCATCGATGAACCTGCCGCCAGCGCGCGTTCACGGTCGGCGCAAGTATGCATCAACAGGTTGCGGGCCATGATGTTGCGTTCAAAACGCACCTCGGCCGGCAGGTTGGGGAGGCACTGGTTGATGCCGTCGACGACCTGAACCAGCGATGACGAACTGAGCGCACCCTTGACGATGATGTTGTAGTAGGCGGGATCGGTCATCGCTTGCGCTGCGAAGCGCGCGTACCAGGTGGGGTTGCCGAGGGCTTCC
>DATKEW010000325.1:0-2378 GCA_035511785.1 Mycobacterium sp.
ATCGCTGTGGAAGCGGTGTCTGCGTGAGATCTCGAAGGCTACGAACGCGACCTCCCACAGGAACCGTGGTGCGGCGAGTTCCTCCTCCAAACGCCCGACGTGCAAGACCCATACCGTATCGGCGCCAAGGGCCACCGCCCGATCCAGCGGAATGCTGTTCACCAGACCACCGTCGAAGAAGTGCTCGTCGCCGATCCGCACAGGTGGGAACACCCCCGGCAGCGCACACGACGCGAGAACCGGCTCGATCAGGTCTCCCGTGCTGAACCAGTGCTCCCGGGCACCTTCGATGCTGGCCGCCACGCACTCGAACGGCACGGCGAGGTCCTCGAAGGTCTGCGCGGGCAATCGGTCGCACAACACCCGGCGAAGTGCACCGTTACCGTGCAACGACGTCCTGCGGCGCACGACTTCGGCGACCCGCCGGATCACCGAACCATCCAGGACTCCCTCCTGGCCGAGCGCGTCCCAGATCCCCAACAGATGCTGCGCGCCTTCCGGAGTGGGATCCGCCGCGATCGCCGCGCCGTTGATCGCCCCGACTGAGGTGCCGCACACCAGGTCGGGACGAACGCCCGCCTCCAGCAATGCGCGCGCCATGCCCACCTCAGCGGCCCCAAGCACACCGCCTCCGCCCAGCACAAACGCATCGCACCTCATTCAACAAGCTATACCCGCACAACCGCTGTTGACTCGAGCCACGGCAGCACCGCCACATGCCCTTCCCTGCGTCGAGTCCTTTGCTGACCAGTCTCAGTCTCTGGCCCAGCTCCAGGATCAGGTCGATGGTGGCCTGCGGGAGCCGCGTCGGGCTGCGGCGGTACTGCACGCTGCTCGGCGAGGCTGGCGTGACGCTCACCGAAGACGACGCGTGGCAACAATACTGGTTGTTCGCGGTCTACTCCTGGGTGGCGGTAACGTCGACGGCGGGCATGGCCTTCGGCGGGACCGCCCGCCTGACGGGCGAGGATTGTCGCATCCGGTCCGTTACAAGCTGAATCCGCGGGGCGCACTTACATTTTGGTGTATCGGGCCATGGCGAAGCTGTACAGGCCGTAGGTGATGATTCCCAGGCCGGCGGCGATCAGGAGCGCCGCTCCGTAGGGTTGGGCCCCGAGTGTTTTGAGGGCCCCGTCGAGTCCGGTGGCCGTGTTCGGCTCCGAACGACCCGCCGCGACGACGACCAGCACCCCGGTACCAGCGATAACCAGGCCTTTAGCGATGTAGCCCACCATGCCCAGTCGTCGCACCAGGTCGCTGGAATTGCCCTTGAGATCGTCGAGAAAGTTGCGGCTGGCTCCTTTGTAGACGTGATATCCGCCCACCGCGACGATGATCACGCCGCCGGTGATGAGTGCGATCGTGCCGGCGCCGGTCTGCATCAGGTGTGCGCTCATCGCCGAATTCTGCTTCCCGGTGGACTTCCCGGCGCCCCGGGCGAATCCGAACGCAGAGTATGCGAACCCGAAATAGACCACTGCTAACGCGAAGGCCTTCACCCGGTCCAACACTTCCGATGATGCGCCTTGGGATTTCGGGTCGGTCGACCGACCGAGTGCTGTTTCGACGAGGCGCCACAGCCCCATAACCACAAGCGCGACCACGACAATCCACAGCGCGACGATGCCACCCGGTTTGGCCGCCAACGCCGCTAGCGCCCCGGATTGGTCAGCGGTGCCGCCCCCGACGCCGAGAGCAATCCGGATCGCGAGGTAGCCGATGATCATGTGCAGCAGGCCGCTCACGACGTACCCGGAGCGGGCGAATCGTTCGAACACGCTGTTTTGGGCGATCTCTGTCCCGGGGGACGACGACGCGTGGTCAGACATTGGGACCCTTCTTACCGGCCGGATGAATCACCGGGCCGCTGTTGCGCGCGATGTTGGCAGGTAGAGGGGCTCTCGCACCGCGGCGCTGCTCGCTACGGCGCCGTCGGTGATGGCCTGCATGGTGACGCGCGCGTTGCCGGCCTCCGCGACGTGCTGGAACCGCGGCCACCCTGATGCGGCGCCCGTCGGGCGTCCGAGGTGCATGGGCTGGGCCATCGCGGTCCAGGCTACGCGCCGCCGGCCGAGGCCAGCTTGGCGGGATTGGAGGTGATCTCGTCGATCGTAGTGTGGATGAACCGCATCTTGTCCAGCACCGGTTCCGGCAGCACGAACGGGTAGAGGTCGTCGCGGCCCATCGAGCGGTTCACAATGTTCAGCGCCCACGCCAGCAGCAGCCACATCTCGATGATGGTGTCGAATCCGTTGGGCCCCAGCATCCGACGCTCGAAGGTGGCGCTCGACGCGGTGAAGCCGAAGGCGGCTGAGGTGTCCAGGGTGTCGCGGATGTGTAGGTAGTGCGCGAAGGTCTCGGCCCAGTCCTCGGCGGGG
>DATKEW010000326.1:0-4659 GCA_035511785.1 Mycobacterium sp.
TCGATGACTTTCACCCCGGCCAGGGGCCCCCCGTGGGTCACCCTGACTATTGACCCTCCTTGACCTTGAGCACCCGCTTGCGAAGCCCGTCCGTATTCAGCTCCATGATCCCTTTCATCGCACGCTTTATCACAAAGCCGGGCAGCGGCACGAGCGGATCCAGCGCCAGATCAAACTTCGTCCGTGTCTTGTCGCCTTGCGGGGTGAGCGTGTAACCCCCTTCTTGGTTACGGGACGCTTTCCCGCTCTCCTGCGTCCAGCTGACGCCGTCGTCGCGCCAGGCGTAAGCGACCACGATCTCGTCTGTGACACCGGTCGACTTGACTTTCATCTTGGCGCGCCGCGGTCGACCCTCCGCGTCGCGTTCGACCACCTCGGCGCTCTGATGAATCGACGACCATTCGGGCATTGCCTCGACGTCGGCGATAACGTCGAGGATCTCCTTGGGACTTGCTTCGATGACGACTTCGCGGGATTCCTTGACTGCCATGGCTGGGACGATAGCGCGGCGGCGTGTCGGCCGGAACGGTTTCGATCGGGCGTACCGTCGTGCTTGTGACTGATACCCCGACCGGTCCGGGGCCCGGCCCCGAAAATCCCCTCTACACCATTGGTGACTACCTGCTGGACCGCCTCGCCGAACTCGGCGTCTCCGAGATTTTCGGCGTTCCCGGCGACTATAACCTGGCGTTCTTGGACCACATCGTCGCCCACCCCACCATTCGGTGGGTAGGCAGCGCGAACGAGCTCAACGCCGGTTACGCCGCCGATGGATACGGACGGTTGCGCGGAATGGCTGCCGTGGTAACGACATTCGGCGTGGGCGAACTCTCGGCGGCTAACGCGATCGCGGGCAGCTATGCCGAGCACGTGCCCGTCGTGCATATCGTCGGCGGCCCCTCCAAAGACGCGCAAGGCACCAGGCGCGCGCTGCACCATTCGCTCGGCGACGGCGACTTCGAGCACTTCTTCCGCATCAGCCGCGAAATCACCTGCGCCCAAGCCAATCTCATGCCGGCCACGGCGCGCAGAGAGATCGACCGGGTGCTGTCCGAGGTGCGCGAACAGAAACGGCCCGGATACATCTTGCTGTCCACCGACGTGGCCCGCTTCCCTACCGAGCCGCCCGACGCGCCGCTGCCCCGCTACACGGGCGGCACCAGCCCCCGTGCGCTGGCGATTTTCGTCGAGGCCGCGACCGAGCTCATCGCCGACCACCAGCTCACGGTGCTCGCCGACTTGCTGGTCCATCGGCTGCAAGCGGTCAAAGAGCTCGAGGCGTTGCTGGCGGCGGACGTGGTGCCGCATGCCACGTTGATGTGGGGAAAGAGTCTGCTCGATGAGAGCTCGCCCAACTTCCTGGGAATTTACGCGGGTTCGGCCAGCGCCGAATGGGTGCGCACGGCGATCGAGCAGGCGCCGGTGCTGGTGACGGCCGGGGTGGTGTTCACCGACATGGTTAGCGGCTTCTTCAGCCAGCGGATCGACCCGGCCCGGACGATCGACGTCGGGCAATACCAAAGCAGCGTGGCCGGCGAAGTCTTCGCGCCGTTGGAAATGGGCGCCGCGTTAGAGGCGCTGGCCACGATCCTGGTCCGGCGCGGGATCACTTCGCCACCGGTGGCGTCGCCGCCCGCCGAACCCCTACCGCCACCCCCACGGCGCGATCAACCACTCACGCAACAGATGGTGTGGGATCGCCTTTGCGTAGCGCTCACACCGGGAAATGTGGTCCTCGCCGATCAGGGAACGTCGTTCTACGGCATGGCGGATCACCGGTTGCCGCACGGAGTCACCTTCATCGGTCAACCACTCTGGGGCTCAATCGGTTACACGCTACCCGCGGCCGTCGGGGCAGCAGTGGCACATCCGGACCGCAGGACGGTGTTGCTGATCGGCGATGGGGCCGCACAACTGACCGTCCAGGAGCTCGGCACCTTCTCCCGCGAAGGGTTGTCCCCGGTCATCGTGGTGGTCAACAACGACGGTTACACCGTCGAACGGGCGATTCACGGAGAGACGGCCCCCTACAACGACATTGCCAGCTGGAAGTGGACCGACGTTCCCCACGCTCTGGGGGCGGCCAACCACCTCGCGTTCCGGGCCCAGACCTACGGCGAGCTCGACGACGCCTTCACCGCCGCCGCGGAGCATCAAGACCGCATGGTGTTCGTCGAGGTGGTCTTGCCGCGGCTCGAGATCCCTCACCTGCTTAGTCAACTCGTTGGGCCCATGTCACCGGACGGCGGCCAGCGGCGCTGAAGAAGGCTAGACCGACCGCGCCGTTCGGTCCGGGGTTGACGATCGCAATATCGCCTGGACAGTCCGCCGGCAGCGCCCGCAATCGGCGCCTGCTCCGCAAGCCCGGGCGACATCCTTGGTCGTCGACGCCCCGGTCTCGACAACTTCGGTCACCGTCTGGCTGGTGACTCCGTTACACAGGCACACGAACATTCCGGCGAGCTCAGTCCGCCTCGATGCGCATCGTGTCGAAGAACCGGCCGACGAACACCGGCGGGTAGGCACCGACGCCCGCACCCGAAATCCATTGGGCCGCAGCGTCTGGATGGTCAATCCACTCTCGCGCGCCCTGCTCGTCGGGAAACTCCTGCAAAATCAGAACCTCGTGCTCATCGTCGAAAGCCTGGAAAACCGACGTCTTTCGGATGCCGGCCGCGGTGAATCTGTCCATCGCCGAGCGGACCCCCGTAGTGAGGGTCGACACATCGTCGACGGACGCGATCGCAGCTACCACGACGCCGGGCGCGCTTGGTGTCGGCGGCGGCGCCGGAACGAACCTGTCTACGATCTCGCCGGCAAAGACGGCGGGAATGTCTTCGACGCCGGCGGCATCGAACCAATCGAAGAAGACCCGCGAGCGCAGCAGCTCCACGATGGGCTCACGGCTGTGCACCCCGATCATCACCAGTACGCGGCCGTAGTCGTGGGTGGACGTATACACCAGAACATGGTGTGCGCCGATATCGGCGAGTGCCGCCTTGTTGCGCTCGAGCAGCGGCCACACCCGGGTCGGATCCGGGACACGATAATCCGATGCGATCACCATCGAGTGAATATCGCCGGTAGTCAACGGAGTTGGTCCTTCATCACTTTCCCAGTGGCGTTGAGCGGCAGCGCGTCGAGGAACTCGATGGATCTCGGCGCTTTGAATCCCGCCATCCGCTCTCGGCACCACGCGAGCAGGTCATCTTCGGACACCTTAGTGTTTGCCACCACGAAGGCCTTACCCACCTGGCCGAGACGATCGTCGGGAACACCGATCACGGCGGCTTGCGCCACCGCCGGGTGCTCGAGCAGGAACCCCTCGATCTCCGCCGGGTAGGCGTTGAACCCGCCCACGATGAACATGTCCTTTTTGCGGCCCACCACGCGCAGGCGGCCCGCATCGTCGAAGTTGCCCAAATCTCCGGTGTGCAGCCAGCCGTCGTCGTCGATCGCCCGCGCGGTGGCCTCCGGCTCGTCGAGGTACCCCTGCATGACGCCGTAGCCGCGGACCAGCACCTCGCCGTCGTCCGCGATGCGCACCTCGACCCCCTCGCAGGGCAGGCCCGCGGTGGTGGCAACATCCTCGAACGAATCGCCGGGCCGGGACAAGGTGACGTTGCCGGCCTCGGTGAGCCCGTAACCGGTCATCAACGTCTGGAAGGGCAATTCGCCATGTATGCGACGAACCAGTTCGACAGGGATGTCAGCGGCGCCGGTCACGCCTGCCCGCAACGTCGACAGCTTGGCCTTGTCGCGGACCGTCAGCAACGAGTGGTACAGCGTCGGCGGGCCAGGCAGCATCGTAATGCGTTCGCGTTCAATGAGATCGACCACCCTGTCGACATCGAAAACCGCGACCGGCAGCATCGTCGCGCCGCGGAGGAAGGACGTTATCAGCCCCGCTTTCAAGCCGAACGTGTGGAAGTACGGGTTTATCTGCAAATAGCGGTCGCCCTGGCGCAGATCCGCGAGCGTCGCCCACTCCTCGTACATTCGCAGCGTTTGGCGATGATTCATCATCGCGCCCTTCGGGCGGCCGGTTGTGCCCGAGGTAAAGATGACGTCGGCGATGTCGGTGCCGCTCACCGCACGCTCGAACGGGGAACCGCCGGAAAGGAAGTCGGATTTGAGATCGATGACCGGTATGCCCGCCGGCGCGGTGTAGTCCTGCCCCAGAAATCCTTTTTGCACCAGGACGGCCTTCGCCCCGCTGCGGCCGATGATGTCGCCGGCTTCTTCGGTCTTGAACCGCGTGTTGACCGGCACGAGCACACCGCCCACGGTGAGCAGCCCGAAAGCCGCAATTATCCACTCTGCCGAGTTCGGCCCCCAGACGGCGACCCGTTCGCCCTTACCGATACCAAGGTCGGCGAACGCACCTGCGGCGCAGCGGATTCGATCGACAACTCCCGCGAACGTCAAGCGCAGCGGACCGTCGACAATCGCTTCCGCGTCGCCGAAGCGGTCCGCCGTGCTCAAGACCATCTCGGGGATGGTCTGCCAAGGTTGGCTATGGGTCACACCGACACGAGCCGAGCAAGGTTGCCGCCCATGATCTTTGCTTGATCTTCGACGGGCAGGTGCTGCAGCGCGTCGGCGTAATGCGTCGGCTTCGCCAGCCCCTCGGGGTGCGGGTAGTCCGACCCGTAGAGC
>DATKEW010000327.1:0-21027 GCA_035511785.1 Mycobacterium sp.
GTGGTGCTGGCAACCAAGGCCACGATGCGAGCCACGGCCAGCCCCGGATCGTTGGACAACGAGCAGCACCAACTCGCCATGCGCACCGAACTGGGGCCACAGGCCAACTCCATCCAGTCGCCGGAGTTCGCCGCCCGGCTGGCCGCAGCGCGACGCAGGTAGTCGTCTACGCTGGCGTTCAAATCACTTGCGCCACTTGTGTTTCAGTAGTTGACGCGCGGCATTTTTGTCGGTGCCCTCCGATAGTTTCGTTCTATGGGTTCCGATGGTGTCGTTGATCGCGAGGTGTTGACGGCGGCTTTTGATGCGGCAGAGGCCGCACTGGACGGCGTGGCCGAGCTCGATTGCGACGCCTTGACCACCCCGGAGTGGCTGGCCTGGTTAGAACGCTGCGAGCGCCTGCGTCGGCGGCTACCGGCACTCGAGCATGGACCCATCAATCATCTGGCCCGCCAAGCCACTCCGGAGGAGTTGGGCGGCAAGCTCTCCCACGCGATCGCCGAGCGCACGCTGATCAGCCGCGCCGAGGCATCGCGACGCATCCGCGAAGCCGCCGACCTAGGACCACGGCAGGCCATCACCGGTGAGCCTTTGCCGCCGGTGTTGGCTGCCACCGCGGCCGAGCAGCGGGACGGCAAGCTGGGAGCCGGTCAGGTGGCGGTGATCCGCCGGTTTTGCCGGCAGCTGCCCGGCTGGGTGGACTACTCAGCGCGCGAGCAGGCCGAAGCCGAGTTGGCCAAGCAGGGCACCCAGTTTCGGCCCGAACAACTGGCCGGGCTGGCCGACACGCTCGCCGACTGCCTCAACCCCGACGGCACCTACCGCGACGAAGATCGTGCCCGCCGGCGCGGCCTCACGCTGGGCAACCAGCAGGCCGATGGCATGTCGGAGGTGCGCGGTTGGCTGAACCCCGAGGCCCGCGCCACCTTCGAGGCAGTACTGGCCAAACTGGCCGCCCCCGGCATGTGCAATCCCAACGACGACACTCCGTGCGTGGATGGCGCCCCTTCGCAAGAGGCGATCGACGGTGACGCCCGCAGCCACGCGCAACGCCAGCATGACGCGCTGCTAGCGGCCCTGCGCGCGCTGTTGGCGTCGGGAAAGCTGGGCCAGCACAACGGGCTGCCGGCGTCGATCATCGTCACCACGACGCTGGCCGAGCTGGAAGTCGCTGCCGGACGTGGTCTTACCGGCGGCGGCACCATCCTGCCCATCAGCGACGTCATCCGCCTGGGCCGCCACGCGCGCCACTACCTGGCAATCTTCGACAAGGGCAAGGCGCTGGCGCTGTATCACACCAAACGCCTGGCCTCCCCCGCGCAGCGAATTGTCTTGTATGCCAAGGATCGCGGTTGCTCGGCCCCGGGTTGCACCGTGCCCGGCTACTACTCCGAGGTCCATCACGTCACCGACTACGCCACCTGCCACCGCACCGACGTCAATGACCTGACGTTTGCCTGCGGTTCCCAACATCGACTGGTCCAACCCGGCGGCTGGACCACTCGCAAAAACGCCAACGGCGAAACCGAATGGATACCACCACCGCACTTAGACCGAGGCCAACCCAGAAGCAACACGTTTCATCACCCGGAAAAACTCCTCCACCACGGGGATGACGATTACGAGCTAGAGATCTAGCAGCGCGGTCTGTGGAGACTCGATCAGGTCCCTCAGCTCGCAGACGAACTGGGCTGCCTGGGCGCCGTCGGCGACGCGGTGATCGAACACGCATGTCAGCGTCATCGTCGGCCGCACCACCACCTCGTCGCCGACGGCCACTGGGCGCGGCTTGATCGCTCCCATCCCCAGGATGGCGGCTTCGGGATGGTTGATCACCGGCACGCCGTCGTCCGCGCCCAGGGCCCCGAAGTTCGACGCGGTGAACGTCGAGCCGCGCAATTCGGCGGGCGCCAGCTTGCTCTCGTGTGCGCCAGTAATCAATTCGGCTGTCCGGCTGGCCAGTTCGCGGATCGTCTTGTTTTGGGCGTCGGCGATCACCGGGACAAGCAGCCCACGTTTGGTGGCCACGCCGAAGCCCAGGTGCACGTGACGATGTACGTGCACCTGCGGGCCGTCCGGTGAATCAACCCAAGTCGAGTTGAGAATCTCGTTGTGAGTCAGAGCGATAACCAGCATCCGCAGTGTCAGCACGAACGGCGTGATCTCCTGATATGCCGAACGGAACCGATCGCGCAGCCGCAACAATTCGGTGCAGTCAACGCCCACACTGACCTTCGCAGCAGGAATCTCCTTGTGGGACAACGCCATATTCTCCGCCATCCGGGCCTGGACACCGCGCACCGGCCGAACGTCGGGTGCAACCCCGGACCCCTCAGCGGCCGAAAGCACGTCCGCGCGGGTGATCACCCCACCGTGCCGTATCGAGGCAAGGTCGACGGAAAGCTCTTTGGCCAGTTTGCGCACCGGAGGAGCCGCCAGCGGGCGGCTGCCGCGCCGGCTCACGTCGATGTCCGCGTCCGCGCCGTAGCCGACCAGCGTGGGCACCGCGGGCTGACCATTGGGCGCCGGGGCCTCCCCGTTCACCGGTCCCGCGTCGATCCGAACCAGGACGGCGCCCACGTTGAGGACATCGCCTTCGGCGCCGTGCGTTTCGACGATCCGGCCCGCATACGGGCTCGGGATTTCCACTTCGGCCTTGGCCGTCTCTACCGAACACAGGATCTGATTGAGCTCGACAACGTCTCCGACGGCGACGTTCCAGCACGACACGGTGACCTCTTCGAGTCCCTCGCCAAGGTCGGGAACCCGGAACGACTTCACCCGCTCCTCGGCGCTCACGGCTGCTCCAGCGCCCGCTCGACGCAGTCCAGCAGCCGGTCGGGGCCCGGTAGCCACAATCTCTCCAACCGCGCCGGCGGGTACGGAGTGTCAAATCCGCAGGCGCGCAAGACCGGCGCTTCCAGCTCGTAGAACATCTCTTCCTGGATGCGTGCCACCAAACCGGCTCCATAGCCCAGGCTGCGCGGCCCCTCGTGCATCACCACACAACGCCCGGTTCGATGGATCGATGAGGCGATGGTGTCGAAGTCCAATGGAACCAGCGACCGCAGGTCGATGACCTCCAGGCTCCAACCGCGTTGGCGCTGAGCATCTTCCGCCGTGGCGACGGCGGTGTTCACCAGGCTGCCGTAGGTTATGACCGTTACGTCGGTGCCCGGGCGGCGCACCATCGCCTGACCGATCGGCGGTTCGGGCCGGCTGGCGTCGACCACGCCGCGGCCCTGATAGCGCCGCTTCGGCTCTAGGTACATCACCGGGTCCGGGCAGGCGATCGCGTGCCGAAGCAGCCAATAGGCGTCAGCCGGGTTGGACGGGACCACCACCTTCAAGCCGGCGGTGTGCGCCCAGTACGACTCGGTGGATTCCGAATGATGCTCGGCCGCACCGATACCGCCGAACGACGGTATCCGGACAGTGACCGGCATGTTCACCTCGCCGCGGGTACGGTTGCGGTACTTCGCCAGGTGGCTGACCACCTGGTCGAACGCCGGATAGGAGAAGCCGTCGAACTGGATCTCAGGTACCGGCACGAAGCCGCGCAGTGCCAGCCCGACCGAGATCCCAATCAGGGCAGATTCCGCCAGCGGAGTGTCGAAGCACCGGTCCTCGCCGAACGTCTGGGCCAGTCCCTCGGTCACCCGGAACACCCCACCCTCCACCGAGACGTCTTCTCCGAAGACCAGGACCCGATCGTTGGCGGCCATCGCGTCATGCAGCGCGCGGTTGAGCGCCTGCACCATTGTCAACGGTTGCGGGCCGAGCGCGACATTCTCGACCGTCGCCGGTACCGATTCGTCCCGGCTGGCTGGACGATCGGCGATCTGAGTCATTCACGCCTCCTTAATCAGTCCGAGCCAGTTCGGCCCGCAACTGTCGACGCTGAGCTTCCAGTCCAGGCGTGATTTCCGCGTATACCGTGGTGAACACGTCGTCGATGTCGAAATCAGGCGCATCAACCACCGCGTCGCGCAGTTCGGCCCGCATTCGCTTCGATCGGCCAGTGACGCGGTCTTCCAGGCGTTCCGACCACACGCCCTGGCCCTGCAAGTAAGTGCGGTAACGCGGAATCGGGTCCAGCGCTGCCCAGCGGTCGACTTCTTCCTGGGTCCGGTACCGACTCGGATCATCGGCCGTGGTGTGCGGGCCGAGCCGGTAGGTGACCGCCTCGATCAACGTCGGGCCGTCACCGGCGCGGGCCCGGGCGGCGGCCTCGGCCATCACCGCGTAGCACGCCAGCACATCGTTGCCGTCCACGCGGATACCCGGCATGCCGTAGCCAATCGCCTTGTGCGCGATAGAAGGTGCGGCGGTCTGCTTGGATACCGGCACCGAGATCGCCCACTGGTTGTTCTGCACGTAGAACACGCACGGCGTGGCGAACACCCCGGCCAAGTTCAGCGCCTCGTGCACGTCACCTTCGCTGGTAGCGCCGTCGCCGAGGAAGGCCACTGTCACCGAATCTTCATGGAGGCGTTGCGCGGCCATCGCCGCCCCGACAGCATGCAAGGTGTGGGTGCCGACCGGAACCGAAATTGGGGCGCAGTACTTCTTGGTGAATTCCAGCCCGCCATGCCAGGTTCCGCGCCACAGGGCCCCGACGTGTCCGGGCGGGATGCCACGCACCAGATAGACGCCCAACTCGCGGTATTGGGGGAACAACCAGTCGGTCTTGCGCAGGCACGCCGCCGCACCGACCTGCGCCGCCTCCTGACCGCGGCAGGGCGTGAACAGCGCCAACTCGCCCTGGCGCTGCAGGTTGACGAACTCGGTGTCCAGGTCCCTGGTGACGACCATCATCTCGTAGAGCCAGCACAGTGTCTCGGCAGGAAGGTCGCGGCTGTACCGGCGCTCGGCCGTCGGCCTGCCATCCGCAGCGACAAGTTGCACCGGCTCGAGGTCGACAGTCATCGGCATCTGAGTTGCTTCTGCCATACCGCCTCCCTAGCTCGAGCGGTCACGCCGTTGCGAAAATGCAGTCCTCTCGGTTCGCCGTGCGTTCCATTCCTTTGTGTTTCGGCGCACGTACCGTGGTAAGCCACGGCAAAACCACAGCCGGGGCTTACCGCGAGCCGAAGTCAATCGCCAGCTGCACGAAAGGCTCCGCTCGCTGCGACACTGGCGCACCTTCCATTATGCGCTCAAATGCGAAGACACCGGGCTGATCGCGGATCCGTCGGCAGCGTGTCGCGCCCATAAGTGCTGATCCGATCCGGCCGCGTCACCAGCATCAGCGGTCAGCGCGAAGCCGGTCGGCCAGCAAGCGAAACCATTCAGGCGGGCTCCCCGGCTCGCCGCACCAGCATTTCCGCGTGCTTGAGCACCGGCGAGTCGACCATTTGTCCTTCGAACGCAAACACCCCTCGCTCGGTCCGCGCGGCCGCCAAAACCCTTCGCGCCCAGTCCAACTTCTCCTCGCTGGGCCGATAGGCATTGCGCACCACCGGGATCTGGGTCGGGTGGATGCAGACGGTCCCATCGAAACCCACCGCGACGGCGTCGTGGGCCTCCACCTGCAAGCCTTCGGTGTCACCGATGTCCAGATGCACGGCGTCGAGCGCGATCCGGCCGAACGCGGACGCCGCGAGGAGGATCGTCGAACGCACATGGCGGGCAACATCCCGATAGGTGCCGTCGGCTTGCCGGCTGGAGTTGCCGCCCAGCGTGGCAACCAGGTCCTCGGCGCCCCACATCAGCGCGACGGTGCCCTGCGCCGCCGCGATTTCGGCGGCGAACACCGCACCGCGCGGAGTCTCCACCAGTGCGATGACGTCGCGCGGCGCGAGTGCGGTCACCTGCGCGGCCGATTCGGTCTTCGACAGCATGACCGTCGTGTAGGCGGTGTCGGCCAGGGCTTCCAGGTCGCGGGCCTGCTCGTCGGTGCCGGCGGGGTTGATTCGTACCACGGTGCGCTCCGGGTCCAGCGGGGTCTCCCGCAGTGCCTTGCGGGCGGCGGGCTTGTCCGCTTCGGCCACGCCGTCCTCGAGGTCGAGAATCACCACGTCGGCGGCAGCGGCGGCCTTCGCGAAACGCTCGGGTCGGTCCGCCGGACAGAACAGCCACCCCGGACCCGCGGCACGCAGGTTCATCGCGACCCCTCGTCAGCGGGCCGCTTTTGCACCAGCGTGGTACGTAGTGCCCGGGCAACGACGTCGCCGTGCTGGTTGCGCCCGGTGTGCTCGAGGGTGACGACGCCTTCCCCGGGCCGACTCTTCGATTCGCGCTTGCCCGTACATACGGTCTCGGCGTACAGGGTGTCGCCGTGGAAGACCGGTTTGGGGAACGACACCTCGGAGAAACCGAGGTTGGCCACGATGGTGCCCAGCGTCAGCTGCGCAACCGACAGCCCGACCAGCGTCGAGAGCGTGAACATCGAATTCACCAGCCGCTCGCCCCGAAAACCCGGCTGTTCGGCCGCCCACGCCGCATCGAGATGCAGCGACTGGGTGTTCATGGTCAGCGTGGTGAACAACACGTTGTCGGCCTCGGTGACGGTGCGGCCGGGCCGATGCAGGTATGTCGTGCCGATCTCGAACTCCTCAAACCACAAGCCCCGCTGGACAACCGACTTGGCGCCTTGCTCCCCCGCCATCACGACAGCCCCAGCGATCGCGCGATGAGCATCAGTTGCACCTCGGTGGTGCCCTCGCCGATCTCGAGGATCTTGCTGTCGCGATAGTGACGGGCCACCGGATACTCGTTCATGAAGCCGTATCCGCCGTGGATCTGGGTGGCGTCGCGGGCATTGTCCATCGCCGCCTCCGACGCGATCATTTTCGCGATCGCCGCCTCCTTCTTGAATGGCTTGCCCGCCAACATCTTTCCCGCCGCGTCGTAGTATGCCGTGCGGGCGACGTGTGCCCGTGCCTCCATCCTCGCGATCTTGAAGCTGATCGCCTGATACGAGCCGATGGGCTGGCCGAACGATTGGCGCTCTTTGGCGTACTTGACGCTTTCGTCGACGCAGCCCTGCGCGGCGCCGGTGGCCAGCGCCGCGATCGCGATGCGGCCCTCGTCCAGGATGGACAAGAAGTTCGCGTAGCCGGTCCCGCGAGCGCCAAGCAGGTTCTCCTCCGGGACGCGGGCGTCGGCGAAGGTCAGCGGGTGCGTGTCCGAGGCGTTCCAGCCGACCTTGCTGTAGACCGGCTCGACGGTGAATCCCGTTGTGCCGCTGGGCACAATGATCGTCGAGATCTCCTTTTTGCCGTCGGCGATGGTGCCGGTGACCGCGGTGACGGTGACCAGTGAGGTGATGTCGGTGCCCGAATTGGTGATGAATTGCTTGCTGCCGTTGATGACCCACTCGCCATTCTCGAGCCGGGCGGTGGTGCGGGTGCCGCCCGCGTCCGATCCGGCGCCCGGCTCGGTGAGCCCGAAGCCGGCCAGCGCCCGCCCGGCCGTCAGGTCAGGAAGCCACTTCTGCTTTTGCTCTTCGGTGCCGAACCGGTAGATCGGCATGGCTCCCAGGCTCGCGCTGGCTTCCAGCGTGATCGCCACGGACTGGTCGACCTTGCCGAGCTCCTCAAGCGCCAGCGACAGCGCGAAGTAATCGCCGCCCATGCCGCCGTATTCCTCCGGGAACGGCAAGCCGAACAATCCCATTTCGCCCATCTTGGCGACGACTTCGTACGGGAAGCTGTGCTCCTCATCGTGTTTCGCCGACACCGGTGCAACGACCGTGCGGGCGAAGTCGGCAACCGTGTCGCGGAGATCCTCATATTCCTTGGGTAGCGTCCCTGCCGTAATGGATGTTGTCATGATCCTTTAATCCTTGCTTTCTTCGTCCGGGATCAGCCGGGCCAGTACCTGGTCAACCGTCACCTGGTCGCCGACGGAGACCAGCACCTCTACTCGTCCCGAAACCGGCGCGGCCAAAGAGTGTTCCATCTTCATCGCCTCGACGACCACTACCACGTCACCTTCGGAGATCTCCGCGCCGGAGTCCACCTGAACGGCAATCACGTTGCCCGGCATCGGGCTGAGGATCTCTGCCTGCCGCGCGCCCGCCGCACGGTGAATCTTTTGCTCCTCGGCCTCCCGCAGGTGCCAGGTTCCCCGCTCGTCGGCGATCCACAGGTGCCGGTCGGCCTCGGCCCAGCGGTAGTCGCGGCGCAGGCCACTCAGCGTCACGCTCATCTGCGATCGCTCGACTTGCACACTCGCGGAATGAATCTCCCCCTCGCCGACCTGCACCTTGGCGGCCTCGGGCGGGCCCCACACCGACACCGTTTCGCTGCGCAGCGGGGTGTGCATCGCGGTGCGGACCGGCGCGGCGCTACCGCCGACGCGCCATCCGGTCGGTGCGGCCCACAGGTTGCTCCGGGCGCGGCGGGCCAAGGCCCACTGGCGGAAGAGGCCTCCCGCGGCGAGCACGTCGTCGGGCGCCGGCAGCGGCGCGAAGTCGGCCAGCCGCTCGTCCAGCAGCGCGGTGTCCAGGTCGCCGGCACGTACTCGCTCGTCGGAGAGCAGAAATCGGAGGAATTCGATATTCGTCTGCACACCCAGGACCGCGGTCTGCGCCAATGCGCGGTCGAGCTGCGCGAGAGCCTCGTCGCGGTTGGCCCCGTATGCGATGACCTTGCTCAGCATCGGGTCGTAATCGCTGCCCACCACCGTCCCCTGCAGCAGCGACGAGTCCACCCGCACGCCGGCGCCGGAGGGTTCGAAGACCTGCAACACCGGGCCGCCGGTGGGCAGAAATCCTCGTGCGGGATCCTCCGCGTACACGCGGGCCTCGATCGCGTGCCCACGCAACTCGACGTCGTCTTGGGCAAAGGTCAGCTTCTCACCGGCGGCGACCCGCAACTGCCATTCGACCAAGTCCAGCCCGGTGACCTCTTCGGTGACCGGATGTTCCACTTGCAGCCGGGTATTCATCTCCATGAAGAAGAATTCGTCAGGACGGTCGGCAGACACGATGAACTCCACCGTGCCCGCGCCGACGTAATCCACGCTGCGGGCGGTGCTGCACGCCGCCGCCCCGATCCGCGCACGGGTCGCCGAATCAAGCAGCGCTGAGGGCGCTTCCTCGATGACCTTCTGGTGGCGGCGCTGCAGGCTGCACTCACGCTCGCCGAGATGCACCACATTTCCATGCGAGTCGGCGAGTACCTGGACCTCGATATGCCTGGGCCGCAACACGAATCGCTCCAGGAACAGCGTGTCGTCGCCGAACGAGGAGGCGGCCTCCCGGCGCGCGCTCTGCAGCGCCTCGCGTAGCCGGGCGGGGTCTTCCACCAGCCGCATCCCCTTGCCCCCGCCGCCCGCCGACGGCTTGATCAAAACCGGAAAGCCGACCTCGTCGGCCGCCGCGACGAGCTCGTCGTCCGTCAACCCAGGCTTCGCCACTCCGGGCACCACCGGCACGTCGAAGGCGGCGACCGCATTCTTGGCGGTGATCTTGTCGCCCATCACCTGAATCGCTCGCGCCGGCGGGCCCAAGAACACGACCCCGGCGCGTTCGCAGGCCGCCGCGAAATCGGCGTTCTCGGAGAGGAACCCGTACCCCGGGTGGATCGCCTGGGATCCGGTGCGCGCCGCCGCGTCAAGCACGCGGGAGATATCGAGATAGCTTTCGCGCGCCGCGGCCGGCCCCAGCCGTACCGCTTCATCGGCCTCCAGCACGTGTCGCGCATCTGTGTCGGGGTCGCTGTAGACCGCGACCGACCGGATGCCCAGCCGGCGCAGGGTCCGGATCACCCGCACGGCGATCTCGCCGCGATTGGCCACCAGCACGGTCTCAAACACTGCACTCACATCCGGAACACGCCGTAGGAGACCGGTTCCAGGGGTGCGTGAGCGCACGCCGAAAGGGCAAGCCCGACAAACATTCTGGTGTCAGCGGGATCGATGATGCCGTCGTCCCAGAGCCGTGCCGTCGAGTAGTACGGGTTGCCCTGGCCCTCGTACTGCTCACGGATGGGCGCCTTGAACGCCTCCTCTTCGTCGGCCGACCAGGGTGTGCCCGCCGCGGTGAGCTGCTCACCGCGCACGGTGGCCAGCACGGATGCGGCCTGCTCGCCACCCATCACCGAGATCCGCGCATTCGGCCACATCCACAGAAAGCGCGGCGAATACGCCCGGCCGCACATCGAATAGTTGCCTGCGCCATAGGATCCGCCGATCACGACGGTCAGCTTGGGCACCCGGGCACAGGCCACCGCGGTGACCATCTTGGCGCCGTGCTTGGCGATGCCGCCGGCCTCGTAGTCGCGACCGACCATGAAGCCCGCGATGTTCTGCAAAAACAGCAACGGGATCTTGCGCCTGTCGCACAGCTCGATGAAATGTGCTCCCTTCAAGGCTGATTCGCTGAACAGCACACCGTTGTTGGCGACGATCCCGACGGGATGACCGTGGATGCGCGCGAACGCGGTCACCAGTGTCTTGCCGTATTTGGCCTTGAACTCACTGAATTCACTGCCGTCGACCAGCCGCACGATGACTTCGTGCACGTCGTAGGGCACCCGCGGATCCGGGGGCACGACGTCATAGAGCCCGGCCTGTGCGTGCTTGGGCTCGACCGTGCGTCGCACCTCCCATTGGCTGGGCTCACGCGGGCCGAAGGTGGCCGCGATGTCCCGCACGATGCGCAGCGCGTGCTCGTCGTCGTCGGCGAGGTGGTCGGTGACGCCGGACACCCGCGAATGCAGGTCGCCGCCACCGAGTTCTTCGGCCGAGACGACCTCGCCGGTGGCGGCCTTGACCAGTGGCGGACCGCCGAGAAAGATCGTGCCCTGCTCGCGGACGATGACGGCCTCGTCGCTCATCGCCGGCACGTAGGCGCCGCCCGCCGTGCACGAGCCGAGCACCGCCGCCACCTGCGGAATGCCTTTGGCGCTCATGGTCGCCTGGTTGTAGAAGATCCGCCCGAAATGCTCCCGGTCGGGAAACACCTCGTCTTGGCGCGGCAGGAAGGCGCCGCCGGAGTCGACCAGGTAGATGCACGGCAGCCGGTTCTGCAGCGCGACCTCCTGCGCGCGCAGGTGCTTTTTGACCGTCATCGGGTAGTAGGTGCCACCCTTGACCGTTGCGTCGTTGGCAACGATCACACACTCACCGCCCGACACCCGGCCGATCCCGGTGATGATTCCGGCCCCGGGTGACTCGTCGTCGTACATCCCACCGGCGGCCAGCGGGGCCAGCTCCAAAAATGGGCTGCCCGGATCGAGCAGGCGATCCACCCGTTCGCGGGGCAGCAGCTTGCCGCGGCTGACGTGACGCTCCCGCGCACGTTCATTGCCGCCCAGCGCCGCGGCGGCAAGCCTGGCGTTCAGCTCGGCGACCAGCCTGCGGTGCTCATCGGCGAACGATGGCGCGGCCGTCACGGACATACTCACGACTGCCTCCCGGTTGTCGCCAGCACAAGGGGCGGTTCGGTTTTCGCACGCACGTCGTCGACCGAGACCCCTCGTGCGGTCTCGACCAGATGCAAGCCGTCGTCGCAGACGTCGATGACGGCGAGGTCGGTGATGATGCGGTTGACACAGCCCACGCCGGTCAACGGCAACGTGCACCGCTCAACGACTTTCGGACTGCCGTCCGCCGTCGCCACCATCTTGTCCATCGCCGCAGCAGCCTCCTTGCCGTCGGGCGGTCCTCAATTTCAGTTAATGCTCATTAACTGGGGGAAAGAATACCATCGCGCATACTGTCGCGTCCAGGAATGCCAATGGACGCTCAGTCCTGGCTGTGGAGGTACTCGATCGCCCGCTCCCGCATCTCGGTTTTGCGGACCTTGCCGGTGACCGTCATCGGGAACTCATCGACGATCCATAGATACCGCGGGATCTTGAACCTGGCGATGCGGCCCGCGAAGAAATCGCGCAGGCCTTCGATGGTCAGCTCCGGGGCTCCTTTGCGCAACATGACAACGGCCATGAGCTCTTCGCCGTACCTGTCATCCGGGACGCCGATGACGTGGCCGTCGACGATGTCGGGATGGGTGTAGAGGAACTCCTCGATCTCACGCGGGGAGATGTTCTCGCCACCGCGAACGACGATGTCTTTGATCCGGCCGGTGATCTGGACGTATCCGCACGCATCCATTGCGGCCAGATCTCCGGTGTGCATCCAGCCGTCCGCGTCGACGACCTCGGCGGTCCGCCCCGGGTCGTTCCAATAGCCGGCCATCACCGAATAGCCTCGGGTGCAGAACTCGCCGGCCGCGCCGCGGGGCACGGTCTCGCCGCTGACCGGATCCACGACCTTGATCTCCAAATGTGGGCCCACCCGGCCAACGGTGCCGACGCGCCGTGCCAGCGAGTCGTCCGTGCGTGTCTGCGTGGACACCGGTGACGTCTCGGTCATGCCGTAGCAGATCGAGACGCCGGGCATGTGCATGCGCTCAATCACCTCGCGCATCACCTCAACCGGGCAAGGCGAGCCCGCCATGATCCCGGTGCGCAGGCTGCCCAGTTCGTAGTCGGCGAAGTCCGGCAGGCCGAGCTCGGCGATGAACATCGTCGGCACGCCGTAGAGGCTGGTGCACCGCTCGGCCTGCACCGCCTGCAAAGTGTCCGGCGGTTCAAAGCCGGGTCCCGGAATCACCATGCACGCACCATGACTGGTGGCCGCCAGATTGCCCATCACCATGCCGAAACAGTGATAGAAGGGCACCGGGATACATATTCGATCCTGTGTGGTGTATCCGAGCAGCTCACCTACCAGGTAGCCGTTGTTGAGGATGTTGCGGTGGCTCAGTGTGGCGGCCTTCGGGTAACCCGTTGTGCCGGAAGTGTATTGGATGTTGATCGGATCGCGGTTGTCCAGCGTCGCGGCGATTTCGTTCAGCGCGTCAAGGTCGGTGTCTGCGCCGGCGAGCTCGTCCCAGCGATCGCTGTCCACCAGCACCACCTCGCTCAGGCCGGGGCAACGCGGCGCCACCTCGGCCAGCATCGTGGCGTAGTCGGTTGTCTTGAAACTCGGGGCGGCGATCACCATCGCGACCCCGGATTGCCTTAGCGCATACTCCAATTCGCCGGCCCGGTAGGCCGGATTGATGGTCACCAGGATCGCGCCGATCTCGGCGGTTGCGAACTGGACGAGCACCCACTCCCATCGGTTCGGCGCCCAGATCCCGACCCGATCGCCCACACCGATCCCCGCCCGCGCCAACCCCGTCGCCAGCCGGCGCACGGACACCAGCAATTCGGCATAACTCCAGCGCCGCCTTGCCGAGACGTCGACGAGTGCGTCGCAGTGCGCGTACTTGGTGGCGCTGGCAGCGAAGTTGGCGCCGATAGTCGTCTCGAGCAGCGGCGGCTCACTGGGCCCCCGCTCGTATGAATGGTCATAGGACAGCGGATTGGGATCTGCTACTCCTGTGGCTGCCACGGTTCCTCCGGCTTGTTCGGTTACCAACCTAGTCGGTCGCCGACATCGGTTACCATGCCGCGATTTGAGTTAATTGCGAATAACTCGTGCTACGTTAGTGGCGATTAACTCAACTAGACGAGCGGTGGACGGAGGTCGTCATGACAGCGTCGGTGCCGCGCGGCCAGCGCAGCCATCCGGACGCCCGAAATCGCCGCAGCCAGTTGAAATCCGACCGGCGCCTGCAACTGCTGTCGGCCGCCGAAAGACTATTCGCCGAACGTGGTTTCCTCGCGGTGCGGCTGGAGGACATCGGCGCCGCCGCGGGCGTCAGCGGTCCGGCCATCTACCGGCACTTCCCCAACAAGGAGTCGCTGCTGGTCGAGTTGCTGGTCGGGATCAGCGCCCGGCTGCTCGCCGGTGCGCAGGACGTGAGAGCCCGCAGCTCAGACGCCGCCTCAACGCTGGACGGGCTCATCGACTTTCACCTCGACTTCGCGCTGGGCGAACCAGACCTGATCCGCATTCAGGACCGCGACCTGGCCCATCTGCCGGAGGCTGCCGAGAAGCAAGTGCGGAAAGCTCAGCGCCAGTACGTGGAGGTCTGGGTGGGCGTGCTGCGCGAGCTGAACCCCGCGCGGGCGGAAGCCGATGCCAGGCTGACGGCGCACGCGGTATTCGGCCTGTTGAACTCGACTCCGCACAGCATGAAGGCAGGCGACAATTCGCGCACCAAGCCGACCGGAGCGGCGCGGTCACGCGCTGTCATGCGTGCGATGACGGTCGCTGCATTGGTGGCCAGCGATCAGTGCCACTAGCGTCTGCCAGGTACTCTGCAAGCCATGAGGTGGACATGAACGATCCACGTCGACCCGGGCCGCCGGGCCCGCAAAATCCGCCGCCCGTTGATCCGGCCTATGCCGACCAAGCGCCCTATGCGCCTACCTACGGCGGCGGGTACTCCCCGCAATGGACGCAGAACCCGAACGAGACCAGCCCGACCAAACAGCTGCCGGCGTACTGGCAGCAAGACCAGCCACCTCCGGGGGAACTGCCTACCGACAGGCTGGCTTTACCACCGCCGGAAGGCCCGAAATCGCCGCGTTGGTTGTGGATCGCCGCGGGCGCGGCGGTGCTGGTGGTCGTGGCGCTGGTGATAGCGCTGATACTCGCCAACGGCGCGATCAAGAATCAGACGGCCGTCCCGCCGTTGCCCGCCATGCCCGGATCGAGCCCGGAAACCACGACCCCCACCACGCGGACGTCGCCGCGGCCGCGCACCGCGGTGCCGCCGCCCAGCGCCTCCACTCCGCCAACCGAGACCACCGGCGCCGCCGCGATGCAAACTGTCGTCTACGACGTCAGCGGCGACGGTCGTGCGATCAGCATCACCTACTGGGACACCGGCGACGTCATACAGACCGAGTTCAACGTCGCCCTGCCATGGAGCAAGCAGGTCAGCCTGTCACAGTCGGCCGCTCATCCGGCGAGCGTCACGATCATCAACATCGGCCACAATGTCACCTGCACGCTCACGGTGGATGGGGTTCAGGTGCGCCAACGCGTGGGGGCCGGCATCACCATCTGCGACGCCGGGCACTAGGACCGTTCCAACGCGGCGGCGTGGCGCGGCGGGACACGGACCGCCAGCATCCCCAGCAGTCCGGCGATCAGCACCAGCGAGATGCCGCCCAGGCCGGCGCGCACGGCGCCGAATGCGTCGACGAAGACCGAGAACAGCCACGGCGCCAGGAAGGCGACGGCCCGTCCCGTCATCGTGTAGAGGCCGAACGCTACCCCTTCCCTGCCGTCGCGTGCCATCTGGAGCAACAGGGCGCGCGCCGAAGACTGCGACGGCCCGATGAACATGCACAGCAGCAGTCCGCATATCCAGAAGGCGACCGAACCGGACAGCACCATCAAGGTGAGCGACATGGCGACGATCGCCACCAGCGACCCCACGATCACCGGTTTGGATCCGATGCGGTGGTCAACGAACCCACCCAGCACCGCGCCCACCGCGGCCACCACGCTGGCCGCCACGCCGAAGATCAGCACGTTGGCCTGCGAGATGCCGTAGACGTTGACGCCCAGCACAGCGCCGAAGGCGAAAATCGCCGCCAGCCCGTCCCTGAACAGCGCGCTGGCCGCCAGGAAGTAGACCAGGTTGCGGTCGCGCCGCCATTCCGCTGAGACGTCCGACCACAGCTTGCGGTAGGCACCCAGCATGCTGGTCGGCTGGTGCACCTCTGTCGACCCGGGCAGCGGGTGGGCGGCCAACAACAACGGCAGCGCCAACACCGCCAGCCATGCCGCGGCCGCCAGCATCGCCTCCCGGACATAGAGCCCGTCGGCAAGGGGAACCCGCAGCAGCCCTCGCACGGCGTCCGGGCCGGAACCGGATCCGGAGATGAATCCCGTATAGATCACTATCAGCAGCAGGACGCTGCCGAGATAACCCGCTGCCCAGCCGAAGCCGGAAATCCGGCCGGCTGTCGCCGGCGTCGAAAGCTGGCGCAGCATCGCGTTATACGGAACGCTGGCCAGGTCACCGCACGCCGCTGTCGCCCCCAGCAGCACCAGCCCGGCCCACAAGTAGCTGGGGCGATCGCCGATAAAGAACATCGAACAGGTCAGCGCGACCGCCAGGCCGGTCAACACGCTCAGTACCACGCGCCTGCGATGCGGAGATTCCACCCACACGCCGACGACGGGCGCCAGCACCGCGACGGTCAACCCGGCGACGGCCCCCGCACGGCCCAACCAACTCGCCGGCGTGGTAGGTCCGGGTAAGCCCGCCCCCACGCTGCTGATCAGGTAGACGGAGAACACAAAGGTCGTCACGATCGAGTTGAGACCGGTGGATCCACAGTCCCACAACGCCCACGCCACCACCCGAGATCGGGCAATCGTGCCCGAACCCGGATCCGGCTGGCTCATGCCCGGCACTCTATTTGTTGAGCGGCTGTCTACGATTGGCGCATGCCGATACCTGCTCCCAGCCCTGACGCGCGCGCCGTTGTCACCGGAGCTTCGCAAAACATCGGCGCAGCGCTGGCCACCGAGCTTGCCGCGCGCGGCCACAGCCTGATCGTCACCGCGCGACGCGAGGACGTCCTGACCGACCTGGCCGCGCGTCTGGCCGACAAGTACCGAGTCACCGTGGAAGTGCGACCGGCCGACCTCGCCGACCCGGCGGAACGGGCGAAACTGTGCGACGAGCTGGCCGCGCGCCCGATCTCGATCCTGTGCGCCAACGCCGGCACCGCGACGTTCGGTCCGGTCGCGGACCTTGACCCGGCGGGCGAAAAGGCGCAGGTGCAGCTCAATGCCATTGCGGTGCACGACCTTACGCTGGCGGTGCTGCCGGGCATGGTCGAACGCAAGGCCGGCGGCATACTGATTTCCGGTTCGGCGGCTGGCAATTCGCCGATTCCCTACAACGCCACCTACGCGGCCACCAAGGCGTTCGTCAACACCTTCAGTGAATCGTTGCGCGGTGAACTGCGCGGTTCCGGTGTGCACGTCACGCTGCTGGCGCCGGGGCCGGTGCGCACCGAGCTACCCGACGATGCTGAAGCCACGCTGGTCGAAAAACTGGTGCCGGACTTCCTGTGGATCTCGACGGAGCACACCGCCAAGGTCTCGCTGGATGCGTTGGAGCGCAACAAGATGCGCGTCGTCCCGGGCCTGACGTCGAAGGCCATGTCGGTGGCCAGCGGATACGCCCCACGCGCCATCGTCGCGCCCATCGTGGGCAGCTTCTACAAGAGGCTCGGCGGCGGGTAGACGTTACTTCCGCCGGCGCCCCCCGGTGCCGAAGATGCCTTTCACCGCTTCGCGTATCGCCGTGTTAATGCCGCTTCGCACCGTCGGGTTCTTCAGCACTTCCTCCCACATGGCCGGGCCCTTTGGCTCCGCCGGCTCCGGCATCGGCGGGATATTGACGTCCGTTGGCAGCGGCGGATAGTCGGGCTCGCCGGGCTTTTGCTCTGGCAGTCCCGCTGGCGCCGGCCGCGCTTCCGGCTCCGGTTCATGTTGAACCGTTTGGCCGTACTTGGCCTGCAGCGAACTCTCTTTCGCCGCGTCGGCGATCGCATCGGTACCGATCGAGGCCATCAGTGACCGGGGCACCCGCATGCGGGTCCACGCGACGGGTGTCGGTGCACCCTTCTCGGACAGCACCGTGACGACGGCCTCGCCGATTCCCAGCGACGTCAACGCCGACTCCAGGTCGTAGACATCGGTTTTCGGATAGGTGCGGACGGTCTTGCTGAGCGCCTGCTGATCGTCGGGGGTGAATGCGCGCAGCGCATGCTGGATTCGGGCCCCCAACTGGGAGAGCACGTCGTTTGGCAGGTCCGTGGGCAACTGGGTGCAGAAGAACACCCCGACGCCCTTCGAACGGATCAGCTTCACGGTTTGCTCGACCTGCTCCAGGAAGGCCTTGGACGCATCGGCGAACAACAGGTGTGCCTCGTCGAAAAAGAAGACCAGCCTCGGCTTGTCCACGTCGCCGACCTCGTCCAGGACGGTGAACAGGTCGGCCAGCAACCACATCAGGAAGGTCGAGAAGATGACCGGACGCAACGACTGACCGCCGAACTCCAGCAGCGAGATGATGCCGCGCCCCTGGTCGACGCGCCGCAGGTCTTGCGGGTCGAGCTTCGGCTCGCCAAAGAACGTGTCGCCGCCCTCGCCTTCGAGGTTCACCAGCGCTCGCAGGATGACGCCCGCCGTCGTGGACGACACTCCGCCCAGGGATTTCAGGTCTTCCTTGCCCTCGTCGCTGGTCAGGTGGCTGATGGCTGCGCGCAGATCGTTCAGGGTTAGCAGCGGACGTTTGTCCTTGGCCCAGTGGAAGATCAGCCCCAGGGTCGACTCCTGAGTAGCATTGAGCCCCAACACTTTTGACAACAGGACCGGGCCGAAGCTGGCAACGGTCGCGCGCACCGGCACGCCCATCCCTCCGGTACCCAACGACAAGAACTCCACCGGGAATCCCGTCGCCGCCCAGGTGTCGCCGGTGTCTTTTGCGCGGGCGGCGGTCTTGTCGTTGGCCTCCCCCGGTCTGGACAACCCGGACAGGTCGCCCTTCACATCGGCCATGAGCACGGGTACGCCCGCGGCGCTGAGCTGCTCGGCAATCAGTTGCAGCGTCTTGGTCTTGCCGGTTCCGGTTGCTCCGGCCACCAGGCCGTGCCTGTTGATGGTGGCCAGCGGGATGCGAATTTGTGCGGTCGGGTCGGCTTCGCCGTCGACGACGACCGTTCCCAATTCCAGTGCCTGGCCTTCGACGGCGTAGCCATTGGCGATCCGCTGTGCGGGCCCATCAAGCTGACCGGCCGTTGATTCGGTGCTCATCGTGCCGCGCCCCTCTTCCGCAGTCCTTCCCCATACGTTTCGGCAACGCTCACACTACTTGCCGAGGGCAGGCAGGGGCAGGGCCCCGGCGGGGCCCGACGTGCGCCTACGCTGAGCGCTGTGCGGGACGAATTGGTGTGGATCGACTGCGAGATGACCGGGCTGGATCTGGGTTCGGACAAGCTGATCGAGATCGCAGCCCTGGTCACCGACGCCGATCTGAATATTCTCGGCGACGGAGTCGACGTGGTGATCCACACCGACGACGCCGCGTTGTCGTCGATGATCGACGTGGTCGCCGAAATGCACTCGCGCTCGGGGCTGGTCGACGAGGTGAAGGCGTCCATGGTCGATCTGGCGACCGCCGAGGCGATGGTGCTCGACTACGTCGGCAAGCACGTCAAGCAACCCAAGACGGCTCCGCTGGCGGGCAACTCGATCGCCACGGATCGTTCGTTCATCGCCCGCGACATGCCCACGCTGGATTCGTTTCTGCACTACCGGATGATCGATGTCAGCTCGATCAAGGAACTCTGCCGGCGCTGGTACCCGCGCATTTACTACGGTCAGCCGGTCAAGGGGCTTGCGCACCGGGCGCTGGCCGACATCCACGAATCCATCCGCGAGCTGAAGTTCTACCGACGGACCGCGTTCGTGCCGCTGCCGGGGCCTTCTACCAGCGAAATCGAGGCGGTTGCCGCCGATCTCGGGGGCGCAGAGGACGCACCGGGAGCAATCGATTCGGCCGCCGAGCCACCGAGCGGCTAGTATCGACGTCGCCGCTGGTTGGCCCGGATCGGGGTCGGCTCGCGGCCGTGGTGAGTGTAGTTCAGTTGGTAGAGCACCAGGTTGTGATCCTGGGTGTCGCGGGTTCGAGTCCCGTCACTCACCCCACAGTTCAGAGGGTGTTTCTAGCCTTTTGGCCTTCGCGCCTTCACAAGGGCTTGCAACGCTATTGCAACGCTGCGTCATGTCTGACCGCTCTGCTGGCGGGCAACGCCCCTGGGCCTGTGAAGCACGACGATCCGACGTCGTGAGCGCGTGACCGGCTGAGGTGAGCGAACAATCGAATTTCGGTGCATCATGCCTTCGTGGCGCTGACCTCAAGGGAGCTAAATGATAAGGCCAAGAATTTTGCGAAGGCCATCCTGAACGACTGGCCTCGCGACGGCGATGCCCCGCTAGTAGTGACGGGTGACGCGGTCTCTGCAGTGAAGGATGCCTCCGACGACGCGTCGCTGGCTACGGCACTCAGGGCCTTCGTCGATACCGCGTCTCCCTCCCTCGAACCCGAGAGAATCTGGGCCGATACGCCACTTGGAGCGCTTCTTCGCGCGCTGTTCTCCATAGCGAAGCAGTATCTGCGGTCTCCCGATGCCCAAGAAGCTCTTAACCTCTGCGATGACATTCGCGCGGCAGTCGACGATCCCGCCAGGTTGGCTGGTCACCTTAACGAGCTACTTGCAGCCCTCATGGTGGTGGAAGATGGCATCGGAGCGATTGAGGGCTATGCGGACGCGGCTCCCTATAACTTCGTCGACGAGGCATACCTCGCAAAATACGGACTCCTGCAGGCCCTTCAGGTCGCGTTTGATGGAGCCGAAAGCGCCGCGAAAATCCTCGGTGTCCGACTACGAGCCGACCGTAAAGGCGGTAAAGCCGCAATCGTCGCCCGAAACATCGTCGCTGGACACCCAATCGGCGGGAACATGGATGGCGAGTCCTGGCATCACTTTCACGACCGAGCCACGGCCCACGACAAGGCGATCATTCGAGTGATGTCGTTTTCGCGTAGCGATCCGGATCATTGGACTGGCCAGACTCTCCGAACGGATGAGTTGATCGAAGACGGTCTGCACGCCATCAAACAGATCCTTCGTGATGCGCTCAATTACTTTGCAACAACCCGAGAGACGTAACACAGCCTCGCCCACCACTCACAGTTGTGGCTGCGCCGTTTGCACTTTTCCACAGAGCACCAAATCGCCTGCAATCGATGTGCGAGGGCGGCGGCATGGCCAACGCGACGATCGTGGAGCGCTTGAGCTAGGCGGCTTCGCAGCCTGAGAAGAGGAATTGTCGATACCTGTGGAGCAAGATCTCTTACGCGGCTTCCTCCTTCGTCGTTTTATCGGGGCGTTCGACGAGTTGCCGTTTTCGAACCTTGCCGCAGCGCGGACGAGCGCGACCAGATGGGGGCGTTGACCGCGCGCAAGCGTGACTGCGCGGCCTCGATCAGCTTGTAGGCCATAGCGATTCCGGCCGCGCGCGAACCCGGCCCTTTGGTGATCTTGCTCCAGTTGCGCACGGTCGCGAACGTCGACTCGACTG
>DATKEW010000328.1:0-11558 GCA_035511785.1 Mycobacterium sp.
CGCTGACGGCTCCTGCCGTCGTCGCCTGGGCGGCGTTCCTTGGCTGGATCAACCTGCATGCCACCTGGGCATCCTGGATGGCCAACGTCATCACGGTGGTAATCCTCACCGTTTTTGCGGTCGGCGAACTGGTCGCCGACAAGCTCCCCAAGACACCGGCCCGCACCGCGCCGCCGTCGTTCATCGGGCGGATCATCCTGGGCGCTTTTGCCGGTGCGGTCATCGGCACCGCATGGGGTTATCGATGGGGCGGACTCGGCGCCGGCGTCATCGGCGCGGTGCTGGGCACCCTGGGTGGTTATCACGCTCGCAAGCGGCTGGTGGCTGCCCGCAGCGGGCAGGACTTGCCGATAGCGCTGCTCGAGGATGCTGTTGCGATCCTGGGAGGGTTCGCCATCCTCGCGGTGACGGCTGGTCTGTGACAAAGCATTTCGATGCGATCGTCGTTGGCGCCGGCCAGGCTGGGCCGTCGCTGGCGGGGCGGTTGACAGCTGCCGGGCAACGCGTCGCGATCGTCGAGCGCAAACTCATCGGCGGCACCTGCGTCAACAACGGATGCATCCCGACCAAGACCCTGGTGGCCAGCGCGCACGCCGCACGGCTGGCCCGTCGCGGCGCGGAATACGGCGTCGGCACCGGACCGGTCAGCGTGGACATGGTGAAAGTCAAAGCACGTAAAGACGACATCATGCTCAGCGACCGCAAGGGTGTCGAGGACTGGCTGGAGAACATGGACGGCTGCACCGTGTTTCGCGGTCACGCCCGTTTCGAGGATCCGCACACCCTGCGGGTTGGCGCCCAGGACGGTGAGGAGCTCCTGCGCGCCGACCGGATTTTCCTCAACGTCGGGGGCCGTGCGGTGGTGCCCGACATCCCTGGCCTGTCCGATGTCGAGTTCCTCACCAACGTGTCGATCCTCGAACTCGACACGCTGCCATCCCATCTCATCATCGTGGGCGGCAGCTATATCGCGCTGGAGTTCGCGCAGATGTACCGGCGCTTCGGGGCTCCGGTAACCGTCGTCGAACGGGGGCCGCGGCTGGCGCCCCGGGAAGACGAGGATGTCTCGGTGGCCATCAGGGGAATCCTGGAGGCCGAAGGCATCGACGTTGTCGTCGGCGCCGACGATGTGCGAATTAGCAAGAGTGGCAACGAGTTTCAACTCACACCGCGTGCCGGTGCGGCGCCGATCGAGGGCAGTCATCTGCTGCTGGCGGTGGGGCGGCGACCCAACACCGACGACCTGGGTCTGGACGCGGCCGGCGTGCAGACCGACGCCCGCGGCTACATCGTGGTCGACGACCAGCTCAAGACCAACGTCGACCACATCTGGGCGATGGGCGACTGCAACGGCAGGGGTGCATTCACCCACACCTCGTACAACGATTTCGAGATCGTCGCTGCCACCCTGCTCGACGATGACCCGCGCCGGGTGAGCGACCGCATCACCACCTATGCGCTCTACATCGACCCGCCACTGGGGCGGGCTGGCATGACCGTCAGCCAGGTCCGCGCGTCGGGTCGCAGGGCGCTGCTCGGTAAGCGGCCCATGACCAGGGTCGGCAGGGCGGTGGAAAAGGGTGAGACACAAGGCTTTATGAAAGTCGTGGTGGACGCCGACACCCACGAGATCCTGGGAGCGGCCATCCTCGGGGTCGGCGGCGACGAGGCGATTCACGCCATTTTGGACGTCATGTCAGCCAAGGCGCCCTACACCACGCTGTCGCGCACGATGCATATCCATCCCACTGTCAGCGAGCTGATTCCGACGATGCTGCAGGAGATGTCGCCGCTCCACTAGTGGCGATCGCAAGCGTGGCGTAGCCGGGCGCAGCGGGTCGCGACCATCGGACTAGTGGCGATCGCAAGCGTGGCGTAGCCGGGCGCAGCGGGTCGCCACCATCGGACTAGGCGGATTTCACCGGCGCTGAATCAGCAGTGTCTGTGCCGACGTCCCGACGAGCCCGGCTCGGTCGAAAACCTCAGCCGTTGTCACGCCTACGCCGTCGGGACCCACCGACGCGCGAGCCCGCAGCGCGAAATCGTTGCCGGCCGGAAGCCGGTGCAAATGAACGACGGTATCGGTGTTCATGAACACGAACCGGTTTGGATCAAGAACCGCGCCGACGCCGTTCGCGCAGTCCACGATGGCGGCAAGTCGTTGCAGCGCCGACGTGGGTTCGGTGTCCACGATGTGGGCCAGCGAGCTGAACCACGACACCGCCGCGGATTGCCCTTCGGTGTTCTGCGGGCGCCAGTTGATCGCGTCGAAGTAGCCGCCGGCGTCGGCGAACGCGGCCAGGAGCGGCTCGGCCGGTCCTTCCACCAGTGGCGGATATCGGTCGGATGCCACATCAGCGGTATCGGTGACCGCCAATAGCCACGCCGTCACCCGCGCGACAGCGCGGGCCGGTCTGCCGTCACGGTCGGCGGACATCTCCGCGGCGATCATGCAGACCCGCGAACCCGGGCGCTCCACCCACACCCGGGCACGGATCGGGGTGACCGGAATCGCCCCGAGGATGTCCAGGCTGAGACGGCCGATCCGTAAGCCGGACCCCGCTGACAGCTCTTCGATCAGCTTCGTCAGCAGCGCCAACGCAGGTGAGCCGTGCTGAAGTTCAGGGTTCCAGTTGCTGCGGGTGTAGTCGGTAGGGCTGAAGGCCGGCCCGTCGCCTTCAGCGGGGAGGCGACGGTAAAAGCAGCCGATCATGCCGCCGGTTCGGTCGGATGCGAAACGGCTTCCGTTCGCAGGTGATCCGGCCAACCGGGGTAGGGCGGCGGCGTCCCGCCGAAGGCCGGACAGTGCGCCTGATGTGGGCACCACTCGCACAACCGCGACGGGCTAGGACGGAAATCGCCCGTCGGCGCCGCCGATTGGATGGCACGCCAGATCGCCATCAACGTCTTCTCGAAGCGCAGCAGCTCGTCATGGTCCGGTGAGTAGTCCAAGACCTGGCCATCGGCGAGGTAGATGAGCCGCAGGCGGGCGGGCAACACCCCACGTGAGCGCAGTACCGCCACCGCGTAGAACTTCATCTGGAACATCGCCTTGAATTCGGCCAGTGCTCGCGCGGGCGGCGGTGCCATGCCGGTCTTGTAGTCGACCACACGTAGCTCGCCGGTGTGTGCGACGTCGATCCGATCGATGAAGCCACGCAGCAGCGTGCCGTCGGCGAGCTCGACCTCCACGCGCTGTTCGCAGCATTGCGGGTCGAATCGGGTCGGGTCTTCCAGGCGGTAATAGCCGGACAGTAACGCGCGGGCTTCCTCGAGCAGTTGGGCCCGCTGTTCGGAATCCAGCTCGGCGGCCAGGTCGGGCTCGGCGGCGATCAGGCGTTCCCATGCGGGTTCCACGAGCGATCTCGCGGTGTCCGGGACGCGCAGCGCGGCGGGCAGGCTGTAGAGCTGCTCCAGCGCGGCATGCACCACCGACCCCCGCAGCTGTGCCGGCGACGGCGCCTCGGGCAGCCGGTCGATGGCCCGGAACCGGTACAGCAACGGGCACTGCTTGAAGTCCGCCGCCCGAGACGGTGACAGCGCAGGCCGTGTGCGCCCCTCCGGTTGGTCGGTCATGCCCGCAGCCTATGACCGGGCGGCGACAACCCCGAACACCGGCCACGGCGCGTCGGCTGGCACGCTGGATGCCGTGTCCCCAACCGGCCCGTTCAGCGCTGGCGAACGCGTCCAGCTCACCGACGCCAAGGGCCGCCATTACACGATGGAGCTCACTGAAGGCAGTGAGTTCCACACTCATCGCGGCGCCATCGCACACGACGAAGTGATCGGGCTGGAACAGGGCAGCGTGGTCAAATCCAGCAGCGGTGCCTCTTTCTTGGTGCTGCGTCCGCTGTTGGTCGATTACGTGATGTCGATGCCGCGCGGGCCGCAGGTGATTTACCCCAAGGACGCCGCGCAGATCGTGCACGAGGGCGACATCTTTCCGGGCGCCCGTGTCCTCGAGGCCGGAGCCGGATCGGGCGCGTTGACGTGCTCGCTGTTGCGCGCCGTCGGGCCCGAAGGGCGGGTGATCTCCTATGAGCAGCGCGCTGACCACGCCGAACACGCCCGTCGCAATGTGTCGGTCTTTTATGGTCAGGCGCCCGACAACTGGCAGCTGATCGTCAGCGATGTCGCCGACTCCGAGCTGCCTGACGGATCCTTCGACCGCGCCGTGCTGGACATGCTCGCGCCGTGGGAGGTGCTCGATGCGGTATCGCGGCTGGTGGTCGCCGGCGGTGTGCTGCTGATCTACGTGGCCACCGTCACCCAGCTGTCGCGGGCGGTGGAGGCGCTGCGGGCTCAGCAATGCTGGACCGAACCGCGGGCGTGGGAAACGCTGCAGCGGGGTTGGAATGTTGTCGGCCTGGCCGTTCGGCCGCAGCACTCGATGCGGGGGCACACCGCGTTCTTGATCGAGACGCGACGGCTTGCACCCGGCGCCGTCGCACCGGCGCCTTTGGGTCGCAAGCGCGAGGGCCGCGACGGCTAGGGCCGCGACCACCTAGCCGGTGTAATCGTCGCTGCGAAGCAGCGAGCGCCGTGCGGCCAGCAGCTCGAATTCGGGATGTGCGGCGACCAGGCGCTCGGCCGCGTCGAGGACGTCGACGGCGTGGCCGCGGTCACCGGACACGATGGCCACCCCGATGCCCGCTCGTCGATACAGATCCTGCGAACCGGTCTCCGCGGCCGACACGCCGAACTTGCGCTGCAGCTCGGCGACAACGGGGCGGATCACCGATCGCTTCTGTTTGAGTGATCGCACGTCACCCAGCAGCACGTCGAACTCGAGCCAGCCGATCCACATCCCGCGCGTCAGCCCGGTGGAGGTGGTGCCGGTTCGGGGGGCGGCGGCTCCGGGGGCGGGGAGGGTGCCGGCGGCGGCTCCGGGGGCGGTGCCGGTTCGGGTGCGGGAGCCGGCTCCGGGGCGGGTGCGGGGGCCGGGGCGGGTGCGGGGGCCGGGGCGGGTGGTGGCGGCGGGGCGGGAGCCGGGCTTGGTGGCGGACTCGGAGCCGGGCCCGGTGGTGGTGGTGGTGCGCTTTCGGTCGGTGGATTGCCCAGAGCCAACAGCGTTTCCGCGGTTCGCCGGGATAACTGCCAGCCGCCTTGGAAGGGCGTGAACTCCATCGGGAACGTGAACGCCCCGTTGTTCCCCCGAGGGCTGAGGACGGTGATGGTCGCCATCACGTTGGACGGATTCTTGTCCGACCACGCGATGTTGTTCGCCGCGAAGGTCATCGGCAGGTAGCCGTTGTCCCGTAACGCGTTGGTGAACTTGTCCAGCGTGGCCGCGCTCTCGGGAGTCGCGCCTTCGACAAGGCTCACCTTGGTGATGCCCGGAACGTTCGGGTCGGCGAGCCGGTTCAGCACCTCGGTGAGGGCTTCGGGCGAGGGCAGGGGAGCAGTCGGCGGAGCCGTGATGATCGGACTCGACGCGGCGGTCACCGTGGCCGAGGGACTCGACGGCGGAACCTTGGGTTCGCGATGCGAACATCCCGACAGCCAAAACGCCGCCACGGCAGTGGCGGCACTCAGCACAACGGACAGGTGTCGGTGCATCCAGTCGGGTGGGCCGAGCTATTAGGCCATGCCTGATTCTTGAAGCGGGGTGGTAGCTGATGTCGGTCCAACGGGTGCAATGCACGTCACACCCGCGGCCGCCTCGCCGACGTCAGCGACGGCTGCGGTGCCCGTGGCGAGGGCTTTTGCGGTCACAGGTGTCCTTTCGGTGGTCCCGAATCGACGCCGAGGTTACCAGCGTGAGTAATGACGCGACTTTCGACGGTATTTGACTCCGCACATCTGGCGGCAATCGCCGGTAGCGTTGACGTATCCACCGCGTTATTTCGGGGCGGGAAAGGAGCGCAAGATGGGTGACTCAGAGCGTTCTGAAGCATTCGGCATACCCCGTGAATCAGGCATGTCCAGCGACGATGCCGCCGAATTGGAACAGTTACGCCGCGAGGCAGCGATCCTGCGCGAGCAACTGGATAACGCGGTCGGATCGCACGGCACCGCCCGCTCTGCCCGCGACGTGCATCAACTCGAAGCCCGTATCGACTCGCTTGCGGCCCGCAATTCCAAATTAATGGAAACTCTTAAAGAAGCGCGCCAACAACTGCTGGCGTTACGCGAAGAAGTCGACCGGCTCGGGCAGCCGCCCAGCGGCTACGGCGTCCTGCTGTCCGCGCACGACGACGAAACGGTCGACGTGTTCACGTCGGGCCGCAAGATGCGCCTGACGTGCTCGCCGAACATTGACGTCACCTCTTTGAGGAAGGGGCAGACGGTCCGGCTCAACGAGGCGTTGACCGTCGTCGAGGCCGGTACGTTCGAATCGGTCGGCGAGATCTCCACCTTGCGGGAGGTCCTCACCGACGGTCACCGCGCACTCGTGGTCGGCCACGCCGACGAGGAACGCATCGTCTGGCTGGCCGACCCGCTGATCGCCGAGGACCTGCCGGAAGGCGTACCCGACGCCCTCAACGACGACACCAAGCCCCGCAAGCTGCGCCCGGGCGACTCGCTGCTGGTCGACACCAAAGCCGGCTACGCCTTCGAGCGCATCCCCAAGGCCGAGGTCGAAGACCTGGTGCTGGAAGAGGTGCCCGACGTCAGCTACCAGGACATCGGTGGGTTGACCCGCCAGATCGAGCAGATCCGCGACGCGGTCGAGCTGCCGTTCCTGCACAAGGAGCTGTACCGGGAATACGCGCTGCGCCCGCCCAAGGGTGTGTTGCTCTACGGCCCGCCAGGCTGTGGAAAGACATTGATCGCCAAGGCGGTGGCCAACTCGTTGGCCAAGAAGATGGCCGAGGTCCGCGGCGACGATTCCCGCGAGGCCAAGTCGTACTTCCTGAACATCAAGGGCCCCGAGCTGCTGAACAAATTCGTCGGTGAGACCGAGCGTCACATCCGGCTGATCTTCCAAAGGGCACGGGAGAAGGCGTCGGAAGGAACGCCGGTGATCGTGTTCTTCGACGAGATGGACTCGATCTTCCGCACCCGCGGCACCGGGGTCTCCTCGGATGTCGAGACCACCGTGGTCCCGCAGCTGCTCAGCGAGATTGACGGCGTGGAGGGACTCGAGAACGTCATCGTGATCGGCGCCTCCAACCGCGAGGACATGATCGATCCCGCGATCCTGCGGCCGGGGCGTCTCGACGTGAAGATCAAGATCGAGCGCCCCGATGCCGAAGCGGCACAAGACATCTACTCGAAGTACCTGGTCGAGACCCTGCCGGTGCATGCTGACGATCTCGCCGAGTTCGACGGCGACCGCTCGGCGTGCATTAAGGCGATGATCGAAAAGGTCGTCGACCGGATGTACGCCGAGATCGACGACAACCGGTTCCTGGAGGTCACCTATGCCAACGGTGACAAGGAAGTCATGTACTTCAAGGACTTCAACTCCGGGGCGATGATCCAAAACGTCGTCGACCGGGCGAAGAAGAACGCCATCAAGTCGGTGCTGGAGACCGGCCAACCGGGGCTGCGCATTCAGCATCTGCTCGACTCGATCGTCGACGAGTTCGCCGAGAACGAGGACCTGCCCAACACTACCAATCCTGATGACTGGGCACGGATTTCGGGCAAGAAGGGCGAGCGGATCGTCTACATCCGCACCCTGGTCACCGGCAAGTCGTCGAGTGCGTCGCGGGCCATCGACACCGAGTCCAACCTGGGCCAGTACCTGTAGGGGCCCAAACCCCTACCGGGTCAGTCGAACTCCAGCGAGTAGCTGTTGGTGAGATCGTCCTGCGTGACGTGTGCAGGACGGGTCCTGGTGTCCACGCGCAGCGTTTCGGTGAGCACGCGCGGCTCATACCTCCACCCGTCCGGCGGGTTCAGCCGCCCGGCCAGGCCGGGTAGGTCGGCCCGGGAAAGGTTGGGGTCGGCGACCTGGCTCCAGGTCTGCATGACCCAGCGCTGCCCGTCGGGGTCGGTGAGTTCATAGACCTCTTCGCCGGCGTTGAAGATGAAGACGGTATTGCGGCTGACCTCGTTGACGGTGTACGGCGCGGGGTTCATCGATGACAGCGCGACGGTGGCCTGCTTGATCATGTCGATTCCGCCAAAGGTCTTCGTCTCCTGCGGGCCCTGCGGTTCCTTTTCGATGGCGTTCATCAGCCAGTAGCGCGGACCGTTGAGCAGCGCGGCGGCCACGCCGTTTTCGGCGGCGATGGCCTGCGGGTCGAGCTTGGACCACAGCTCGGCGGGACAGTCGTTGAGCGGGAAGCTGTTGTATACGGTGGCTTGCGGGCCGGATTCACCGACCTCCACGAGAAGCACTTCGCCGTAACGCTTTCCGGACAGGTCTTCGGCCACCAGGTGAAATTAGTCAGTGCCGTCGGCGCCGTCAACTGCAGACGCGGCGAACGCGATCGCGCCGCGGTAACGGTTGCGCGCGTCCAGTGTGGTGCGCAGGTCATCGATGAGCGGGTCGAGGAATGTCGAGCGGTACTCGGCGTCGCCGGCCGCGCGGGCGCTGATGTACATGAACGTCAGCGCGCCGAGGAAAAGGGTCATGTGGATCAGCGAATCCGGCACCGGAAGCGTCAATCCAAACACCGTCGCGGTGCTTTTGTAGGTGTGAGTCCACTCGTTGAGCAGCTCTGGACTGAGCACGATCAGCCCCAGAATCAAGTAGATCGTGGTGGTCACCACCGCCACCACCAGGATCTGCGCGAACTGCGAGGCGGCCAGCACGAAGACCACGTTGGCGCGTTCGGCCCTTTTCAGCGGGGCGCAGTCAGGAGTATCCGGCATCGTCGTGAAGGGCGTATCGGCGAGCTTCTCGGTGTCGTTGGGCAGCGCCGCCGCCGTCGACCGCAGCATCGGCCTCACTCGTTCTCGCGTGGCAGAGACGACGAAGGCCGCAGCGATGGACACCAGAAATGCCATCGCCAGCCCCAGTCGGTCGCCGCTGATCGTCGCGGCCATCAGCCAGACGTAGCCGTTGAAGAACACCAATGCGGTCAGCAGCACCACGGGCAGAGCGCGGACCGCCAAGGCGCCCACCGTGGCAAGGTGCGACAGCATCATCCGCACCGCCCAGCCGACCACCGAACCCGCGCCGCAGCCGGTCAGGATCACCACGACGGCCACGACGACGGCTTCCTGCGCCAGTTGGGAGGGGCCGGACACGGTGGCCGCGACGCATGCCACGATGACCACCGCTATGGTCGCGACGCCCGCGCGGGTGCGGCCGCTCCGTGACCGGGACACCGCCCAGCCGACGATCGCCATGAGCGGGAGTGTCAGGCCGACGATGACGAGCACGATCAGTTCGGAAGTTGTCGGCTCCCCGGTGATCTCGACGTCGTGGCCGCCAGTAATCAAGTAGACCGGCAGGACGCAGGCCTGCAGCGTCGCGTACGCCGCCAGCATCGGTGCCGACCGAGGCCAGAGCCGTCGCCACCGGGCCCGTCTGGTCAGCACCGACGGCAAACCGCGTTCCAAGAACCAGCTTTCAGCCGCGGTGCCGGCCGTTTCCCGGCCGTCCGGCGGGTGGCGCAGCGATAGGTCCATGCCGGCTCACCCTAGTGTCGGAACGACCCGCGTGGTGGCCGTTGTCGACGGCGTGGCGCTTGTCGCGACCGCCTGACCGACGCTTTGCTGGGTCGCCCGGGAGAAGGTCAACTCCGCATCTCGCCTAGGCTTTAAAACATGCAACGGATTATCGGGACGGAGGTTGAGTACGGCATTTCGTCACCGTCGGACCCGACAGCCAACCCGATCCTCACCTCCACGCAGGCGGTTCTCGCGTATGCGGCCGCCGCCGGAATCCAGCGCGCCAAACGCACTCGCTGGGACTACGAGGTGGAATCACCGCTGCGCGACGCCCGTGGCTTCGACCTGAGCCGTTCGGCCGGGCCGCCGCCGGTGGTCGACGCCGACGAGGTCGGTGCGGCCAACATGATCTTGACCAACGGGGCGCGGCTCTATGTCGACCACGCGCACCCGGAGTACTCCGCACCCGAGTGCACCGACCCGCTGGACGCGGTGATCTGGGACAAGGCGGGCGAGCGGGTGATGGAGGCGGCCGCGAGGCATGTGGCCAGCGTGCCCGGAGCCGCCAAACTTCAGCTCTACAAGAACAACGTCGACGGCAAGGGCGCGTCTTACGGGTCGCACGAGAACTACCTGATGTCGCGGCAGACGCCGTTCTCGGCCATCATCGCCGGGCTGACCCCGTTCCTGGTGTCGCGGCAGGTGATCACCGGCTCCGGCCGGGTCGGCATCGGGCCCTCGGGCGACGAGCCAGGCTTCCAGCTTTCCCAGCGCTCCGACTACATCGAGGTCGAGGTCGGGCTGGAGACCACGCTCAAACGCGGCATCATCAACACGCGCGACGAACCGCACGCAGACGCCGACAGGTACCGCAGGCTGCACGTCATCATCGGCGATGCCAACCTCGCCGAGACCTCGACATACCTGAAGCTGGGCACCACGGCGCTGGTGCTGGACCTGATCGAAGAAGGCCCGGAACACGGGATCGACCTGAGCGACCTGGCGCTGGCCCGGCCGGTGCACGCCGTCCACGCGATCAGTCGTGACCCGTCGCTGCGGACCGCCGTGGCCCTGGTCGACGGTCGCGAATTGACCGGCCTTGCGCTGCAACGGATCTACCTCGACCGGGTGGCAAAGCTGGTCGACAGCCGCGACCCCGACCCCCGCGCCGCCGACATCGTGGAGACCTGGGCACACGTGCTCGACCAGCTCGAGCGCGACCCGATGGACTGCGCCGAGCTGCTGGACTGGCCGGCCAAGCTGCGACTGCTCGAGGGTTTCCGGCAGCGGGAGAACCTGAGCTGGTCGGCGCCGCGGCTGCACCTCGTCGACCTGCAATATTCCGATGTCCGGCTGGACAAGGGCCTGTACAACCGGCTGGTGGCACGCGGTTCGATGAAACGTCTCGTCACCGAACACCAGGTGCTCAACGCGGTCGACAACCCGCCGACGGACACCCGCGCGTACTTTCGCGGCGAATGCCTGCGCAGGTTCGGGGCCGATATCGCCGCGGCCAGCTGGGACTCGGTGATTTTCGACCTGGGCGGCGATTCGCTGGTGCGCATCCCGACCCTGGAGCCGCTGCGGGGCAGCAAGGCGCACGTCGGAGCGCTGCTGGACTCCGTGCGCAGCGCCGTCGAACTGGTGGAACAACTGACCAGCTGAGCCCGTTAGACCCGGAAACGCCAGTGTTGACCGGTAGGGTGGAGAAAGACCGGCGGGCGCGTGGCTTGACTACCAAACAAGCCATTAAAATGCCCAGACAAAGCAGGAGGCGGCGATGGCTCAGGAGCAGACCAAGCGTGGTGGTGGCGACGGTGACGAGGACGACCTCACCGGCACCACAGCCGCGGGCCAAGAGCGCCGCGAGAAGTTAGCCGAGGAGACCGACGATCTGCTCGACGAGATTGACGACGTCCTTGAGGAGAACGCAGAGGACTTCGTCCGTGCGTACGTCCAAAAGGGCGGACAGTGACCTGGCCGTTCCCCGATCGTCTGCCCACCAACTCGGCACTTTCCGGAACCTCTGCGTTAAACCTGTCCTC
>DATKEW010000329.1:0-2324 GCA_035511785.1 Mycobacterium sp.
GAGAGTGACGTGGAATCCCATCGCGGTCAGTTGGGCGATGTGGTTGCGGACCTTGCGCTCGGTCGCGACGCGGTTGGTGTGGTAGTCGGGGCCGAGGTCGTGGAATCGGGCGGTGGGGTCGGAAACCAGCTGCCAGACGATGACCAGGATGGAGCGGGCGACCGCGACCAGGGCTTTGAGCTTGCCGCGGCGTTTGACGATGCGCCGGTAGCGTTCGCCGAGAAAGGTGTTGGTACGGGCGGCCGCGGCGGCGGCCTCGCCGAGTGCACCTTTGAGGTAAGGGTTACCCTTGCCGGTCTTGCCGCCGCGGCTTATTGGACCGGACTGGATACTGCGTGGGCACAGTTTGGCCCAAGACACCAGGTGCTCGGGTGTGGGGAAGCGGGTCATATCCAGCCCGATCTCGGCGATGATCGTCTGCGCGGAGCGTTGGCCGACGCCGGTGATCTCATCGAGGCGCTCGACCGCGGTCAGCCGCCTGCACTCGATCACCGTTGCGGTGTCGGTCTCTACGCCGATCTGGGCAGGCGCGCCGGAGCCAGGCACGGTTGGCTGGTCGCCGGTGCCGGCTGGGCTGGTGGCCTGCGGCCTGGCGGTGCCTGATCCGTGGTGATCGTGGCTGTCGTGATCCGATTCGCTCATGGCGGCGACGAGCTGCTCGATGCGGGCGGTGAGGGTACCTATCTGGGCGGTCAGCGAATCGATCTGACCGAGCAGCAGCCGCGCCAGCTCGGCATGGTGGTCATCGAAGCGGCCATCTAGCGCGGCGATCAGCTCTGATCGCTTGGTTTGCATTCGCCCGCGGGCCAGTTCGGCCAGTCGGCGCGGGTCGCGCTCTCCGGCGATGAGGGCTTCGATCATGTCCCGCGTCGACAGTGTGTCCAATGTCGAAGCCACCGCCGATACCTTGATCGCGGCGTCTTCGAGCAGCTTCTCCAGCCGCTGCCAGTAGCGAGAGCGCTCCCGGGTCAGGTCCTCGCGTAGCCGGGTGTAGTCACGTAGCCGCCGGGTCGGCGCCGACGGCACGAAACTTGGTCGCAGCAACCCCTTCTCGGTCAACTTGGCCAGCCACACTGCGTCTAGTTTGTCGGATTTAGGCCGGCCGGGCACGTTCTTGACATCCCGGGCGTTGACCAACTGCACGTCCAGACCCTGGTCTTCGAGCAGGTAGTACCAGATCCGCCAATAATCGGAAGTCGATTCGACGGTCACCTTCTCGATACGAAGCCCTACGAGCTGCTCGGCCAGTTCGGTGATGGCGCCGGTGCGCGCGGACACGTCCCATACCCGGCTAAACCGCCGCCGCCCGGAGTTACCGGGCAGCCGCACACACACCTTGCCGGACTCCTTGGCCACGTCGATCGCCGCGGCCCGCTCGATCACCAGCTCGTGCTCGGCGTCGGCAATCTCCACCGGCACCGACCCGCCGGCCGGCGTCGGCTTGCGCTTACCCTTTTGATCCACTTCGCTTTCCCTCCAATCAAATCCAGCCACTCCATGGGGTGGGTCGCCCGGGGGCCTCGGTCAAGGGAACCGAAATTCTGACCGGCGTGCTCGAAGCGACAGTGCGTGACCCTTCAGGTCGGGCCCCGGCGCCAAGCTGACATACGGGCTCTCACGCCCAAGGAGACATCGGCGTCGACGGGCGACCCGACCCCATTTTCACGCCTACGAGGCGTCCCCGGGAGGGATATACAGCTGACATGGAGTCTGTGCCCGATCGGTAATTCTGTGCTCTGATCTGCGGGTTTGCCGGTGTGTCGTCGCGCGTCCCGGTTCGCGATGCTCAATAATAGATAGAGATATTTCACGCGAACTCGGGGGGGTGGATGATGGCCGTGATGACCGCGCAGCCGCCCCTGCCGCTGGTGCCCGACGACGCGCGCCCGGTCGGTGCGGCCGCCGCGATCGTCGAGGACGACGACGGCGGCCGGGTTTTCGTGCACGGCAATTTGGCCTACGCCTGGGACGCCGGTGACTCCGCGGCGCGTCGGTTTGCGGCGGTGTCGTTGATGCGGATCAAGGCCGCTAGCCAGCTTGAGGTCGCCGAAGCGTTCGCGGTGAAACCGGCAAGCGTGCGGCGCTGGGAGACCCGGTTCACCGACGCCGGCGTGGCCGGGTTGCTCGCCGAACGCAAGGGCCCCAAACGCAAGTCGAAACTTACCGCCGACACCGTCGCGGCCATCCGCCGGCTGCGCGAGGGTGGAGCGTCCTACCGCGCCATCGCCGCCGAAACCGGGGTGTCGTGCACGGCAACCTGGCGTATGCCTGGGACGCCGGTGACTCCGCGGCGCGTCGGTTTGCGGCGGTGTCGTTGATGCGGA
>DATKEW010000330.1:0-3283 GCA_035511785.1 Mycobacterium sp.
ATTTGCGGTTGATGTTTTTGAAGTTCCGCTACCGGCTGGGCTATGAGTCACTGTGTCGGGAGGTGGCCGATTCGATCTCCTGGCAGCGGTTTTGCCGCATCCCGTTGGGTATGCGGGTGCCGCATCCGACCACGTTGATGACGATCAGCAGCCGGTGCGGGCACGCCGCGGTGGCCGCGTTGAACGAGGCGCTGCTGGTCAAGGCCGCCGCGGGCAAGCTGCTGCGCACCGATCGGGTGCGTGCTGACACCACGGTGGTGGAGGCCGATGTCGGTTATCCGACCGATTCGGGGTTGCTGGCCAAGGGCATTGGGGCGATGTGTCGTAGCGTGGCGCGGATTAAAACTCTTGGTGGGGCCACCGATACCCGGGCCCGTGATCGGCGCCGCTCGGCGGGTCGGCGGGCCCGATCGATTGCCTCTAAGCTGCGGCTGCGGGCCCAGCAGCAACGCGATCAAGCCCAGGCCGCGGTGCGGCGTATCACCGGGGAACTGGCCGACATCGCTCAAGCGGCTGTGCGTGATGCCGACATGGTGATCCGCAACGCCCGCCGCGCGCTGCGCACTGCCAGCGGGGCACGCAAAGCCCGGTTGCAGCAGGCGATCAACCACCTGGCCACCGTGGTGGGACGCACCCAGCAGGTGCTGGCGCAGACCCGCAGCCGGCTAGCCGGGGTGATGCCGGAGTCGGCCGGTCGACTGGTCGGCCTCCATCACGTCGATGCTCGCCCGATCCGCAAGGGACGACTGGGCAAGCCGGTCGAGTTCGGCTATAAAGCCCAGGTCGTCGACAACGCCGACGGCGTCATCCTCGATCACACCAGTGAGCTCGGAAACCCTGCCGACGCACCGCAATTGGTGCCGGCGATCGAACGGATCACCCGCCGCACCGGGCTCCCACCACGGGCGGTGACCGCCGACCGCGGCTACGGCGACGCCTCAGTCGAACGCGACCTTCATGCCCTCGGTGTGCGCAGTGTGGTCATCCCGCGCCGCAGCAAGCCCGGGGCCGCCCGTCGCGAGTTCGAACACCGGCGAGCCTTCCGCAATAAGGTCAAATGGCGAACCGGATCAGAAGGACGGATCAACCACCTCAAGCGAAGCTACGGCTGGGATCGCACCGAACTCACCGGCATCGAGGGTGCCCGAACCTGGTGCGGACACGGCGTCTTCGCCCACAACCTGGTCAAGATCAGCACCCTGGCCGCATGAAAACCGCACCACCCCCAAACCAGCACCCACCAAAACCCAGGCGCGCACCCCACTGCCAGACCGGCGAACCCTTCTTCAGGTCCTAGTAGCTAGGTCGGCGTCCCAGGCCGATCAAGCCGATGGTGGATCTGGTCACGGCGACGTCCGATCAAGTACCGCGGCACGCTGACCCGCCCGGACAACGAAAAGAGCACCGTGTCATGACGTCTATGTGGTCCCCAGGGCAGTTGCGGCGACTCGATGCTTCCGCCGAACTCGAGATCGCCGTTCAGCGTTTAGATGGAACCATGCACCGCTGGGTGCCGATTTGGGTCGTCTGTGTCGGTAGAGACGTTTTCGTCCGAACCTGGTACCGACGACCGAGCGGGTGGTTCGGCCAGGTGCAGCGCTCGCACCGAGCCCGAATTCGCGTTTCGGATGTGGATGTTGCCGTCGCCGTCACCGACGTCGCTGAGGGCTCGGCCGAGCTGCGCCTCGGAATCGACAACGCCTACCGCGCTAAGTACGGGCACTACGGTCACGACACCGTCGAACAGATGGTGTCGGACGCAGCAGCAGCGACGACGTTGAGGCTGATACCGACGTGACAAACACACGGCTTTGCCACTGCTGCAATCTGGACAGGCGGAAAGCCACGGCCGCTATGGCACCCGCGGCTCCTCGGCGAGAGCTGTGTGATTTCTTGCTGGACGGTGGCGAACGCGCATAGCATCCCCGTTTGGGTGCGTCGGCGTCGACGTCCTACCCAATTCGAGAGGAAATGTGATGCGTGCGATAACAAAACGAACAGCAGTATTCTCTGCGGCGATTGCGGGGTTCGCGCTGATCGGTGCAGGGTGCAACCACGCGACCAAATCCGGCGAAACGACTACTTCAGCCACGACGTCCGTGACGTCATCGGCTACCCCGGGGGCGGCTGCACCCACCGGTTCGAGCGTGGCCCCGAGTACCACGCAGATGACGGGTGCCAAGGGCACGGCGTACACGGTCTCGGGACCCATTCTCGCGAAATACGAGTCCCTATCCGACGCCGCAAAGAAAGACCTGGGAGCGCCGACGCACGAACAGGTGTCGAACCCGGACGGCGGCATTTGGCAACCTTTCGATGGCGGCGTGATCATTTACAAGACAGCGGCCTACGTCGTATGGGGCAAGATCCGCGACGCGTGGATCGCGCTCGGCGGTTGGCAGGGCCAGCTCGGGTATCCGACCAGTGACGAGGCCGACACGCCCGACGGTCAGAAGAAGTCGACCTTCGAGCACGGGACGATCACGTGGAAGCCAGGCGACGCCGAGGCCAAAGTCACGACCAGCCCCTAACCGGTCGCCTATCAGTCATCGGCACGCCGTCCGACGCTGGAATATGTTGGCATGCAAGGCGATAGCGGAAACGGAGTGGTTTACCGGTGAAGCTGCATATTTCAATGCGTCGTATTCTCGCTGGGGAGTAGTGATGGAGGGCTGGTGCGCCCAGTGCCAAACCATCACCGACGCGGCGCGGGCGACGGGTATGGGCTAACTGAGGAGCGGCAGTGGCCGGCGTTTCTGTGCTACAGTGTAGCACATGAAGACTATTGGGGTGCGTGAGCTCCGTCAGAACGCCAGCAGGTATCTCGAGGAAGTAGCGGCGGGGGAGTCCATCGAGATCACCGACCGCGGCCATCCGGTCGCGCGCCTCGTACCGATCTCGGGCGATCCCTGGCAGGACCTCATCAGCGCAGGGGAAGTCGTCAAGGCCAATCGCCGTTTAAAGGTCGTCGACCTACACCCGAGCGCATACCCGCAGAGCGGATCGGTGGCCCTCGACGAATTGCGAAGTGACGAACGCTAGCCAGATGCGGATCTACATGGATACCTCGGCGCTGGTCAAACTCGTTGTCGCTGAGAAAGAGTCGCCGTCGCTGCAATCCTTTTTAAACGAGCGAGATCGGGACGATCTTTTCACAGCGGCCCTGGCCCGTACCGAACTGATCCGAGCAGTCGCGCAAAACGGACCTCAGGCGATTGCCGAGGCTCGAAATCTCCTGAGCAGCTTAGACACGGTTACCCTGACCCGCCAGCTGCTCGATGAC
>DATKEW010000331.1:0-11328 GCA_035511785.1 Mycobacterium sp.
CGGAGGCGAAGGTCTCGGCGATGAGCGCCAACCGATCGGCGGCCACCACGCTGCCCACCGCATCGGTCTGCAGAACCGTGGGCGCGGTCGTCGGCCGGCACTGCGCCACACACACCAGAACGCCGTCGTCGCGGCAAACCCACATCAGGTAGTCGGCGAACGACAGGTCGGCCAGCAGCTGCCACTCCCCGACCACCGCGTGCAGGTGGTCCACCGCGTTGCCGGGGAGCATGGTGTGCTCGGCAAGCAGGTCACCGAGAGTGGACATCAATGACTCCCGAGTCGTTCCCCGGCGGTAGGTCTGAAGGGTCCAACGGCTAGCTGATCACGGCGATGAGGTCGCCCGCCTGAATGACGTCGCCCACCGACACGCTGACCTTGCTGACCGTCCCGTCGACCTCGGCCAGGACGGGGATCTCCATCTTCATCGACTCCAGCAGCACCACGACGTCGCCCTTGCCGATCTGGTCACCCTCGTTCACAACGACTTCAAGCACGCTGGCCACGATCTCGGCGCGAACATCCTCGGCCATCTTCACCCCACTCGTTTCGGCCACTGGCGCATGCCGGCTGCTGGTTATCAAGCTTCTGCCAGGCTCATGTATATCGAACCACAAGACCGCTCGGGACCGTGGCGCGCGGGCTGTTGACACCGCGTGGCACGTCCCGTGAGAGACTGGGCGACGATCTGACGGGCGCCGAGCGCCCGTTATCTGAGCAACACGGAGGTTCGAGAAGATGGCCAAGCGTGGCCGTAAGAAGCGCGACCGCAAGTACAGCAAAGCCAACCACGGCAAACGGCCAAACTCGTAGTCAGGGCCAGCGCGCTAATCCGCGCTCCGGATGATGGTGGTCCGGCGGATCTCCAGGCGGAGGCGTTCCTTCAGGGCCTCGGGGGCCTTTTCGCCCCGGCATTTCGTCGCAATCAATGCCTTGATCCGCTCCTCGAGCCCGTAATGCTTGAAGCATCCAGGGCACGCCTCCAGATGCTGACGCAGCCGCTCCTTGGTCTGTGGCGTGCATTCGCCGTCGAGCAGCGTCCATACCTCGGCGATCACTTCCGCACAACCGAGGCCTCCGTGGGAATCGTCATCGGGGCGCGGCTCAACAGGGCCGGAAAACTCGCTCATGACGGCACCTCCTCGTGCGCCTGCTGACCGCGGATAAACCCTCGCTCCTTGGCCACGTCGGCCAGCAGATCACGCAACTGACGCCTGCCGCGGTGCAGCCGAGACATTACCGTCCCGATCGGCGTGTCCATGATCTCGGCGATCTCCTTGTACGGGAAACCTTCGACGTCGGCGTAGTAGACGGCCATCCGGAACTCTTCCGGTAACGCCTGCAGCGCCGTTTTGATCTCGGTGTCCGGGAGCGCCTCGAGGGCTTCGACCTCGGCCGAGCGCAACCCGGTGGAGGAATGCTCGGCGTTGGACGCCAGCTGCCAATCGGTGATCTCTTCGGTCGGATACTCCGCAGGCTGGCGCTGCTTTTTGCGATAGCTGTTGATGTAGGTGTTGGTCAGGATCCGGTACAGCCAGGCCTTGAGGTTGGTGCCGGCCCTGAAGGAGCGAAATCCCGCGTAGGCCTTCACCATGGTTTCTTGCAGAAGGTCCTCGGCGTCGGCTGGATTGCGAGTCATGCGCAGAGCGCCGCCGTAGAGCTGGTCGAGCAGGGGAATCGCGTCGCGTTCGAAACGCGCCGTCAATTGCGCGTCGGTCTCTTCATGAGGCCCGGGTTCGGGAACTTCTGACCCTGTCGCGCCGTTGAGGTAGGCCATCTTGATTAACACGGTCCCTTCTGCTGCGGTGTCGCCGGGCAGCACCGAAAACGGCACCGGACTCGCAAGAAAGCGAGTCAACTGCTCGTCGTCCAATAGGCTCGTCGCCGTTGACACCAGACTGCTCCTCCCAATCTAAAGGCTGCTCCCGACAGTGTCTGCCCGGTATAGCCGCGCGTGCATCAGAAACCGACAGGTTTAACAGCAGTAGCCGACCTGCTATTTCCGGGCCCTCCGAAATCAGCCCGTGCGATCCCCCGACTCAGCCGGTTTTAGCAGGGCGTTAGTGTGACGCCATGTCTCTTAACGGCAAAACCATGTTCATCTCTGGCGCCAGTCGCGGCATCGGCCTTGGGATCGCCAAACGGGCCGCGCAAGACGGCGCCAACATCGCCCTGATCGCCAAGACCGCCGAGCCGCACCCGAAGCTACCGGGAACCGTGTTCACCGCGGCCAAAGAGCTCGAGGAAGCGGGCGGACAGGCGCTGCCGATCGTCGGAGATGTCCGCGACCCCGAATCCGTGGAGTCCGCGGTGGCCAAGACCGTCGAGCAGTTCGGCGGCATCGACATCTGTGTGAACAACGCCTCGGCGATCAACCTGGGGTCCATCACCGAGGTGCCGATGAAGCGGTTCGACCTGATGAACGGAATCCAGGTGCGCGGCACGTACGCGGTGTCGCGGGCGTGCATTCCCCATATGACGGGCCGGGAAAACCCGCACATCCTGACGCTCTCGCCGCCGGTGCTGCTCGGCAAGGAATGGTTGAAGCCGACGGCTTACATGATGGCCAAGTTCGGCATGACGCTGTGCGCCCTCGGGATGGCCGAAGAGCTGCGCGACGTGGGCATCGCGTCGAACACGCTATGGCCACGCACGATGGTGGCCACCGCCGCGGTGCAGAATCTGCTCGGCGGTGACGAGGCGATGGGGCGGGCGCGCAAGCCCGAGGTGTACGCCGATGCGGCCTACGTCATCCTCAACAAGCCCGCCCGCGAGTACACCGGCAACACGCTGCTGTGTGAGGACGTGCTCGTCGAGTCCGGCGTCAAAGACTTGTCGGTGTACGACTGCGTGCCGGGCTCGCAGCTGGGCGTCGACTTCTGGGTGGACAGCGTCAACCCGCCGGGGTACACCCAACCGTAACGTGGCCGGCGCTGCAACGCCGGCTCTGGCAACGCTAGTCAAAGCGGGTGTGCCGCACGAGACTTGCGATTCGAGGTCATCAGCGACCTATCGGATTCCGGCGACATCGCCCCGCGAGCAAGTATTCAAGACCCTGATCATCGCGCTGCCGCGCGAGATGGCGGTCGCGATCGTGCCGGTGCCGTCGCGATTGTCGTTGAAGGCGGCTGCCCATTTCCCACCCGCCCGGGCACCGGGTGTGGGTACCTGGCCTGGGGTGCGTGGTCAGGCGAACGCGCTCTGCCCGGTGATGTGCCGGCCGACGATGAGGGACTGGATCTCAGCGGTTCCTTCGTAGGTGACCAGGGCTTCCATGTCGCACAGGTGGCGCATGACATGGAAGTCGAGCAAGACACCGTTGCCGCCCAATACGTCGCGGGCCAGTCGACACACGTTGCGGCCCTTGACCGTGCAGTAGTACTTGGCGAGCGCGGCCATCGTCTCTTCGACCTTGCCCTCATCGATGAGCCGGCCCAGACGGATGCTATAGAGCTGCATCGCGGTGAGGTCGCCGAGCATCTCCACCAGCATCGATTGGATCATCTGGTTCCTGGCGATTGGCCTGCCGAACTGCTTGCGCCGCGAGGCGTAGTTCAGCGCGATGTCGTAGGCCGCAACGGCGTTCCCGGTTCCGGCCCATGCGACGAAATTGCGGGTGCCAGCGAGCACCTTGCCAACGTCCTTGAAATTGTTGCAGTTCTGCAGCCGGGCATCTTCGGACACGCGGCAATTGGTGAGGATGATGTCCGCGTTCTGTACCATCCGCAGCGACATCTTGCCGCCGATCTTGGTCGCCGCGTATCCGGGGTTGTCCTTCTCCACGACGAACGCCTTGACTTGGTTGTCCGCGGTGTCGCGGGCGTATACGACGATGATGTCGCACCACACGGCGTTGCCCGGCCAGCGCTTGCGCCCGTTGAGCACCCATTCATCGCCCTGGCGCTCAGCGGTGGCCTCGAGGATGACGGCGTCGGAGCCGTGCTCGGGCTCGCTCAGGGCGAACGCGCCGATCCTTTCCAGGCGCGCCATCGCCGGTAGGTAGTGTTCCCGCTGTTCCTCGGAACCGAGGATGTTGATCGACTGCATCGCCAGCCCGACGTGCACGCCGAAGAACGTGGATATGCTCCCGTCGATGCGAGACAGCTCGTAATTGACGAGTCCGTTGGCGACGGCGCTCATCGGTGTGCACCCGTAGGCGCCCAGGTTGTAGTCGCCGACAATGTTCAGCGCAGCAAGTTTCGGGAGAAGCTCGAACGGAAACTCACCGCGTTCCCAGTAGTCGTTGACGACCGGCAGGATCTCGGCCTCGCCGAACGCCCGGACCTTGGCGAAGATCTCCTTTTCCTGGTCGGTCAGCTGATCCCTCATCAGGAAGTAGTCCGTCCCCCGGGCAAGGCCGATGTCCTCGACGAGCGAGGCGGTGGCTGGATCGGCGTCCTTGGCGCCTCGTGTCTCAAACGAGCTGAATGGTTTTGGCATCGTTGTCATGGTCATTCTCCGGGCGTCTGTAGGAAGGTTTCGATCACGCGGTGCAGCGTCGCACAGGGTAACAGCCGAAGGAGTAGAAATCCGATGTGTCGACGCGTTGAATGGCGGTGCGCTTAGGCGCGTTGTCCGGGCTCGAGCAGGAATTTCTCGACGACGGGAGCGAGTTCGGCCGCGTTGTGTACGAGGTCGATATGCCCTCCGGAATGCAGGTGCAGGCGCGAGTGCGGCAGCAACGCATTCATGATGTGCGCGTTTGCCACGGGGACGATCGGGTCATCGGTGCCCGCCACGATCAACGTCTCCTGCCGCACCGCGGGCAGCCCGAACAGGCTGGTCCAGATCGCACCCGCGAGCAGCTGGTGCAGGTAGCCGATCCTTGACCCTGCGTGCAGTTGCCGCACGAACAATCGCGCGACGTCCTCGCCGTGGGCGCGGACGGTACCGCCGTAGAGGTCGCCGGCGATGGAGGCAGCGTAGTCGGGATCCGAGAACCTGCGCGGGGTAAGCATTTTCGCCAGAACGCGTGGGTGGGCCGGCACCATCAGCGCGCCGGTACCGGTGGCCACCAGCACCAGTCGCCGGCATCGGCGCGGGTTCTGGAAGGCGAACTGCTGCGCAAGGGCGCCGCCCCAGGACAGCCCGAGCACATCCACCACTCCCATTTCCAGCTTGGAGAGCACCCGGCCCAATACCCAGGCCAGATACGGGAACCCGTAAGGGGCGAGGGATGTGGGTGATCCCCCGGTCCCGGGGACGTCGAATCTGACGACGGTGAAATCCGGGTCCAACTGCTCCACCAGCGGATCGAGCACTTCCAGGCTGGCGCCGATGCCGTTGCACAGCACCAGAGGCACACCGGTTCCGTGGCGCACGTTGACCCGGATCCGCTGGCCGCCGGCGGTGACGTAGCGCTCCTCGCCAATCGTGCTTGCCGGTATCACTCGGAGGGTCCTCCGGGCTGGGTTACTCATCAGCACTCACCTCTCCATCACATAGCTGCCCGGGGCGGGGCCCAGCGGCGGCAGGTCGCCTCCGCCAAGAGTCTTCGGAGCGTCGACCTCGGGGCCGCTGCGCTCTGCCAGCCAGCCCACGTAGTCCGGCCACCAGGAATCAGCGAACTTCTGCGCAGAGTCTAGCCACTCTTGGGGATCCTCGGCGTCAACCGGACCGGTCCAGTACGACGCCTTGGGGTTGCCGGGCGGGTTGACCAGCGCCGCGATGTGGCCGTTGGTGGACAACACGTAGCGGTTGGCCTTGCTGCCCAGCAGGTGCGCGCTGCGATAGGTGGCCTGCCACGGGCAGATGTGGTCGGCGATGCCACCGACGACGTAGGCGTCGGCGGTGATCTTGGCCAGGTCGACCGGGCTGCCCAGCATGTTGACCCCGCCCGGGGTGACCAGCGCGTTCTGCAGCCCCATCAGCACCAGGTCGCGGTGCAGCGAGGCAGCCATCCGGGTGGTGTCGGCGTTCCAGAACAACACATCGAAAGGCGCCGGCTCGCGGCCCTGCACGTAATTGTTCACCACGTACCGCCATACCAAATCGGTGGGCCGCAGCCACGCGAACATCTCCGCCATGTCGCGCCCGTCGAGGTAGCCCTTCCTGGCCGAAACCCGAATCGCCGCCTGTGCGGCGCGGTCGCTCATCGCCGCGGCCGCGAAACCGGCCCGGGTCTCATCCAGCACGGTGACCGCCAGGTTAAGGCCCGCGACCCGATCACCCTCGCCGATCTCGGCGAGATGAGCCGCCGTCATCGCCGCGAGGATGCCGCCCGAGCAGGTGGCCAACAGGTGCGTGCTGTCGGTCCCGGTGATCTTCTGCACCGCGTCCATTGCGTCCACGATCGCCGCGCCGTAGGTGTCGAATCCCCAATCGTGATGGCGCGCTTGCGGATTGCGCCACGAAATTGCGAAGACTTGCTGGCCCTGCTGGACAAAGTACTCGATCATGCTGCGCCCGGGCGCGATATCTATGATGTAGAACTTGTTGATCACCGGCGGCACCATGAGCAATGAAATAGTGCGTACCTTCGGGGTCTGCGGGGCGTACTGAATCAGCTCGAACACCGGGGTTTGCAACACCACCGCCCCCTTGGTGATGGCCAGGTTCTCCCCGACCACAAAGGCGTCGGGCTCGACCATCGCCGGCACCCGAGGCTTCGAAAGCATGTCTCGGGCAAAGGCCCGCACCCCCCGTATTGCGCTCAGACCGCCGGTGTCGATCAGCGCCTTCCAGCCCAGCGGACTGATCAGCGGGTTGTTGCTCGGCGCCAGGCCCTCCACCAAGTTGTCTATGACGAACTGCATCCTCTCGTTGTCGCGCCAATCCAAGTGGGCGTCGGCAAGCAACCCTTCGGCGGTCTCGGAACCCGCCAGATAGGCCTGCATGATTCTGTGCAACAGCGGGTTCTGCTCCCAGGCGGGGTCACTGAAACGCTTATCGGCCCGTTCCGGAGCGCGGTGAGACTTGCCCGCAGCAATAGCGCCGAGTTCACGAGTAAGCGTGCCAACCCGGTCGGCCACGGCACCGGGGTGTTGGGCGAGATTGGCACCGAAGCGGGCCCACGTGGCGTTCGGCATCATTCGGCTGGCGAATGGCTTGGTTGCGCTGGTAAGTAGCAGGTCAAGCGGTGCAGCGAGCTCATCGGCTGCTTTGGTCGGCGGATTCGCGGGTTTTGCCATGGTTATCTGGTGCTTTCCTTCGCCGGAACGGTGATGTCGCGCTTCTGGACTTTGCCTGTGGGACCCTTGGGCAATTCGTCGACCAGCCAAACCAGGCGTGGATACTTGTAAGCGGCCACCCGCTCCTTGACGTAGTCGCGCAGCTCGTCGGCCGTGATCGCGGCGCCCTTCTTGAGCGCGACTGCGGCGCCGACCTCCTCGCCCAGGGAGTCGTGCGGGATACCGATGACGGCGGCTTCGGCCACCGCCGGATGCTCGTAGAGCACCTCCTCGATCTCGCGGGGGTAGACGTTGTACCCGCCGCGGATGATCATGTCCTTGGTCCGGTCGACGATGTAGAAATAGCCGTCTTCGTCGACGCGTCCGACGTCGCCGGTATTCAGCCAGCCGTCGGGCGTGATCGTCGCCTTGGTGGCGTCGGGGAGGTTCCAGTAGCCCTTCATCACGTTGTGGCCGCGGATCTGGATCTCGCCTACCTCCCCCTGCGGAACCTCAACTCCGTCCAGGTCGACCACCCGCATCTCCACACCCTCGATCGGGGTGCCGATCGAGCCCGCCTTGCGGGGCCGATTCGGATGATTGAACGCGGCCGCCGGAGAACTCTCGGAGAGCCCGTAGCCCTCGAGAACCGTACAGCCAAAAGTCTTTTCGAAGTCGGTGAGAACCTGGACGGGCAGCGCCGCGCCACCAGAGACACAGGTCCGCAGACTCCGCGTCGCCTCCCGTGCGCCCTCGTCGGCCACGCTGAGCAGCGCCGAATACATGGTCGGCACCCCCTCGAACACCGTGACGGCGTCACGCTCGATCACCTCAAGCGCCTTGCGCGGGTCGAACCGAGGGATGAGCGTCAACATCGCACCCGAGAGGACCGAACTGTTTAGCCCGCAGGTCAGACCGAAGACGTGAAACAGGGGCAAGCAACCCATCACCACGTCGTCCGGCCCGGTCTCCGCGAGGGTGCGGACGGCGACCTCAGCGTTGCGGCCCAAATTGCCATGCGTGAGCATGGCGCCCTTGGGCTTACCGGTCGTCCCGGAGGTGTGCAGGATGACCGCGACGTCGTCGTAACCACGTTCCACCGGGACGTCCTGGCGGGGCAGGTCGGCGATCAGCTTGGCCAGCCCGGCGTCGTCGACGAGCCAGCACCGTGCGCCCACCTCTGTGGCGCCGGCCGTGGCCTCGTCAGCGAAGGCCGGCGTCGCGAACAACGCCTTGGCGCCGCTGTTGGCCAGGTAGTAGGACACCTCACGTGCCTTCAGCAGCGGGTTCATCGGGACGGCGACGGCGCCCCGATACATGATTCCGTAGAACGCGATGGCGAATGCGGGCGTGTTGGGCAGCATCAGCCCTACCCGATCGCCCGGCTCGACTCCGGCCCGCTCCAGCAGCCTCGCCACGCGCGCGGCCGCGTCGTCGAACTCAGCAAAAGTGAATTGGAGATCGTCGCAGCGCAGCGCGATGCGGTCGGGTTGGCGATCTTTCGAAGCGACGAGGTTGGTGCTCAGGGCGGTCACGGTGTGCCTCCGGGAATGAGATGCTTGGGTCTCTGCGGGTTTCCAATCTTCCTCGCAGCGACCTCGAACAACAATGTCTTCGGGCACAACAGCCTGGCGGCTTTGGTGTGACCGCCCACAGATCGTCGCAACCCGGTCGCTGAACGGCGGCCTGGTAAACGCACTGGTCAGCGCAAGAACCGGGCATCCTTGGCGTCAACTATGCAAACGTGTGGGTTTGCCGCACGCCCTGCGGATTTGGCCGTAAACCATGCATTGAGGAATTGGCACGCGCGCTAGCCGTGGCGCGAATACAGCGGGAGCAGGCGGTTCGGGTCGTCTTCAAGCGCGCCGCGATCCCAGCGGCCGAGTTCGGCGGCCGCCTCGTACGTGGTCTGCAAGAACCGGGCTACCGCGCGATCGCTGTCATCGGCGGTACGCACGGCTTCATACGGCAGCACGAATTCTTTGAGGTCGTCGCTGTAGTAGGCGGCGTCTGGCTCGACGCGGTGGGCGGAGAAACCTTCCGGCTCCGGGTATGCGTAGGAGTAGTACGCGCCCTCTTTGCCGCCTCCGGGCCAGAAGCCGCAGCTGCTGAGTTCGCGTGAGTATCCCTCAGCCATCACCCAATCCGGGCAGTTAGGGGCCCCTCCCGGATGCAGGGGAGCCGGCCGCCCGGAAAATCGGGTACAGGCTAAATCCAAAGCACCCCAGAAGAATTGGACCGGGCTGGCCTTTCCGACGAACGCCGCGCGGAAGTTGGTCATGACGCGGTGCGCCTGCACCAGCTGCTGCCAAAACGCGTGCGCCGCAACCGGATCGTATTCGGCGTGTTGGTAGTCCTCAGCGAACGGGATAGCGGGCTCCACCTCGTTGGGCGTGCCGACGATGTGCGATTCAATGCCCAGGCTGTCCAGCGCCGAGAGCGTCTGGCCGTAAAATTCGGCGACCGGTTTGGCCGCCAACGGCACCGCCTGTTGACCCCCGTCACTACGCCGGATCACAAGCTCATGCCTGACGAAGTCGAATTCCATGTCGAACACCGCATCCCGGTACGGAACCGCGCCGGTGGTCAATCCCCGTGGACTCACATACAACGTCACCTGCCACCAGTGATTCACCAGCGGCATGTGAACCAGGCGAATCTTGCCGACGATCTGGGTCCACATGTGCAAGGTGTCGCGTGTGGCCGTCCATTGGTCCACCATCAGGGATGGCCAGTGGTAGGTCTCCACGGGCCGGTTCATGCCGTTCCCTCTCGGAGTTCGCCGAGCGTACGGACGATTGACTCGGTCGAAAAATCAAGACTCATAAGCTCCACCCGCCTTCGGTTCCGCTCTACCAGGCCAACTCGAGCCTGCTAGAAGCCCCGCCCCTTGTCCATATCGATGCGCACAATGTCGCGCCCCTTTCGCGGATCCCCGTGAACAACGCGAGCGCTCCCATCCGCCTGTGCCCGGGCATAAGGTTTCGGGTATGAGCGCCCCGCCCTACCCCGCCGGCTCCCGGCATGGCGCAACACCCGATCCGCATGTCACCAACCTGGGCAAACTCATGCTCGCGCGCGCCCCGGGATTGGGAAAGGCGATGGCGGATTTGCTCTGCCGCGAGATCGACGCATACCGCGACGGGACAGTCGTCACGACGGAACAAGTAGCCGAGAGTTGCGTGGCGAACGTGACGTTCATCTTCGACTCGCTCGCCGGGGACGCCGACGTCGACGTCTCGCCCGCCGAGCACACCGGAACCGCCCGCGCGCTCGCCGGTGTGCCACTGCCGGCGGTGATGACCGCCTATCGAATCGGTTTCCGATTCATGTGGGAGGAAACCCTCACCACCGCGCGCGCAGCGGCCATACCCACCGACTCGATCCTGGATGCCACCGCACGGGTCTTCCTTGCGCAAGACACCTTCACGCAGGCGATGGCCGGCGCCTACCGCCAACAGCTGACCACCCAGATTCTGGAGCGGGAGGAAGAACGATCGGCGTTGGTCGAAGCGCTCTTGGCCCACCGGATCACCGACAGTCAAAGCCTTTGGGAAGCAGCCGATTTGCTGCGGCTACCCACCTCGGGACCCTACGTCGTCGTAGCAGCGGAGCTGCCCGCGATCGGAAAGCTGGGATTGCCGAAAATCGAAAATAAGCTGTCCGTTCGTGACATTCGATCGGCGTGGCGGCTGCTGCCCGACTTACAGGTCGGCATCGTCCACCTGAGGGGCCCCGCGACCTCAGAAACCCTGGGCACGGTTATCGAGGTGCTCCGAGATGCCGCGACCGCCCGAGTCGGGATCAGCCCGCCGTTTCACGAGCTGTCCGACACCAGCGACGCGCTGCGATTCGCTCGGCTCGCGCTCGCCGGAAAACCGTCGCCCGACTCGCTCGTTACTTTCTTCGACGACGCCCCGCTTGCCGTCGCGGCGGTCAGCGCCCCGGAGGTCATGACGAAGATCAGGGCGTCAGTACTAGGGCAACTGAAGGAGCTGCCCGCCGAGGAAGGCACGGTGTTGCTCGACACGTTCCAGGCCTGGCTCGAAGCCGGCGGCTCTGCGAACGACACCGCGGCAAAGATCTTCTGTCATCCCAACACCGTGCGGCACCGGCTGCACCGTATCGAGGAATTGACCGACCGATCACTCTCCCGACCCAGAGACATCGCCGAGCTGTGTCTGGCGTTCGAAGTCGAGCGGCGACTGCCTTAAGCGCC
>DATKEW010000332.1:0-9224 GCA_035511785.1 Mycobacterium sp.
CACCCGTTGGGGCCACCAGAACCAGCGCCCGAGAAGCGTTGCGACGGAAGGTGTCATGAATGACCGCACGATCAGCGTGTCGAACAACAACCCGAGGCCGATGGTGGTCCCGATCTGACCGAGAACCTGAAAACCGCTGAAAACGAACGCGCACATGGTGACCGCGAAAACGATGCCGGCGGAGGTGACCACCGAGCCGGACCCGGCCATCGCGCGGATGATGCCGGTCTTCAGGCCGGCATGGATTTCTTCCTTGAATCGGGAGATCAACAGCAGGTTGTAGTCGGATCCCACGGCCAGCAACAGGATCACGGCCAGCGCAAGCACGACCCAATACAGCTGGATGCCGAAGATGTACTGCCAAACCAGCACGGATAGCCCGAAGGAGGCGCCCAACGAGAGGGCCACGGTGCCCACGATGACCAGCGCGGCGATCAGGCTTCGCGTGATGATCATCATGATCAGCAGGATGAGGCCAAGTGCGGCGAGAGCCACGATCATCAGGTCGTACTTGGCGCCGTCTTGGATGTCCTTGTATGTCGCCGCGGTGCCGCCGACGTAGATCTTGGCGCCGGCCATCGGCGTGCCCTTCAAGGCCTCGTGCGCGGCCTTGATGATCGGGTCGACATGCGAGATGCCCTCGGGGGTCGCGGGATCGCCTTCATGGGTGACGATCATGCGAACGGCCTTGCCGTCAGGCGAGAGGAACAGTTTCAGCCCGCGCTTGAAATCGGGGTTGTTGAAAACCTCGGGAGGTAGGTAGAAGCTGTCGTCGTTCTTCGCGGCGTCGAAGGCTCGCCCCAGCGCCGTCGCGTTGTCGATCGCGGCCGCCGTCTGGTCGTAAATACCGGACTGGGTGGCGTGGCTATCCAAGGTCAGTTGGCGATTCGTCTCCTGGATGTCGATCTGGGGCGGTATCAGCGCCACCAGTTTCGGCTGCAGCGCGTCGAGCTTGTCCAGGGTGGCCGTGAGGTCCTCGAATTTTTCACTCAGCTGGTCGACACTGTCGAGTGCGTCCTCGACGGACCTGAGCGCAAAGCAGGCAGGGATGTCGAAGCAATGCTTCTCCCAATAGAAATAGCTACGAATCGGCCGGAAGAAATCGTCGAAATTCGCGATCTTGTCGCGCACGTCGTGGATCACGGCGATCGTGTCGTGAAAGCTTTGCGCCTCGCTGTGGGTGGAGTCGGCGAGCTGCTGCTGCAGGACGTACTGCTGCTTCAAGATGTTGATCGTCTTCGATAGTTCGCCGGCCTGCTTGAGCAGGTCGTCCGCGCGATCTCGCTGGTATTGCAGGTTTTCCTGCTGGGTGGCGCTCTGATTGCTGACCACAAAGGCGAGCGAGCTGTGGTCGAGCGGGGTTCCCAGGGGCCTGGTGATCGTCTGCACCTGGGCGACGCCCGGCACGTGAAACACCGACTTGGCCACCCGGTCCAGGACAAGCATGTCGGCCGGGTTACGCATGTCGTGATCCGTTTCGACCATGAGCAATTCCGGCTCTAGCCGGGCGCGCGAAAAATGCCGCTCGGCGGCCGTGTAACCGACATTGGCCGGCGCGTCGGCGGGCATGTACGGGCGAGTGTCGTAACTCGTCTTGTATCCGGGCAACGCGATCAGGCCCACGAGGGCCAAGGCGCATGCCGCTGCGAGAACGGGGCCGGGCCACCGGACGATGGCGGTGCCGATCCGCCGCCATCCGCGGGTTCTCATCGCACGCTTGGGTTCGAAGATGCCAACTAAGGCACCCAAGGTAAGCACAGCCGGGCCCAGGGTAAGCGAGGCGGTAAGCGCGACGAGGATACCCAGTGCGGCGGGAATTCCCAGGCTTTGGAAATACGGCAGGCGGGTGAAGCTCAGACAAAACACCGCACCGGCAACGGTCAGACCGGAACCCAAGACAATGTGAGCCGTCCCGCGATACATCGTGTAAAAAGCTGTTTCCTTGTCCTCTCCGGCACTCCGCGCTTCTTGGTACCGGCCGACAAAAAATATCGCGTAATCCGTTCCGGCGGCGATCACCAGCAGCGTGAGCAGATTCGTCGCGTACGTCGATAACCCGATTACTCCCTCACTTCCGAGGAAGGCGACGAGCCCCCGGGCCGCCGACATCTCGATAAGGACCGTGAAGAGCACCAGAAGCGTGGTGAGGACGGAACGGTAGACGAAAAACAACATCACCGCAATCACCCCGATGGTGATCGTGGTGACCTTCGCGGTTCCCTTGCTGCCGATGTCGAATTGATCGGAGATGAGCGGCGCCGCGCCGGTCACATAAGTTTTGACGCCCGGCGGCGGTTGCGTGTGCTCAACGATCTCGCGAACGGCCCCGACGGATTCGTTCGCCAACGCCGAGCCTTGGTTACCCGCGAGAAACACCTGAACATACGCGGCCTTGCCGTCCGCGCTCTGCGAACCCGCCGCGGTCAGGGTGTCACCCCAGAAGTCCTGGACGTGCTCGACGTGCTTCTTGTCCTGCTCGAGCTTGCGGATCATCGTGTCGTAAAAGCGGTGGGCATCCGCGCCGAGCGGCTTATCGCCTTCCAGGACGATCATCGCCTGGCTGTCGGTATCGAACTCCTGAAACTTTTGACCGATGTGCTTGGTCGCCTTCAGCGACGGCGCGTCGGGGGAGTTCAGCGCCACATTGTGTGTTTTGCCAACATCTTCCAGCTGCGGCACCGCAACGTTCGTTATGGCGGCGAGCGCCACCCAGAACAGCAGGATCGGCAGCGAAAGCCGACGGATGGTGCGGGGTACACGGGGCGGTGACTGCTGATCGTTACTCATCCAGACTTATCCAGACAGAAGGTGTAGGCGTCGACTTTATTGACGGTGCGTTCGTCCTTGACTTCACCATTGACGGTGATGCGGCAGCCGATGGTGTCTCCGTTGCCCTGCGCCACCACGTTGCCCACGACAGCGGGTTCCGTAGTGGTGATCGTGTACGACCAAGGGAGCGGGACGTTTTTGACTTGCTGTGGCTGCGCGTAGACATCCAGGTAGTCGATGGTCGCCACTGCACCCGGTGCGCCGAAGACCTCGAGAACCACCTGTTTGGGGTTGAACGGCACGATCTCATTGGCGAGGCCGCTATTGGCCGAGACGCTGGAATGCGAGCCGAAGATTCCGTGCAGACGATAGATGGCCACTCCGGTGATCGTGACGATGAGCACCGCGACTAGCAGCATCCACCCTCGTTTGACGAGGGACGTAACCGAAATCCTGCTCACGCGTTCGCCTCTCGATGATCGGCGACACAATCACGCTCGGGCGAGGGTGGCCGTCCAACGCTTCGAGCGCGACCGTCGGCTATGACAGTACGGTACTGATCAGTACTGCACAACAGACGTGGGCGTATGCTTGTCGCCCCGATGGTGATCGGCGGTCCGGTGCCGGTTGAAGGCCGCCTATCGGCATCGGGTGAGGCCGGGGACGATGAAGTTGTCGACGAGCGCTTCCACGGTCTCGCGAGTGGGCGGCCGGCCAGGGATGATCGACCGGAATATGAGGTATCCCGGCAACAAGTCCCAGAGTTCGTCGGTGATGGCGGCATCGGCGATCTCACCCCGTTCCACGGCCTGACACAGTATGTGCTCTACCAGCGCCTTGCGCTGATCGAGGAATTGATGCTGCATGGCTTCGTTGAGGGCAGGGTATCGCGACACCTCGACAAGCACCGCGCGAATGGTGCCGGCGTGCTGGCGAGCCTGCTCGCAGACAACCTCTCCGAGACGCAGCAGATCGCCGCGTAAGGTGCCGGAATCCGGCGGGACCGCGACCTGGCGGATGCCTTCGATGAAGGCGGCCAACACCAATTCGGCTTTCGACGGCCAGCGCCGGTACACCGTGGCCTTGCTGGCGCGAGCCGTGCTGGCCACGGCATCCACCGTCAACCGCTCATAGCCGTGTTCCTGCAGCAGCCGCAAAGTCACGGCAAGCAACTCGGCCTCTCGGGGCGACCACGGTGATGTCTGGTCGCAGCGGTCGGCGGCCTGCGTCATAGCGCCCACGATAGAACCGCCGCGCCGGCTCGGCAGGGCCACCTGACCAGAATCGCGGCGTTCATGCTGCGCTCACGCACCGGCACGGTCACGGCATGGGCAAGCGCGGATCGCCCAACGTCGGTCAATCTGTTACTCGGAGGCCGCCTCGTGGGGCGGTCCGTCCTCGAGCAACCGGCCAAACCCGTCCTCGTCGAGGATCGGCACCCCGAGCTCGACGGCTTTGTCGTATTTGGACCCCGGCGAGTCGCCGGCGACGACGTAGGCGGTCTTCTTCGACACCGAGCTCGCGGCCTTGCCGCCCCGCGCCACAATCGCCTCCTTGGCATCGTCACGCGAGAAGCCCGTCAGCGAACCGGTGACCACGATGGTCAGCCCCGCCAGGGTGCGCGGCACGCTGGCGTCGCGCTCGTCGGCCATCCGCACCCCGGCCGCGCGCCACTTGTCGACGATCACGCGGTGCCAGTCAACGGTGAACCACTCGGTGAGCGCGGCGGCAATGGTCGCCCCGACGCCCTCCACCGCGGCCAGCTGCTCGGTCGACGCCGACGTGATCGCATCCAGGCTGCCGAACTCGGTTGCCAGCGCGCGGGCAGCCGTGGGCCCGACATGCCGGATCGACAACGCCACCAACACTCGCCACAGCGGCACCGCCTTGGCCTTGTCGAGATTGGCCAGCAGCCGCTTGCCGTTGGCCGACACTGCGCCGCTCTTGGTGGTGAACAACTCGGTACGCAACAGGTCGTCCTCAGTGAGGGAGAACAGATCCCCCTCGTCACCGATCACTTGCGCCTGCAGCAGCGCAATGGCGGCCTCGTAACCCAGCCCCTCGATGTCGAACGCACCGCGACCGGCGACGTGAAACACCCGCTCTCGCAACTGCGCCGGGCACGACCGGGAATTGGGACACCGGATGTCGGCGTCGCCCTCCTTGGCCGGAGCCAGCTCGGTGCCGCACTCGGGACAGTCGGTGGGCATGACGAATTCGCGTTCGGACCCGTCACGCAGGTCGACGATGGGGCCCAGCACTTCGGGAATCACATCGCCGGCCTTGCGAATCACCACGGTGTCGCCGATCAGCACCCCTTTGCGCTTGACCTCGGCGGCGTTGTGCAGCGTGGCCAAACCCACCGTGGATCCGGCGACCTTCACCGGCGTCATGAACGCGAACGGCGTGACGCGTCCGGTGCGGCCGACGTTGACCCGGATGTCGAGCAGCTTGGTCTGCACCTCCTGGGGCGGGTACTTGTAAGCGATCGCCCACCGCGGCGCTCGTGAGGTGGACCCCAGCCTGCGCTGCAATGCCACATCGTCGATTTTGACGACGACACCGTCGATTTCGTGATCCACGTCGTGACGGTGCTCGCCCCAGTAGGCGATGCGCTCGAGCGCGCCGGCCACGTCTTCGACCCGGGTGGTGTGTTCGGAGACGGGCAAGCCCCAGGCCCCCAGCGCGAGGTATGCGTCGTGCAGGGTCGCCGGCCGAAATCCCTCGGTGTATCCAACCCCGTGGCAGATCATCCGGAGCTTGCGGCGAGCGGTGACCGCCGGGTCCTTCTGCCGAAGTGACCCCGCCGCGCTGTTGCGCGGATTGGCGAACGGCGCCTTGCCGTCTTCGACCAGTGCGGCGTTGAGGACTTCGAAATCGGCGAGCCGGAAGAATACCTCGCCGCGCACCTCGAGGACATCGGGTATCGGATAACCATGGCGGGACGTCAGCCGCTCGGGGACGTCGTCGATGGTGCGCGCATTCAGCGTGACATCCTCGCCGGTGCGCCCGTCGCCGCGGGTCGCCGCCCGGACCAGCCGGCCATCGCGGTAGACCAAAGCCAATGCAACACCGTCGATCTTGAGCTCACACAGGTACGGCACGTCATTGCCGACATCGGCGCGGATGCGGGCGGCCCAGACATCGAACTCCTCGGTGCTGAACACGTTGTCCAGGGACAGCATCCGTTCCAGGTGCTCGGCCGACGTGAAATCGGTGGCAAAGCCCGCACCGCCGACGAGTTGGGTTGGCGAATCGGGTGTGCGCAACTCGGGATGCTGCTCCTCGAGTGCGGCCAGCCGGCGCAGCAGCTGGTCGAACTCCGCGTCGGAGATGATCGGCGCGTCGCGCACGTAGTAGCGGAACTGGTGTTCGCGCACCTCGTCTGCCAGCTCGCGCCATTGCCGCCGAATCTCGGGCGGGACGGAGTCATCCTCTGGCGAACTCACCTTGGCAGGCTATCGAAGGACGCCGACGAAACCTTTTGTGAGCCCCCGGCCAGCTCTTTGCGCCGAGATTGCCGTGGTGGTTGTGTCCAGTGCGCCCGCCGCAGCCCTGGAGGCAATCTCGGCCCGGCGAGCGGTCACGCCCCTTCTACAAAAGCCCGCAGCCGGTCCAGCGCGGCGTCCCACCGGCGCGACAACTGGGTGAGGTAGTCGCTGGCCCGGGCCAGTGGTTCGGTCTGCACGGTCCAGATGCGTTCCCGACCGCGCCGGCTGCTGGTGACCAGACCCGCAGCCTCTAGCAGCTGCAGATGCTTGCTGGCCGCCTGCCGGGTGACCGGAATGACGCTGATGACCTGGGATGTCGAGCTCGGACCCAGATCGCAGAGCCGGACGACAATGCGCAGTCGATTGGGATCTCCGAGCGCGTCGAAGAAGGGGTAGAGCGGCGCGGCCACCGCTGTCGGGGCGCTCATACCCGGGCGTCCTCGGTGTACCTGCGCACGAGATCGGTCTGGATGGCCCAGCCTTCGCTGTTGGCCTCGAACGATGCGGAACGGCGCGCCTCGGGGATGGCGTCGAAACCGGATTCAGTGATGGTGAGCAGCACCCCGTCGTCGGTCTCCGACAGGGTGAACTCCACCAGCGTGGTGGGCTCGGAGTCGTAGTCCTGGCCAGGGTCGATGGCGAACGGATGCCAGCGGTAGGCGAAGCGGCGCCGCGGTTCGATCGCGACGATCTGCCAGGTGCTCGTCACCCCGGCGTGCGCATCCTGGCGTTTGGCGACCTCATCGTCGACGGTGGTCGGGGCGATCGCCGCGGTGATCGAGGCGCCCTCGACAAAAGGTCCGTCGAAGCGGACGCCGAACCAGCGACCGAACTCCTCGGCGTCGCTGATGGCCCGCCACACCCGGTCCAGCGGCGCGCGCAGCACCACACGCTTCTCAATCCGATCCGTGTCCATATGCAACCTCCTGGTTGCCTATTAGCTCAGCACACGGCGGGGCAAAATGCAACCTTTTGATTGCGTATTGGGGCCGTTCCTAAATCGCGTCCGGGTCTTGCGTGAACGCGTCGGCGGCCTGGTGCGCAAGCTCGATCGCGGTGCGGGCCCACCCTGGCGTCGCTGTTGCCAGACCACACGCCGGCGTGACGCCGATGCGATCGCGCAGCGCCGAACGACCGAATCCGAGCCGATCGGTCACCGCGACAACCGCGGCGGCCACGTCTTCTGCCGACGGCCGCCGTTCCGGGGCGCCAGTGGCGACCACGCCGAGCATGATGGCGCGGCCCGACTCAACAAATGCCGCGATGCCATCCAGATCCGCTGCCCTCAACGTGCCGGCATCCACCGATACCGCGCCAATAGCGCTGCGCTGCAACAGATTCCACGGCAACCCCGGAGCGCAGCTGTGCACCAGCACCTCGGCGCCCACCGTCGCGGCGCACGCGTCGAGCAGCGCGCCGGCCACCGCCTCGTCGAGCGCGGCGACCGGGCTGAGCGCGGTCACGCCGGTCAGCTCTCCGCGTAGTGCCGCCGGCAGCGACGGCTCGTCGAACTGAACCACCACCGGTGTGTCGAGTCGGCGGGCCAGCGTCGCGCGGTGCGCGGCAACGCCTTCGGCCAGCGACGCCGCCAGGTCGCGCACGGCACCGGCATCGGTGATCGCCCGGTGGCCGTTGGCCAGCTCCAGTCCGGCGGCCAGCGTGATCGGCCCGGGAGCCTGCACCTTGACCACCCGCCCGCCACCGCGCAGGCCCGCGGTCTCCCAGGCCTCCTCGAGGGCGTCCATGTCCTCGTCGAGGAGGCTGACGGCCCTGCGTGTCACCGCGCCGGGCCGGGCGATGCGATAGCCGCGCGGCACCGTGTCGATGGCCACGTCGATCAGCAGCGCGCCGGCCCGACCGAGCATGTCGGCGCCGACTCCCCTGGCCGGCAGCTCGACGATGTGGGCCAACGCATCCGCCAGCTCACCGACAACAACCTCGGCCGCCCGCCGCGGGGCGGTGCCGGGCCACGATCCGACGCCGCTGGCCGTTGCGAAAACACTCACCCGGCAACCGTATTCGACCCCACGTTGCAGGACGGTTAACAGGGGTGTGTGCCGCGGGGTTGCCCGGGTAGGTTCGAGCCAAGAAGGGTGCAAAACGGTGGGGCAGATGGCGAGATTGACGCGGCCGCTGCTGGTGTGTGGCGCGGTGCTGCTGACGGCGGCGTGCACCCGGGTGGTGGGCGGCACGGCGGTCCCGGCATTCGGCGCCGGCCATCGGGATGTGCAGGGTGTCAATGTCGACGCGATCCTGTTGGACCAGCCACGCATGCAGGCGATCACCGGCGCCGGCGAGCACCTGACGATCATCCCCACGATGGACGGCACCTCTCCCGTGGACATCGACACGCTGGCCGACCACACCCCGCAGGAATGCCGGTTCATCTTCGCCGAGACGCAGACGTTCGGGCCCGACGTCCAGGAGTTCCACAAGACCACTTTTCAAGACCCGCCCGACGGCGGCCTGATCTCCGAGGGCGCCGCTGCCTATCGGGACGCCGGCACCGCGCGCCGCGCCTTCGGCACCCTGGTGACCACCGTGACGAACTGTGCTGACGGCGCGGCCGGCCAGCAGTACGTCGGCGAGTGGAAGGCCGACGCCAGCTCGCTGCGCATGCGGCCCGGCGGCTGCGGCCGCGACTATCGGGTGCTATCAGTGGCCCTGCTGGAGGTCACGTTCTGCGGCTTCCCGCAATCGGTGTCTGACATCGTGATGACAAACATCGTCGCCAATGTGCCGGGCTAGCTGTATTGACCATGGACGTTGGTAGCGGCGTGGCGTAGTGACATGACGAAGACCTCCGAGTGAAGTGCGAGCTGTCTAGGAACGCACTGCTCACCTCGGAGGTCTTCATGTCCCACCGTAATGCCCCATTGTCTGAAACCGGCCGCCTGCGTCTGGCCCGTTGTGTTGTTGAGGATCGTTGGCCGCTGCGGCGAGCTGCCGAACGGTTCCAGGTGT
>DATKEW010000333.1:0-15257 GCA_035511785.1 Mycobacterium sp.
CGCCAGATCTCGCGCGCGGCGGCGACCGCCTTCGTGTCGTTGAGGGCCGAGTAGTGGTGGAAGTGTGATTCCGGATCGGCGAACGCCGTGCCGCGCAGCGACAAGAACCGCGACACGTACCACTGCTCGATGTCTTCGATCCGGGCGTCCACATACAGCGAGAAGTCGAACAGGTCCGACACCATCAGCGTCGGACCCGTCTGCAATACGTTGAGGCCCTCCAGGATCAAGATGTCGGGATGGCGGACCACGTGCTTGGCCCCGGGCATGACGTCGTATTTCAGGTGTGAATACACCGGCGCGCACGCGTAGTCGGAACCGGATTTGACCGAGGTCACGAACCGCATCAACGCCCGGCGGTTATAGCTCTCCGGAAAACCCTTGCGGTGCATGAGGTTTCGCTGATCGAGCTCAGCGTTCGGGTACAGGAACCCGTCGGTGGTCACCAGGTCCACCCGGGGGTGGTGATCCCAGCGAGCCAGCAGCGCCTGCAGCACGCGGGCGGTCGTCGACTTGCCGACCGCCACGCTGCCGGCGACGCCGATGATGAACGGCACCGGCCGGTCCGGGTTTTGTTGAGGTTCGCCGAGGAACTCCGCGGTGGCGGCGAACAACCGCTGGCGGGCGGCGACCTGAAGGTGAATCAGCCGGGCCAGCGGCAGGTAGACCTCTTCGACTTCCAGCAGGTCGATCTGCTCACCCAGACCGCGCAGCCCGATCAGTTCCTCCTCGGTGAGGGCCAGCGGCGTCGACATACGAAGCGCGCGCCATTGCTTTCGGTCGAACTCCACATAGGGGCTCGGCTCGCTAAGCCGCGGCATAGTGCAAGTGTCGCAGGGACGGACGCGCGCCCGGCGGCTGGGGCGACTCGATAGCGTTCGCGCGCGTGGAACCCAGCCAGGAAGCCACAGTGCTCGCGGTCGAAACGTAGCCCCAAGTCCGCATAGATGCCGGCCGCCCAGCGTCCGTGCTGAGGCGGTGTCAGAAGCGTCGGCGGCGCCGCCCGTACGCGGTGTTGATGTTGCACGACGAGCCTGCCATGCCGACGAAGTGACGGCTTTTCTGCCGCGCTGGCTGCTGGTCATTGATGCTCGCGCCCGGCAGACGCTGCGGTTTCTGTTTTCGCCGCTGTGAGGCGTCTACACCGGAACACACGTCGAGGGATTCCGGTTGCTGCCGGATTGGCCGACGATCTGCCGGGGGGTGTCGACCTTGCCGAGCGGTTCGGTCGGCTGCCGGACCAGCCGCTGATCCCGCCGGCGTTGGCGCCCGACTAGTCTCGTTTCCATGTCAGCCGACTCGACCCGCACCGCCACCTCTACCACGTCACCAGGCGCCGAATACGTCGACACCGCGCGCACTGCCTACCGCGCGGCACTGCAGGTCATCGAGTCCGTCGAACCCCGCATCGCCGCCGCGACGCGCAAAGAGCTTGCCGACCAACGTGATTCGCTCAAGCTGATCGCCAGCGAGAACTACGCTTCGCCCGCGGTATTGCTCACTATGGGTAGCTGGCTATCGGACAAGTACGCCGAGGGAACCATCGGGCATCGGTTCTACGCCGGCTGCCAAAACGTCGACACCGTCGAGAGTGTGGCCGCCGAGCATGCCCGCGACTTGTTCGGCTCGCCGTATGCCTACGTCCAGCCGCATTCGGGTATCGACGCCAACCTCGTTGCATACTGGGCCATCCTGGCTACCCGGGTCGAAACGCCCGGCCTGGCCGCGGCCGGTGCCAGGCACGTCAACGACCTTTCTGAGGCGGACTGGGAAGCGCTGCGCGCCAATCTCGGCAACCAGCGGCTGATGGGCATGTCCCTCGACGCGGGCGGCCACCTCACTCACGGTTTCCGACCCAACATCTCAGGCAAGATGTTCCACCAGCGCAGCTATGGCACCGACCCGGAATCCGGGCTGCTGGACTACGACGTGGTCGCTGCCGCCGCGCGAGAATTCAAACCGCTGATCCTGGTCGCCGGATACTCGGCCTACCCGCGGCGGATCAACTTCGCCAAGATGCGCGAGATCGCCGACGAGGTGGGCGCCACGCTGATGGTGGACATGGCGCATTTCGCCGGGCTGGTGGCAGGGAAGGTGTTCACCGGGGACGAGAACCCGGTGCCCCACGCGCACGTCACCACCACCACGACGCACAAGTCGCTGCGCGGACCCCGCGGCGGCCTGGTGCTGTCCCAGCCGGAATACGCCGATGCCGTGGATAAGGGCTGTCCCATGGTGCTGGGGGGGCCACTTCCGCACGTCATGGCGGCTAAGGCGGTCGCCCTGGCCGAGGCCCGCCAGCCGGCGTTCGAGACCTACGCTAGGCGGGTCGCGGACAATGCCCAGGCGCTGGCCGATGGATTCCTGCGGCGCGGTGCCCGGCTGGTCACCGGCGGCACCGACAACCACATCGTGCTGTTGGACGTCACGTCGTTCGGACTGACGGGGCGCCAGGCCGAATCGGCCCTGCTGGACGCCGGCGTCGTCACCAACCGCAACGCCATCCCCGCCGACCCCAACGGCGCCTGGTACACCAGCGGCATCAGGTTTGGCACCCCGGCGCTGACCACTCGCGGCTTCGGTGCCGCCGAATTCGACCGGGTTGCCGAGCTGGTGGTCGACGTGCTGACCAACGCAGCACCAGAGGGCACCTCCAAGGCCAAGTACTCACTGGTCGACGGCACCGCCGAACGGGTCAACGCCGGCGCCGCCGAACTGCTGGCAGCCAACCCGCTTTACCCGGGCCTCACTCTCTAGGTACAACCGGCGGTCCGGACGTCTCGGTCGACCGCGGATCGCGTCAAGGACCAAAGTCACCATTGCCCGCGACACGACCCGAGCAATTTCACGGAATCTGTGTATGCGGGTTACAGTAACCCTATGGCACAGAAACCTGTACCTAACGCGCTGATCCTCGAGCTGGAGCCGGTGGTCGAACAGCTCATGGACATCCACCTCAGCACCGAGGACCTCTGGTTCGCCCACGACTACGTGCCCTTCGAGCGGGGTGAGAACTTCGCCTTCCTCGGCGGACGCGATTGGGACGCCTCACAGGTGACGCTGCCGAGGTCCATCACGGACGCCTGCGAGAGCCTGCTGCTGCTCAAGGACAACCTGGCCGGCCATCACCGCGAGCTCGTCGAGCACTTCATTCTCGAGGAGTGGTGGGGTCGCTGGCTCGGCCGGTGGACCGCAGAGGAGCACTTGCACGCCATCGCGCTGCGCGAATACCTGGTGGTTACCCGCGAGGTCGATCCGACCGCCAACGAGGAGGCCCGCGTCCAGCATGTGATGAAGGGCTACCGCGGCGACATGTACACGCAGGTCGAAACCCTGGTGTACATGGCGTTCACCGAGCGCACCCACGCCGTGTTCTGCCGCAACCTGGCCGCGCAGATCGAGGAGCCCGTCCTGGCCGGACTCGTCGACCGGATTGCCCGCGACGAGGTGCGCCACGAGGACATCTTCGCCAAGCTCGTCGCGCACTGCCTCGGGTACGCCCGCGACGAGACGATCGCTGCGATTGCCGCCCGTGCGGCCGATCTCCCAGTCGTCGGCGAAGACATCGACGCCTACCAGGACAAGGTGCGCAACGTCGCCGATGCGGGCATCTTCGGCCCTGCAGAGCTGCGGCAGGCGATCTCCGACCGCATTACCGCATGGGGAGTGGCCGACGAGCCTGCGCTGAAGCAATTCGTCATCAGTTAACCCAACCTTCGCGCGCCGGCGCACATTTCGCCGCTCACTTCGTGGGTCGCAGGGCTGGTCTCGGCGCGCCTGCGCGGCGGCCGAGCGGCCACGAGAGTAGCGTCATTCTGGATGGCCAGCGACATACTCTGCTGCCAGGGCGGCACCTCCCGTCACGACAACGGCAGGACCGGCCCCGGTCCTGGTGCCGCGGTTCCCGCCGACATGCCTGTGTGGGTCCGCGCGGGCTTACCCGCTCGAGGAGCGCTCCGTGACCGATATCCGGACCTATGTGATCGACACGTCCGTGCTGCTGTCCGATCCCTGGGCGTGCAGTCGGTTTGCCGAGCACGAGGTGGTGGTTCCGTTGGTGGTGATCAGCGAACTGGAGGCCAAACGCCACCACCACGAGTTGGGGTGGTTCGCTCGTCAGGCGTTACGTCTGTTCGATGATCTTCGCCTCGAGCACGGTCGGCTGGATCAGCCCATTCCCGTTGGAACGCAAGGCGGTTCGCTTCACGTCGAACTCAACCATACGGACCCGGCGGTGCTGCCCGCCGGCTTCCGCACCGACAGCAACGACTCCCGGATCTTGAGCTGCGCTGCCAACCTCGCCGCTGAAGGCAGGCGGGTTACGTTGGTCAGCAAGGACATTCCACTTCGGGTCAAGGCCGCTGCGGTGGGCCTGGCCGCCGACGAGTACCACGCCCAGGACGTCGTCGTCTCCGGGTGGTCGGGGATGCACGAGATCGAAACCGCGGCCGAGGATATCGACTTGCTGTTCGCCGAAGGCGAGATCGACCTGGCCGAAGCGCGGGACCTGCCCTGTCACACCGGGATTCGTTTGCTGGGCGGCAGCTCCCATGCGCTGGGACGGGTCACCCCGGCCAAACGTGTCCAACTGGTCCGCGGCGACCGCGAGGTGTTCGGCCTGCGTGGCCGTTCCGCTGAGCAACGGGTAGCGCTTGACCTGCTGCTCGACGAATCGGTGGGCATCGTGTCGCTGGGCGGCAAGGCCGGAACCGGTAAGTCGGCGCTGGCGCTGTGCGCGGGTCTCGAGGCGGTGCTGGAACGGCGGACCCACCGCAAGGTGGTGGTTTTCCGCCCGCTGTATGCCGTGGGTGGTCAGGAGCTGGGCTACTTGCCCGGTAGCGAGAGCGAAAAGATGGGCCCGTGGGCGCAGGCCGTCTTCGACACCCTCGAGGGCCTGGCCAGCCCGGCGGTGCTCGAGGAAGTGCTGTCCCGGGGCATGCTCGAAGTGCTGCCGCTGACCCACATCCGGGGCCGCTCGCTGCACGACTCGTTCGTCATCGTCGATGAAGCGCAATCATTGGAGCGCAACGTCTTGCTGACCGTGTTGTCCAGGCTGGGCGCCGGATCGCGGGTGGTGCTGACCCATGACATCGCCCAGCGTGACAACTTGCGGGTCGGGCGCCACGACGGGGTAGCGGCGGTGATCGAGAAGCTCAAAGGCCATCCACTGTTCGCACATATCACCCTGCTGCGCAGCGAGCGGTCGCCGATAGCCGCGCTGGTCACCGAGATGCTCGAGGAGATCGCCGGACCCCGCTGACCGGCCCCGCTCGCTGGCCCCGGCCTGGCTCGGGCGTGCGCTGACGGCGTCGCGTGTGCCCTGACGGCGCGATTTGAGTCGTTTTTTCGCCCTGGGCGCACGGTCGACGCCCAGATTGCAAACTCAATGCCGGTAGGCTGCCAACGTGCCGAAACGACCCGACAGCCAGGCCTGGCGCTACTGGCGGACCGTGTTCGGTGTCGTGGCGGCCGGTGCGGTGCTGCTGATCGGCGGCCTTACCGGCCACGTGACGCGCGCGGACAACCAGAGTTGCTCGGTGGTCAAGTGCGTCGCGCTGACGTTCGACGATGGGCCGGGCCCGTTCGACGACCGGCTGCTGCAAATCCTCAAGGACAATGACGCAAAGGCCACCTTCTTCCTGATCGGCAACAAGGTGGCAGCCGACCCGGCGGGCGCCAGGCGCATCGCCGACGCCGGCATGGAGATCGGCAGCCACACCTGGGAACACCCCAACATGGCGACGATTCCTCCCGAAGACATCGCCGGCCAGTTTTCCAGAGCCAACGACGCGATCACCGCCGCAACCGGGCGGACGCCTACCCTGTACCGCCCGGCCGGCGGACTGTCCAGTGATGCGGTCCGCCAGACCGCAGCCAAGTTTGGGTTAGCCGAAATCCTTTGGGACGTCATCCCTTTCGATTGGGCGAACGATTCGAACACGGCGGCGACGCGATACATGCTGATGACGTACATCAAGCCGGGCTCGGTGGTGCTGTTCCATGACACCTACTCGAGCACCGTCGACCTGGTGTATCAGTTCATCCCGGTGCTCAAGGCCAACGGCTACCGGCTGGTGACCGTCAGCGAACTGCTTGGGCCGCGGGCGCCGGGCAGCAGCTACGGCAGCCGGGAAAACGGCCCACCCGTCAACCAACTACATGACATCCCGGCCAGCGAGATCCCGACGCTGCCCAATACTCCCTCGCCCAAGCCGATGCCCAATTTCCCGATCACCGACATTGAAGGCCAGAACTCCGGCGGGCCGAATAACGGTGCTTAGGGAACACGCGGCTACCGTTAAAGGGTGATCAAGGCGGGCTGGCTGCGCGGTTGGGGCACTCGACAATCACAGAATCGAAAGTCGGCTCGCTGGTTGTCGATTCAATACGCCTTCGATCTCGCCAGCGCCTACATCCTTGCCGTCATAAGTGTGTCCGCCATTTTGATCCCGCTTCGGGGCCACACGTCTGTTGACTTCGCGGAGAGGAACACCACAGCGGTGGTGGTGCTCGTTGTGCTGGGAACCATCAGTGTGGCGATTGCGGACGTCCTGAGCCTTGCTCCGACGCTGCGGTGGTTCGTCGCCCGGGATGAACCGACGAGAGACCAACGGGACGCCGCAATGAAACTGCCCGGCCGCCAGTCGGCGATCCTGTTTGCGGCGTGGGGGATGTGCGGTGCAATCCTGATGTTGCTGAATCGCGGTGGCGGCGCCACGCTGCTGCTTCCCATTCTGCTCGGCGTGCTGCTCGGCGGTCCGGCTGCCGCGGGCATGGGCCTGCTGCTTTCGCAACGCACCCTGCGGCCGATCATCAGTGCCGCCACGTTGGGTAGCGAGCCTCGTCTGTCGGTACCGGGTGTGTTAGCGCGACTGATTCTCTTGTGGTTCTTGTGCAGCGCCCTTCCCATTGGGGTCATCGCGACCTTTGTCGTTCTGCGCTCCAACGGCTGGCTGATTCAGAAGTCCGCATCGTTGGATGTACCCGTTCTGGTGGTGTCGCTGGCGGCGCTGCTCCTCGGGCTGCCGACGATGATCCTGACGTCGCGATCCATTTCCGATCCGCTCTCCGAGGTCGTCGACGCGATGGCCGAGGTCGAACACGGCCGGATCGATACATACGTGGGGGCCTATGAGCGCTCCCAAATCGGCCGTCTGCAAACAGGATTCAATCGAATGGTCGCCGGCCTCGCCGAGCGGGACCGGTTGCGCGACCTGTTCGGGCGCCACGTCGGAACGGACGTTGCCCAGCGTGCCGTCGAAGAGGGTGCGTCGCTGTCCGGCGATGTGGTCGAGGCGGCAGTACTTTTCATCGATCTGGTGGGCTCGACGCAACTTGCGGAAAGCCGCCCGCCGCAAGAGGTTGCCGCGGTGCTCAATGACTTTTTCCGCATTGTCGTCGATGCCGTCGACGAACATCACGGGCTGATCAACAAATTCGCGGGCGACGCCGCGCTGGCCGTTTTCGGGGTGCCGCTGCGGACGAGCGAACCGGCTTCGGCGGCGCTGGCGACGGCACGTGCCCTGGGCACCCAACTGCGCCGGCTACCGATGGTCGATTTCGGCATCGGTGTCTCGGCAGGCCGAGTCTTCGCCGGCAACGTCGGTGCCGAAAACCGTTACGAATACACGGTGATCGGTGATGCCGTCAACGAGACCGCGCGGCTGGCCGATCTCGCCAAAACCGCCGACCGGCGGATCCTGTGTTCAGCGGCGGCCATCGACCGCGCGGGTGAGGCCGAGCGGAAGCACTGGGCCGAATGCTATTCCACCGTGCTGCGTGGACGCTCCGAAGCCACCCACGTCTCGGCGCCCGCGGGTCCCGGCTAGGTCCCGATCACGGCGGCAAAACGTCACTTCGAAACCTTGAGCGCCCCGATGACCTGGTTGAGGGTGGCCGCCGACGCCGCATCGCCGATGGGTGTCGTGCCCAAGAAGATGGTGACCGGCTTGGTGTCGACAGCGATAACGATGACGGAGTCGCCCTTAACATTGCGCGCGGGGTCGGCGATCGTGACGTCGGCGTCCACCCGGGCGGCCTTGGTCCCGTCGACGCTGATCGACGACGTCTTCGTCGGGCCCAGGGTCGGCGACGCGTTTGCGTAGCCAGGGCCGTTGGCCACGCATTGCATCAACTTCGACGCCTGCGCGCTGACGTCCATGCTGGTGACGAAGTTGGTGATGGCGACCTCGGCCTGCATCACCCACTGGCTGGCGCCGGGCACCTCTTGGGCGACGCCCACCGCATCGATGAGGTTCGGGGTCTGGTCGTCCGGGAACGGCATCCATCCGGGTGCCGCGCTGGTCGGGAACGACAGCTTGCCCGCGCTGATCGGGGCGCCGCCCGCGGGCTTGTCACCGCCTGACACATTCGGAGTGCAGTCGGTCGCGGTTTGCCCGGGACCGTTGGGTTGCGGCGTCGGGGCGCTGGTCATCACGGTGGGGCCCGAGGGGTTTGCCTTGTTGGAATTGTTGTCGTTGCCGCTGAACACCACTATCAGGGTTGCCACCAGCGCGATGACGCCCAGCACAGCGAGAACGGCGACGATAACCCATGGCGCCTTCGAACCCGGGCCTTTCGGCGGGGGTCCCGGCGGGTAGGGCCCGCCCGGCCAGCCGGGAGGCGGGCCCGCCGGTGGGTGCTGCTGAGGCGGGTAGGGACTGGCGTACTGGCCGGGCGGCGGGTACGGGTAGGGGCTGCCCTGCTGGTAGGGGTACGGGTTGCCCTGCGGCTGGCCACCCCAATATGGGTCCTGCCCATACGGATTCGTTCCGTAGGGACCGCCGGGGGGTGCCGTCATTGCCGAACCAACCTTACTCTCACCGGCCACCTCTGCCGAGGTGGCCATGCAAACGCGTTACCGCAACCAGTATGGCCTAGTCGGCAGGCTTGACCTTGGCCATCGCCAACACGTCGAGGCGCCGGTCCAATTCCTCGACCGACAGTTTGTCACCGATCAGGCCGCGGTCGATGACGGTCTGACGGATGGTCTTGCGCTCCTTGAGCGCTTGTTTGGCCACCGCTGCGGCCTCCTCGTAGCCGATGGCCGAATTCAACGGCGTCACAATCGACGGCGACGATTCGGCCAATTCGCGCAAGTGCTCCACATTGGCGGACAACCCGGTGATGCAGCGCTCCGCGAACAGCTGTGACGCGTTGGCCAGCAGCTTGAAGGACTCCAAAATGTTGCGGGCCATCATCGGGATGTAGACATTGAGTTCGAAGGCGCCGTTTGCGCCGCCCCACGCAACCGCGGCGTCATTGCCGATCACCTGCGCGGCGACCTGCGTAACCGCTTCTGGCAGAACCGGATTCACCTTGCCCGGCATGATCGAGCTACCCGGCTGTAGGTCCGGCAGCTGGATTTCGGCCAGGCCGGTCAGCGGGCCGGAGCCCATCCAGCGAATGTCGTTGGCGATCTTGGTGAGTGATATCGCGATGGTGCGCAGCGCGCCGGACGCCTCGACCAATCCATCGCGGGCCGCCTGGGCTTCGAAAGAGTTTGCCGCAGTCCGTAAATCGCTCAGACCGGTCTTGGCGATTAGCGCCTCCACCACCTTGGCGCCGAAGCGGTCGGGGGCGTTGAGGCCGGTGCCCACCGCGGTGCCGCCGATCGCCAGTTCACCCAGCCGCGGCAGCGTGGCGCGTACCCGCTCGATACCGGCCTCGATCTGGCGGGCGTATCCGCTGAATTCCTGGCCGAGCGTGACCGGCACGGCGTCCATCAGGTGGGTGCGGCCGGACTTGACCACCGTGTGCCACTCGCGGGCCTTGGCCGCCAGAGCGCCGTGCAGCACCTCGAGCGCCGGGATGAGGTGACGCACCGCGGCCTCGGTGGCCGCGATGTGGGTGGCGGTCGGGAAGGTGTCGTTGGACGACTGCGACATGTTGACGTCGTCGTTGGGGTGCACCGTGACGCCGTTGGCCGCAGCGATGCTCGCGATCACCTCGTTGGTGTTCATGTTGGAGCTGGTGCCCGAGCCGGTTTGGAAGACGTCGATGGGGAACTGGTCGTCGTGGCGGCCGTCGGCGATCTCAGCCGCCGCGGCGATGATCGCGTCGGCCTTTTCCGGCGCCAGCAACCCGAGGTCTTTGTTCACTTGCGCGCAGGCGCCCTTCAGCAGGCCCAACGCTCGGATCTGGGTGCGCTCGAGACCCCGCCCCGAAATCGGGAAGTTCTCGACAGCGCGCTGGGTTTGGGCGCGCCACAATGCTTTTGCGGGCACCCGCACCTCGCCCATGGTGTCGTGCTCGATGCGGTACTCGGTGTCGGTCTCGACGGCGTGAGCGGCCATAGATCTGCTTCCTTGCTAGATGGGGTTTGTCAGGGCAGGGGATAGGCGGCAGAGCTGTCGCCGGTGAAGTCAATGGCAGAGTATTCGTTGAGTTTCGAGAGACGGTGGTAGGCCTCGATCAGCCGGACGGTGCCCGACTTCGAGCGCATCACGATCGACTGGGTGGTGCAGCCCCCGGGGTAATAACGGACGCCCTTGAGTAGGTCGCCCTCGGTGACGCCGGTGGCGCAGAAGAAGACGTTGTCCCCGGACACCAGATCCTCGGTCGTCAGCACCTGATCGAGGTCGTAACCGGCGTTCAGCGCCTTACGGCGTTCGGCTTCGTCTCTGGGCGCCAGCTGCGCCTGAATCGCGCCGCCCATGCAACGGATCGCCGCGGCGGCAATGATGCCCTCCGGGGTGCCGCCGATACCGGCGAGCATGTCGGTTCCCGACTCCGGCCGGCACGCGGAGATCGCACCGGCGACGTCGCCGTCGGTGATCAGCCGGATACGGGCGCCGGTGTCACGCACGTCTTTGATCAGTTGCGCGTGCCGCGGCCGGTCCAGGATGCACACGGTCATGTCGCGGACCGACAATGCCTTGACCGCGGCGACGGCGCGGATGTTCTCGGCGATCGGGGCGGTGATGTCCAGCACTTGCGCGGCTTCCGGCCCGACCGCGATCTTGTTCATGTAGAAGACCGCCGACGGGTCGAACATGGCGCCGCGGTCGGCGACCGCCAGCACGGAGATGGCGTTGGGCATACCCTTGCTCATCAGTGTGGTGCCGTCGACGGGGTCCACGGCAAAATCGCACTCCGGGCCGTCACCGTTGCCGACCTCTTCCCCGTTGTAGAGCATCGGCGCCTGGTCTTTCTCGCCCTCCCCGATGACGACCACCCCGCGCATCGACACCGTGTTCACCAGCTCGCGGATCGCGTCGACCGCGGCGCCGTCGCCGCCCTCCTTGTCGCCACGGCCCACCCAGCGCCCGGCCGCCATGGCGCCGGCCTCAGTGACCCGTACCAGCTCAAGGGCCAGGTTGCGGTCTGGCGCTTCGCCGCGTGGCCGCGCCTGCGACGGGTCGCGGCCCGGGTCGGCGGTCGGCGACGAACCGATTCCCAACGAGCCCTCAAGTGTCATGGTTGCAGATTGTCCCAGAAGCAGATCGGTCCGTTGGAGCTGGGCTCTGGACGGTGATGGTGGGCTGGGATACTCACGGGGTGACCGACGAGCCGCAGCCCAACGCCGATGTGGCCGGCGAGCCGGTTCCGGCGCCAAGGCCAGCCAAACCGCGGCTCCTGCAGGATGGGCGCGACATGTTCTGGTCGCTGGTGCCGCTCGTGCTCGGGTGCATCTTGCTGGCGGGCCTGGTGGGGATGTGTTCATTCCAGCCGGGCGGGACGAACAAGGGAACGATCCCGTCCTATGATGCGGCGGCGGCACTGCGGGCGGACGCGCAGACGCTGGGGTTCCCCGTTCGGCTGCCCCAGTTACCCGCGGGCTGGCAACCCAACTCCGGGGGCCGCGGCGGTATCCAGAACGGGCGAACCGACCCGTCGACCGGTCAGCGGCTGAATGCGCCGAAGTCGATCGTGGGATACATCAGCCCGAACGGGATGTATCTGAGCCTGACCCAGAGCAACGCCGATGAGGACAAGCTGGTCGGCTCGATCCATCCGTCTGCGTATCCCACCGGAACGGTCGACGTCGCCGGCACAAACTGGGTCGTCTATCAGGGGGCCGGCCAAAACGGCACGGACGCCGAGCCGGTATGGACCACCAGGCTTACCAGCCCGGCCGGGGCCACCCAGGTTGCGATTACCGGTGCCGGGAGCACCGATCAGTTCCGTACGCTGGCCACGGCGACGCAATCGCAGCCGCCCCTACCGTCAAGCAGATAGGCCGACGAGCCGATAGAAGGAGACTCGCGTGACTGCACCCGAAGCCGACCTCTCCGGCTGGTCGGCGTCCCCATTCCCCGGTGGCGGCTACACCCATGACGTCTACCGCAAGGGCACCGGACCCGGGGTGGTGCTGATTCCCGAGCTACCCGGGATCCATCCTGGCGTGCTGGGCCTGGGTAATCACCTGGTGGACAACGGGTTCACCGTCGCTATTCCGTCGCTGTTCGGTAAGCCGGGCAAGGCTGCCTCGGTCGGCTATGCCCGCGCGACCATCGCGCGCGCCTGTGTGGCAAGGGAATTCGCGGCCTTTGCGACCAACAAGGAGCGGCCGGTGTCGTTATTCCTGCGCGCGCTGGCCCGTGACCTCAATGCGTCGACGCCGGGCAGGGGCGTCGGCGTGATCGGCCAGTGCTTCACCGGCGGCTTCGCGTTGGCCGCGGCGGTCGACGACAGCGTGTTGGCTCCGGTGCTTTCTCAGCCGTCGGTCCCGCTGCCTTTGGGCCTGGCGCGGCGCCGCGATACCGGGCTCAGCGAACCGGAGATGGCCACCATCACCGATCGCTGCGCCAACGAAGGCTTGTGCGCCATGGGTTTGCGGTTCAGTGAGGACAAGTTATCTCCGCGCGAACGCTTCACGGCGCTCAGGGAGCGGCTCGGCGATGCATTCGAGGTGATCGAGATCGATTCGGGCCCGGGCAACGAAGGCGGTTTCGGCAAGATGGCCCATTCCGTGCTGACCGACGAGGTCCGTGAGGTCGACGGCCAACCCGCTTACGAGGCCCGCAAACGGGTACTCGAATTTCTAACTCAGCGGCTTAGTTAGGGAAGTTCGAGACGCATGGCGACCGACAACTGCGTGGTCGAAACCACCCACGGCCCGGTTCGGGGCGCCGACGACGGTGACATCAGGACGTGGAAAGGCATTCGGTACGCCGCGGCGCCCGTGGGCGACCTGCGGTTCCGCGTGGCGGAGCCCCCGCAGCGGTGGACCGAGGTCGTCGACGCCACCTCCTTCGGGCCGGCCTGCCCGCAACCGACCCTTCCCAAGATGCCGCTCGACCTCTGCGCGCCACAGGACGAAGACTGCTTGAGGCTGAATGTCTGGGCCTCGGCGGACACCGGGCCCGGTGACGCAAAACCGGTGATGGTGTGGCTACATGGCGGCGCCTACATCCTGGGTTCCAGCAGCCAGCTGCTCTACGACGGCCGCCGGTTGGTCAGCGGCGGCGACGTCGTCGTGGTGACGGTCAACTATCGGCTCGGAGCGCTGGGCTTTCTCGATCTGTCGTCGTTCAGCACCGCGCGGCGCCGCTTCGACTCCAACATCGGACTGCACGACGTGCTGGCGGCGTTGCGCTGGGTGCGCGACAACATCGCGGCCTTCGGCGGGGATCCCCATCGGGTCACGCTGTTCGGTGAATCCGCCGGCGGTGGAATCGTCACCACCCTGCTCGCCGCCCCGGCGGCCGAGGGCCTGTTCGTCGGCGCCATCGCCCAAAGTTCGCCGGCCACCTCGGTGTACGACCGGGACAGGGCTCTTGGCGTTGCGGTCAGCATCCTCGACAAGCTGGGAATCGCCCCCGCCGACGCCGACCGGTTGCTCGATGCGCCAATCGCCGGGATCGTCGCCGCGTCGCAAAAGGTGTTCGACGAAGTGCCCGTGCGCAACCCGGGCACGCTCGCGTTCGTCCCGATCGTCGACGGCGATTTGCTGCACGACTACCCGGTCAAGCTGGCGCAGGAGGGTCGCTCACACCCGGTCCCGCTGATCATCGGCACCAACAAGCATGAGGCGGCGCTCTTCCGGCTGATGAGGTCGCCGCTGATGCCGATCACCCCGCGCGCGATCACGTCGATGTTCACCCAGATCGCCGCCGAACAGCCCGACCTGCAATTGCCCACCCAGGCGCAGATCGGGTCGGCGTATTCCCGATTGCGGCGCAGGGCAATGTTTTTGAGCATCGCCACCGACGTCGGGTTCCGGATGCCGTCGGTGTGGTTGGCCGAGGGTCACAGCAGGGTGGCGCCGGTGTATCTATACCGGTTCGACTACTCGACACCGTTGCTGAAGCTCCTGCTGATCAGCGCCGCCCACGCGACCGAATTGCCTTATGTCTGGGGCAATCTCGGTGCACCGAAGGACCCCACGTTGAAGCTCGGCGGCGCCAAAACGGCCAAGGCGGTCTCGAAGAGAGTGCGGGCCAGGTGGATCAACTTCGCTACGCAGGCCAAGCCCACGGCGCCGGGCGAGCCGGAGTGGACGCCCTACCAGCAGGCCGACCGGGCCTGCCTGGTCATCAACAAGCGCGACACCGTCACGAACGATATCGACGGACACATCCGCGCGGCCTGGGGCAGCGAGATGGTGAGCTTCCGGTAGCCGCGCTCAGACCGAAACCTGACGAGCCCCATCCTTATTCAGCGGCTGATTCCGTAACGCTCGCTTTGGCTTTCCGGCGCGGGAGCCAAGTACGGCGGACGGGTTGGTCGTCGAACTCCTCGAGTTCGACGCCTTTGTAGACCGCGAGGTAGACGTCGACGGTGGTGACGATGAGGATCATCAGCACCGGCCCGATGACGATGCCCCATGGGCCGAACATGGCGATGCCGGCGAACACCGACAGCAACATGAGCGCCTGGTTCAGCCGTGCGTCGCGGGGAACGAGGATCGGGCGCAAGAAATTGTCGATATTCGTGACCACCAGGAGATGCCAAAGAACCACGAATGCGCCACCGGCGATGTTGCCGTAGAAGATCATTCCGATGCCGAACGGAATCGTGACGATGCCGCCGCCCAGCGGAATGATCGACAGCGCAGTCAGCAGAATCGCGAAAATGAAGAAGCCGTGGTGAAATCCGGCGACATAGATGGACGCGGCGCCCGCGACGCCTTGGCATAGCGCTATGACGAACTGGCCTTTCACGGTGCCGCGCACCATTGCTCCGGCCTTCTTCAAGTACAGGTCCGTGACTTCTTCGCCGAGCGGGTTGAGCTGGCCGATCAACGTGCGCACCTGCTCGCGATTCACCAGCAGCGCGACAAACACGTACAGGAAGATGATGGCCGCCGTGAC
>DATKEW010000334.1:0-2873 GCA_035511785.1 Mycobacterium sp.
CTTGATCTCGGCGCCGATGTCTGCGGCGGGATCGAAGGCGACGAAGTGGTCGATGACGGCCGCGGCGGGTTTTTCCGGGCTCGGCTTGCGGCGGTCGACGCCGATCACCGTGGCGCCGACGGCGTGAGCGATCTGCGCGACCGCCCCGCCGACTCCCCCGGAGACACCGAAGATCGCGATCGTCTCACCTTTCGTCAGCTGCGCGGTTTCCACCGCGCCATACCAGCCCACCACGAAGTTGACCCCGACGGCGGAGGCTTCGTCGAAGCTCAGCCGCTCGGGTTTCCATACCAGCGCCTCGACCGGCACCGACATCAGCTCGGCGTGTGACCCGTCGCGGGTGAACCCGACGTCTCCGCCGGTGCCCCACACCGCGGCACCGCACCATTCTGGTGGTCCACTAACAACCACGCCGGCGAAATCACGCCCCGGCGTGCGCGGCAGTACGGTCCACTCCATCGAGCCGGCAACATTTTTCACGTCGGAGGGATTGACGGAGGCGGCCTCGACCCGGATCACCGCTTCCTGCGCTGACGCGAGCGGATTCGGCATATCGGTGATGTGGACGACGGCGGGGTCACCGAACTGATTGAAACGCAAGGCCCGCATGATCATGTCCTCCTTGGGCCGATGGTCGTCGCCTAACGCTTACTAGACAACACCGAATAATCGATCGCGTCCAACGAAGAAAAACGATGAAAACAATCTTGATTAGAGATAGATTAAAACGGATGGAGCTGCGACAGCTGGAGTACTTCGTCGCCGTGGCCGCCGAGCTGAACTTCTCCCGGGCGGCACAGCGAATCCACGTCGTCCAGTCAGCGTTGTCGGCGTCGGTGAGCAAACTGGAAAAGGAACTCGGCGTCGAGCTGTTCGACCGTTCCAAGCGCCAAATCGCGCTCACCGCGCCCGGCGAGACCTTCCTGCAGCACGCCCGCGAAATCATCAACACTGTTCAGACGGCGCAGTCCTCGGTAGAGGGCTACCGCGACCGGCTGACGGGCACCGTCACCCTGGGCACACTGATGTCGTGGGGAACGTTGAACCTGCCAGCCGCGTTGGAAGAGTTCCGCCGACTCAACCCGTTGGTCACCGTCCGGCTGCGACAAAGCCTCACCGGCTCGGCCGGCCATCTGGACGCGATCGCCAACGGGCAGATGGACCTGGCCCTGGTCTCGATCCCCTCACCACCGTCGCGGCAAATCGCCTTGCACGAGCTGACTCACGAACCCATGGTCTTCGTCTGCGAATCCGCCCACCCCCTGGCGCATCGCCGCCGTGTGCGACTCGCCGACCTTGATGGACAAGACTTCATCCACTTCCCCCTCGGATGGGGAATCCGCCGGCTCCTCGATGCGAACTTCGCCGCTGCCGGGGTCCAGCCGATCAACGCCTACGAAGTCGCCGACTACGCCATCGCCGCCGAACTCATCCGACACCGACTGGCAACGACCGTCCTGCCAATCAGCGCGGCCAGCCGATTTCCTGACCTACGCATGGTTCCGCTGAATCCGCCGCTGACGTGGACGCTGTCCCTGGCGTCCGCGGCGCCCGAAACCGTCAGTCGCGCAACCAAAGCACTCGTCGACACGATCACCCGTCATATCGACTACTGATGCCCGCTGAGGGGTCCAGGAGTTTGTGAGAGTCTTTGACGCTCGCACGTTGGTGCGGGCGGAAAGGGCTCGATGTATGTCGACACGCCGGAAGCGCCACACACCCACGATCAGGCCCGCGTGCAGTGGTTGAGCAATCGGGCTGTTGATCTCCCGCGGCCTGATTCCCCGCAGTTGAGGGTGCCGTGGCATGTATCGGTCGGTGATACGTCGGGAACCGATGAGTTTGAGAACCGCGCCGCCTCTGTATGGGCATAGCGATTGTTTACCTTGAGGAGGAAGCGGAGATGACGCAGGCGAGTTCCACGCGTTTCCTAATTGTGGGCGCGGGCGGAAATCATGGGGCCACGGGCAACCACGCGGCGCGGCAGCTGCTCGCGCGGGGGCTGCGCGTTCGGGCGTTCGTTCGCCAGGCTGATGAACGGGCCGACGAGCTCAGGGAGCTCGGCGCCGAAATCGCCGTCGGCGATATTCGCGACTACGACGCCGTGCGGGCAGCGCTGGATGGGGTCCAGCGTGCGTACTTCACGTATCCGCTCGCCGATGGCCTTCTCATTGCGACGGCGACCTTTGCCGCCGCGGGAAAGCAGACGGGTTTGCAGTCGGTGGTGAATATGTCCCAGATCACGGCTCGCCCGGATCACGCGAGCCCGGCCGCCCGCCAACACTGGTTGGCGGAGCGCGTGCTCGACTGGTCTGGGATCGGCGTGACGCACCTGCGCCCTCCGTTCTTTCTGGAGAATCTGTTCAACGTCGCCGCCCCCACCGTTCGGACCGAGGGCAAGATCTATCTCCCGTACGGTCGAGGGCGGCATGCCCCCATCGGGGGAGAAGATGTCGCGCGTGTGGCCGTCGGCATCCTGACCGATCCGGCCGCGCACCGGGGCATGACGTATGTGCCCACCGGCCCGGCGTCGTTGTCGATGATGGAACAGGCGAGCGTTTTCAGCCGCGTATTAGCCCGGCCTGTGGAGTATCTGGACATCCCTGTCGAGCGCTGGCGTCAGATCCTGTCCCACGTCGATGTCATGACGCCTTGGTTGATCGAGCACCTGTCGCGGGTGGCCGAGAGCCACCAACACGGTGAATTCGACGCGGTGACCGATGTGGTCGAGGCGATTGGCGGAGTGCTGCCCCAGTCGCTGGAGGCGTTCATTCGCCAAAACCAAACCGTGTTCGGGGTGCCGCAGGAGGCTCATCGAAATGGCTAGCGAGGCTATTCGTGTCCGCCCGCGGGGCGGCATTCGACCCCGACAG
>DATKEW010000335.1:0-24815 GCA_035511785.1 Mycobacterium sp.
GAGCGCACCGAAGACGGCTTTGGCCAGGGCAAGGTGCTGGCCAGTCCGTTCGGCATGGCCCTGGTGGCAGCCACTGTGGCGGCCGGTAAAACCCCGGTCCCGCAGCTGATCGCCGGGCGGCCGACGACCGTCGACGGCGACAACACGCCGATCAGCCCGAAGATGGTCGACGCGCTGCGGCCCATGATGCGGCTGGTGGTGACCAACGGGACCGCCAAGGAGATCGCCGGCTGCTGCGGCGAGATCTACGGGAAGACCGGTGAAGCCGAGTTCCCGGGCGGATCGCATTCCTGGTTCGCTGGATACCGCGGCGACCTGGCGTTCGCGGCGCTGATCGTCGGGGGTGGCAGCTCGGAATACGCGGTCCGGATGACCAAAGTGATGTTCGAGTCGCTGCCCCGGGACTACTTGGCCTAAACGGTATAGGGGCCCGGCTCTGCTGCACCGCCGCGGTTGGCCGTCCGGCGGTAAGTTGCCAGGTAGGCGAAGCCGGCTGCTGGAGAGCCGGGAGTGTCAGGAAAGGCCATGACTGAGACCGGTGGAGACATGGTGGCGTGGCGGGTCTCCGACGCCGACCGCAACGGCACAATGCGGCGACTGCACAATGCCGTCGCGCTCGGGCTGATCGACATCGGCGAGTTCGAACAGCGCTCGTCGCTGGTGTCGGCTGCGCGTACCCGAAGTGAGCTGGACGAGCTGGTCGGCGACCTGCCCGGGCCAGGCGCCTTCGTCACCTCGGCGGCTGACCGGGTGGAACTGCGGGGCTGGGCCGGCTCCTTGAAGCGTCACGGCGAATGGACCGTGCCCACCCGCCTGGCGCTGGTCCGGCGACTGGGATCGATCGAACTGGACCTCACCAAAGCCCGGTTTGCCGGACCGGTGGTGGTGATCGAACTCGACACGAAGTTCGGCTCGGTCGAAGTCCGGTTACCCGACGGTGCCAGCGCCTCGATCGATGACGTCGAGGTCTACGTGGGCAGCGCCAGCGACCACCGCAAAGACCCGCCCGGAGATGGAACGCCGCATGTCGTGCTGATCGGCCGGGTGGTGTGCGGCTCGGTGATCATCCGCGGACCGCGCCGCTCGCTTCTGCGTCGCCGCCCGGTCTGATCTGCCCGGCTACCCGCAGCACCGCAACGCGGCGCGCATCCTCGAGCGTGCGTTGACGGCGCCGAGCGTGCATGGACGGAGGGGAAACTACTGAATTGCCGCCCTGCGTGCCCGCTCGACGCCGCCGATGCACACGTGATGCCCGGCCGCTTGAAAGAAAGGCGTGATTAAGCTAGCGGCATGCCTGGTCGCACCGCCCTTTCACCCGGAGTGTTGTCCCCGACGCTGCCGGTGCCCAGCCGCATCCCGCGCCCGGAATACGTCGGCAAGCCGACGGCCCGGGAGGGCACCGAGCCGTGGGTGCAGACACCGGAGGTGATCGAAAAGATGCGCGTCGCCGGCCGGATTGCGGCCGGCGCGCTTGCCGAGGCGGGCAAAGCGGTCGCGCCGGGGGTGACGACCGACGAACTGGACAGCATCGCGCACGAATACATGGTCGACAACGGCGCATACCCATCGACTCTGGGCTACAAGGGATTCCCGAAGTCGTGCTGCACGTCTCTCAACGAGGTCATCTGCCACGGAATCCCCGACTCGACTGTGATCGCCGACGGCGACATCGTCAACATCGATGTCACCGCCTACATCGCTGGCGTGCACGGCGACACCAACGCGACCTTTCTGGCCGGCGACGTCTCCGAGGAGCACCGGCTGCTCGTTGAACGCACCCGCGAGGCGACGATGCGGGCGATCAACGCCGTCAAACCGGGTCGTGCGCTGTCCGTCATCGGCCGCGTGATCGAGGCGTATGCAAATCGGTTCGGGTACAACGTGGTTCGTGACTTCACCGGTCACGGTATCGGGACCACGTTTCACAACGGCCTGGTCGTGCTGCACTACGACCAGCCCGCCGTCGCGACGGTCATGCAGCCGGGGATGACATTCACCATCGAACCGATGATCAACCTCGGCGGCCTGGACTACGAGATCTGGGACGACGGCTGGACGGTGGTCACCAAGGACCGAAAGTGGACCGCGCAGTTCGAGCACACACTGCTGGTCACCGACACCGGCGTCGAGATCCTCACGTTGCCGTGAGGTTCCCGGCAAGCCTGTGAGCGGGGCGCTGCTGGTCGCGGGCACCAGCTCCGACGCCGGGAAATCCGTCATGGTTGCGGGTCTGTGCAGACTGCTGGCACGCAGGGGAATCCGGGTCGCGCCGTTCAAGGCGCAGAACATGTCCAACAACTCGGTGGTCACCGTCGAAGGCGGCGAGATCGGCCGGGCACAGGCGATCCAGGCACGGGCGGCGGGGCTGGAGCCCAGCGTGCGGTTCAACCCGATCCTGCTCAAACCCGGCAGCGACCGCGCGTCGCAGCTGGTTGTCCGGGGCCAGGTCGCCGACTCGGTCACCGCGGCCGCCTATGTGGAGCATCGCGACCGGCTCGCCGGCATTGTCATCGACGAGCTGTCGTGCTTGCGCGATGAATTCGATGCGGTCATCTGTGAGGGAGCCGGTTCGCCGGCCGAAATAAACTTGCGTGCAACGGATTTAGCAAACATGGGATTGGCCAGGGCCGCCAACCTGCCGGTGATCTTGGTCGGTGACATCGATCGCGGCGGGTTGCTGGCTCATCTGTTCGGGACGGTCGCCGTGCTCGAGCCCGACGACCAAGCGCTGATCGCGGGCTTCATCGTCAACAAATTCCGTGGCGATCCCGGGCTGCTGGAACCGGGGCTGCGGCAGCTGCGCGCGATGACCGGCCGCCCGACGTACGGGGTGTTGCCCTACGCCGACGAACTCTGGCTGGACGCCGAGGACTCGCTGTCGGTGGTCGCTCACCGCGTCGTCGGCACACCGGCGCCACCGCGCGGCAGCGACTGGCTGAGGGTGGCCGCGGTCCGGCTGCCCCGGATTTCCAACTCCACCGACGTCGAGGCGCTGGCATGCGAGCCGGGCGTGCTGGTGCGCTGGATCACCGACCCCGCCGACCTGGCCGACACCGACCTGATCGTGCTCCCGGGCAGCAAGGCCACCGTCGCCGACCTGACCTGGTTGAGGGATCGCGGCCTGGCCGCCGCGATCGCCCGGCACGCCGGGTCTGGTAAGCCTGTGCTGGGTATCTGCGGGGGCTTGCAGATGCTCTGCGGGCGCATCAAGGACACGGTGGAATCCGGGGCCGGGGAAGTCGCCGGGCTCGGGCTATTGGATGCCGACATCACCTTTGACCAAGCCAAGACCCTGCGCCGCTGGCAGCAGCCGCTCACCGGATATGAGATCCATCATGGGCGGCTGTCCCGGTGCACCGAGGCGGGTTGGTTCGATGTCAATTCCGAACCACAAGGGATCGTGCGTGACGCGGTCTTCGGCACGCACTGGCACGGCCTGCTCGACAACGACGACTTCCGTCGCGCGTGGCTCACCGGTGTCGCCGACGCGGCCGGCCGCAGCGGATTCGTGGTCGCCGACGACACCAACGTCGCGGCGCGACGCGATGCCCAACTGGATCTGATCGCCGGGCTGCTCGCCTCCCACCTCGATGTCGGCGCGGTCCTCGGCTTGCTCGATGGCCCACCGCCGCGGCGACCGCACGTCGCAAGTGAGTTGCGGCCGTAGGCTATTCGGCTCGCTGACCAGGCAGAAGTGACGCGATGGATGCGCCGATGGGGCCGCCGGTGGGCGCAGAGATGTTGAGTACGCCTCGCGCTTACCGGTCGATTCGCTGTAGCGTGCGTGAGTGACCTCGATGATGACCACGCTCGACGGTTTTCCCGTTCCGGTCGGCGTAGCCGGTCCGGAACGGGGCGTCGTCGTCGTCATACTGGGCGACGCACAGCGTGCACCCGCCGCCTATGACGCCGTCTGCGAGCGCCTGCATACCGCTTCGCTTCGGACCGTTGTCATCGGCCTCGATCCGCGGCTGACGCCCAAATCGGTCGTCGGCATCCTCGACGCGCTGGGGATCGGGTGGGCCGTGGTGGTCGGCGACCGCGCCGGTGCCGAACTTGCCTGGGAGCTCGCCGCAACCCGGCTGGGCCGATTCGTCGGTCTGGTGGTCATCGACCGCGGACATCCGCGGGTGGCCGACCTCAACGGCGTGGTTCGCGACGAAGACTGCCCGCCGGTGGAGATCGGCACCACCGTGCTGGTCAGCTCCCCGGCCGGGCGGACCGTGGCCCGCAACAGCCAGCGGTTCGTCTATGCCGAGTACCGCACGGTGGATCTTCTCGGGCGGCGCAACGCGCAGGAGTCGACCGCGCAGTTGGCCGCCGAGATCGTGTTGCGCGCCAGCACCTGGTAGCGCCTGGTTGACTAGCGGTCATGGGCCTGAAGGAAAGCCACGAAAGCGCTGTGACCGGTCCGGGTTCTCCGATGTTGTCCTTGGCCGCGCTGGACCAACTGGTCGGGATCGGCGAGGTGGACACCGTCATCGTGGCCTTCACCGACATGCAGGGCCGTCTCGCCGGCAAGCGGGTATCGGCCCGGCTCTTCGTCGACGAAGTGGCTGCCCACGGCGCTGAGTGCTGCAGCTACCTGCTTGCCGTCGACGTCGAAATGAACACCGTGTCCGGCTATTCGATGTCGAGCTGGGACACCGGCTACGGCGACATGGTGATGATGCCGGACGTGACCACCCTGCGGCTGGTTCCCTGGCTGCCCAACACGGCGCTGGTGATCGCCGACCTGGGCTGGGCCGACGGCAGCGCGGTCGCCGCCTCGCCCCGCGCCATCCTGCGCCGCCAGCTGGACCGGCTGGGCGAGCGCGGACTGGCCGCCGACGTGGCCACCGAGCTGGAGTTCATCGTGTTCGACCAGTCGTATCGCCAGGCGTGGGCCGGCGGCTACCGCGGGCTGACCCCGGCCAGCGATTACAACATCGATTACGCGATATTGGCGTCGTCGCGGATGGAGCCGCTGCTGCGCGACATCCGGTTGGGAATGCAGGGGGCGGGCCTGCGGTTCGAGGCCGTCAAAGGCGAATGCAACAAGGGTCAGCAGGAGATCGGGTTCCGCTACGACGAGGCTCTGGTGACCTGCGACAATCACGCCATCTACAAAAACGGCGCCAAGGAAATCGCCGACCAGCACGGCAAGAGCCTGACGTTCATGGCCAAATACGATGAGCGCGAGGGCAATAGCTGCCACATCCACCTTTCGCTGCGGGGCGAGGACGGCTCCGCGGCGTTCGCCGACGACTCCCACCCGAACGGCATGTCGTCGACGTTTCGCAGTTTCGTCGCCGGCCAGTTGGCCACGTTGCGCGAACTCACCTTGTTCTTCGCGCCAAACATAAACTCCTACAAGCGATTCGCCGATGGCAGCTTCGCGCCCACGGCGCTGTCTTGGGGACTGGACAACCGCACCTGCGCGTTGCGGGTCGTCGGCCACGGGCGCAACATCCGGGTCGAATGCCGGATTGCGGGCGGCGACGTCAACCAGTACCTCGCGGTGGCGGCGCTGATCGTGGGTGGGCTGTACGGTATCGAGCGGGGCCTGGAGCTAGGCGAGCCGTGTGCGGGCAATGCCTATGAGAACCCGAGCTTGCAGCGGCTGCCCGCCACGCTGTCCGAGGCGGCCGCGTTGTTTGAGACGTCGGCGCTCGCGCGCGACGCGTTCGGCGACGATGTTGTCGCGCATTACCGCAACAACGCTCGCGTCGAGGTGGCGGTGTTCAACGCGGCGGTCACCGATTGGGAGAGGATGCGTGGTTTTGAACGCCTCTAGGCCGGGGCCGGTCGTCGGTTTAACCAGTTATCTGGAGCGGGTGCAGAGCGACGGCTGGGACGTCCAGGCGGGTTATCTGTCCGCCAATTACTTCGAAGGCGTCATCGCTGCCGGTGGCATCGCGATGCTGCTGCCCCCGCAGCCGAGCGACGCCGGCGTTGCCGACCGGGTGCTCGACCGCCTGGATGGCCTGGTGATCACCGGGGGTTATGACCTCGACCCGGCCGCTTACGGCCAGCAACCACATCCGGCCACCGACCAGCCTCGCACTGCCCGCGATGCCTTGGAATTCGCGCTGTTGCGCGGCGCCCTCGAGCGGGGACTGCCGGTTCTCGGTATTTGCCGCGGCATCCAGATGCTCAATGTCGCGTTCGGCGGGACGCTGCATCAGCACCTGCCAGACGTCCTCGGCCACAGCGGGCATCGCGCGGGTGGTGGGGTGTTCACCCCCTTGCCGGTGCGCACAGTGGCCGGAACCCGGCTGGCCGCACTGCTCGGCGAATCGGCCGAGACGCGGTGCTACCACCACCAGGCCATCGACAAAGTCGGTGACGGTCTGGTGGTCAGCGCATGGGACGCCGACGGCGTGGTCGAGGCGCTGGAGCTGCCCGGGGAGAGCTTCGTGCTCGCGGTGCAGTGGCATCCCGAGCAGTACCTGGACGATTTGCGGTTATTCACCGCGATCGTGGACGCGGCGCGGTCGTATGCGGGCAGCCGATGAGCTGAGATGAGCACGGTACAACTGATCAATCCCGCCACCGAGGAAGTGCTGCGCTCGGTCGAGGACGCCGATGCCGCCGCGGTCGACGACGCGGTTGGCCGGGCGCGGGTCGCCCAGCGGCGCTGGGCGCGGTTGTCGCCGGCGGAGCGGGCGGTCGGACTGCGGGCGTTCGCCGCCGTCGTTGACGCGCATGTCGACGAGCTGGCCGCGCTCGAGGTCGCCAATTCGGGCCACCCCATCGCGTCGGCCGAGGCCGAAGCCGGCCACGTCCGCGACGTGTTGACGTTCTATGCCGCCAGCCCGGAACGCCTGTCCGGCAAGCAGATTCCCGTCGCGGGCGGGCTCGACGTCACCTTCAACGAACCGCTGGGTGTGGTCGGGGTGATCACGCCGTGGAACTTCCCGATGATGATCGCGTCGTGGGGCATCGCGCCGGCGCTGGCCGCAGGGAACGCGGTGCTGGTCAAACCGGCCGAGTGGACGCCCCTGACCACGATCCGGCTCGGTGAGCTGGCGGTCGAAGCCGGGCTGGACGAAGACCTGCTGCAGATACTGCCGGGAAAGGGCGCGGTGGTCGGGGAGCGGTTGGTCACTCATCCCGACATTCGAAAGATCGTGTTCACGGGGTCCACCGACGTCGGCAAAAAGGTGATGGCGAAAGCGTCGGATCACGTCAAGCGGGTGACGCTGGAACTCGGCGGCAAGAGCGCAAACATCATCTTCTCCGATTGCGACCTGGAGCGCGCCGCGGCGACGGCGCCGGCCGGGGTGTTCGACAACGCCGGGCAGGATTGCTGTGCCCGCAGCCGGATCCTGGTGCAGCGCAGTGTTTACGACCGGTTCATGGAGCTGCTCGAGCCCGCGGTGGTCCGCGTCGTCGTCGGGGACCCCACATCCCGCGACACCGAGATGGGCCCGCTGGTATCGGCGGCGCACCGCGACAAAGTGGCCTCCTACGTACCCGACGGCGCTCCCGTCGCGTTCCGTGGCAGCTCGCCGTCCGGGCGTGGATTTTGGTTTCCGCCAACGGTTCTGACGCCGGCGCGCACCGACCGAACGGTCACCGACGAGATCTTCGGCCCGGTCGTCACCGTGCTGACGTTCGACGACGAGCACGACGCCATCACGCTGGCCAACGACACCACATACGGCCTGTCGGGATCGATCTGGACCGACGACCTGTCCCGCGCGCTGCGGGTGTCGCGGGCGGTCGAGTCCGGCAACCTGTCGGTGAACTCGCACTCGTCGGTGCGCTACAACACGCCGTTCGGTGGATTCAAGCAGTCCGGCCTGGGCCGTGAGCTCGGCCCGGACGCGCCGCTGCATTTCACCGAAACCAAGAACGTGTTCATCGCGATCAAGGAGGAGGGCTAGTGGTCGATCTCAGCCGACGGCTGGCGGGCAGGGTGGCGGTGGTCACCGGTGGTGCCGGCGGGATCGGCCTGGCCGCGGCCCGCCGGATGCACGCCGAGGGTGCGACGATCGTCGTCGGCGACATCGACGGCGACGCCGGTGTCGCGGTGGCCGATGAGGTTGCGGGTTTATTTGTGGCAGTTGATGTTTCCGACGAGGGCGCGGTCAACACGCTGTTCGACACGGCCGCTGAAACCTATGGCTCGGTCGACATCGCATTCAACAACGCCGGCATTTCACCACCCGAGGATGACCTGATCGAAAACACCGAGCTGCCGGCGTGGCAACGAGTCCAAGACATCAACCTCAAATCGGTGTATCTGTGCTGCCGGGCGGCGTTGCGACACATGGTGCCCGCGGGGAAGGGATCAATCATCAACACCGCGTCGTTCGTCGCGGTGCTGGGCTCGGCGACGTCGCAGATCTCCTACACGGCGTCCAAGGGCGGGGTGCTGGCCATGTCGCGGGAGTTGGGGGTGCAGTTCGCCCGGCAGGGCATTCGGGTCAATGCGCTGTGCCCGGGACCCGTCAACACCCCGCTGCTGCAGGAGCTTTTCGCCAAGGACCCCGAGCGAGCGGCGCGCCGGCTGGTGCACGTGCCGATCGGTCGCTTCGCCGAGCCCGACGAAATCGCTTCTGCGGTAGCGTTTTTGGCCAGTGACGATGCATCCTTCATCACCGCGTCGACATTCTTGGTCGACGGCGGCATCAGCTCGGCCTACGTCACCCCTGTCTAACCGCGGTACTCGCTAACTGCATGAGGGCCACATCGGTGGCTCACTTGCTTTGACCAAACGGATCGGCTCGCAGACCCAGCCCGTCCGCACCGGCTCCATGATGTCGGGGTGCGGAGCCGTGGCCGTTGCCCAGGCGCGCGGCACCGACAACGTCCCGATCGCCACGCCGCGACCGAAGCCCCCCGTCGACGCCGTGCCACCGGCACGGCGGCCCGGTATCAGGGCGCGCAGCGCCGCCGCGTTGCTCAGCACCGCCTCCTTGTTGAGCGAATTGAGGTGGCTGATCGCGCAGTCCGTCGGCGCGGACAGGGAGCTCAGTTTGGACAGAAATGATGTCACCGATGACAGGGACGCATCGAACGTTGCCGGCGGCGACGTGTAAAGCGCCCGTAGCGCGTCGGGGATGGTTGACATCACCTGGTTGCCGGCCGATATGACCTCCGGAGCCGCCGTCAAGGTCCAGCTCGATGCCGGGGTGACGCCGCGGCGAGCCGGCCCTGCCGGGCGGGTGCCCGACGGCGGCGAGCTGAACCGTGTCAGCGTCGAGGCGTCGGCCGAGGCGCGGGCATAGGCGTACATAGCGTCGGCGTCCCGGGCCCACATCCGTTCGTAGTCGGCTTCGGTGTCCGCGATCGCCGGGCTGGTCTGGCCCAGGCAGTTGGTCCACGCGAGCGTCATCCGGCGCGCCCGGTTGGCGTCGACCACCGACGGGGGCACCATCGCCGCGAACGCCGATTCGTAAGCGCTCGCAGCGGCCTTGGCCTGGGTGGCCGCCTGCTGAGCCCGCGCGGCAGTGGCGTTAAGCCACCCCAAGTACGATGCCGCGGCTTGGGTTATCGCCGTCGCCGCTGGGCCCTGCCATCCGCACGCCAGCTTCGCGGTCACCGCGCCGTAGCCCGCCGCCATGTCGTCGAGCCGGGCGCCCAGCCTGTCCCAGACCGTGGCGGCCTCGATCATCGATCCCGCGCCGGGACCCGAATACATGCGCCCGGAGTTGGTTTCTGGCGGTAGTGTCCCGAAATTCATTACTACCTCTGCCTGGCTACGGCGGTATCAATTGCCTTTGAAAACATGGACTCTTCCCTCAAGACATAGACGCAGGGGTTACGGACCTGCTGACGGAACGCGTCGTACAGCTCCGCTCGCGCTATGGCGGCGTGCGCGAGTCGATCGGACGGGTGTCAGCGACGAGCGACGCAGAGCTGGGTCAGGATGTCTCGGTTGGCAAAAGCGGCCGGGGTTGAACCGAAGCGCGCGCCGCCCGGCCGCAGCCCCGAAGCAGGTCCGCACGGGGCAAACGAAGCCGGCAATGGCGACAGGACCGATTGCTGCGACAAGCGGGTCCAACTCGGCGGCCGATCCCGCGTCATCCATGCGTTTTTGGTTGGCTTGTGATGCGCCGGCGAAGAGCCGCGGGCAAGATAGCTCGTTGGGGGAGAACGATCACCGAGCACGTGGCGGACATTCGCGCCGGCGTGGGGTGCCTGTGCCAAAGCCGCCGGCTGCGATACTGCGGCGACCGCGGACCCCCGCGACGCCCAGCCAGTGGTGACGGCTGCCAACAGGCTCAGCGCCGCGAACACAGCGATGGCTGACTGCCATCGTCGAGTCTTGTCAGCGCCCCGAAATGTCACAGTGGGCCGACCGTATAACGCGACCCTTGAGCGGCACCTGAAGGGAGCTGTGAAAACGATCAGAGTCCGGTGTGGGTTACCGACGACCGATCGGCAGTGCGGGGATCGATGAGTTCGTTGCAATCGGCCAGGGTGTAAATGCCGTCGACGTAATTGAACGACCCTTGGTCGAGCACTTCACGTGCGGCACGAACGACGGCGGTGAGGGCGGCGCGGCAAAACGAGGTGCCGATCGAAACCCTGCGCACCCCGAACTCCTTGAGTTCGGTCAGGGTAAAGCGCGCCGGCCCGAAGCCGGCCACGTAGTTGAAGGGTTTGGTGACGCTGCGGCAGGCCAGCCGGAGCGCTGATTCGTCAGGAAGGCCCGGTGCGTAGAGCACGTCGGCGCCGGCGGCTTCAAATGCCTGCAGTCGTGACAGCGTGTCATCGAGGTCGGGACGGCCACGGATGAAGTTCTCCGAGCGGGCCGTCAGGGTGAAGGGATAGGGCAGGGCTCGCGCGGCTTCAACGGCGGCCTGGACTCGTTCGATCGCCAGCTCGCGGGCAACGATCGGATGGTCGGGCCGATAGGTGGCGTCTTCGATTGAGGCTCCCGCCAGACCGATCTCGCCCGCGAGGCGAACCGTCTCGGCCACCGTCTCGGGTGACTCTCCGAAGCCGTTCTCCAGATCCGCGGTCACCGGCAAGGGTGTTGCTTCGACGATGGTGCGCACGTGCTCGAGCGTTTCGTCCCTGTTGACCGCGGCATCACCGTCACGTCGGCCCAAGGAGAACGCCAGGCCGGCACTGGTGGTTGCCAGCCCTTGAAACCCGAGGTTGGCGAACAATCGAGCGGTGCCGATGTCCCAAGGATTCGGGAGCACGAGCGTCTCGTCGCCACTGTGCAAATGACGGAATCGCTCGCCGCGCCGGACGCGTTCCGTGTCATCCATACCCGATCCGATCCGTCGTTTGCGATCAGGTTTAGCACGAGCCACCGACAACCGGATGAACGTCCTCTGTCATGCCGCCCCGAACCTGGCCGGTTGGGTCAGCCGGCAAGCTGCGGCGTGAAAACGATTACCGGGATCGCCATTTCGGCCGGGGTCGCGCCGCCGTGAAAACCGATGAGGCGAGCCGTTTCCGGAGGCTCATGTGAGGTTGCCAGCACCGCTGCATCGCCGGTGCAGACGACGACGACATCGCCGATCCGTGCCAGGTGTGTCGGACTGACCGGCCCGAACATCCCCGTGCCGACGGCTTGCTCGCGGCTGTAGACCTGGGCCCGGCCGTCCAGCACTTCGCTCCAGGTCGTCTGCACGTCGGCTGCTGCGCCGGGCGCGGTGTGCAGGTAGCGCACCCGCGGCTCGCCGGCGACCACCCGGACTCCCTCGGCCAGCCGCGGGTCGGTGTCGAGGTCGACGCGCGCTTCCGGCGGGACGTTGAGGCCGCCGTGGTCGGCGGTCACCAGCAGCGCCGTATCCGGGGGCAGCGCGTCGACCAGGCGGGTCAGCAGCGCATCGACACGAACCGCCGCTTCATGCCAGCGGGGCGACCCGATACCGAAGACGTGGGCCGCGGTGTCCAGGTCGGCGGTATAGCCGTAGACCAGCCCGGGCGCCGCCGCCAGCTCGTCGCGCAGCTGCCCGGCGTAGTCGTCGGAAGTGTGGGTCGGGCGGAATCGGGCGCCGCGATACGCCGCGTCCGTCAGGCCGCTGCCCATGAATGGCGTCGGCAGCACGACGCGGGCGCTGACCCCGGCGCGTTCCAGCCGCTCGAACCAGGTCGGCAGCGGCTGCCATTCGAGATACGGTGGGTCGTCGCGCCACCGGATGTGGTTGAGCACCCGATCGGTGCCGGGAATATTGAGCGTGAACCCCAGAATGCCGTGCTCTCCGGGCTGCGCGCCCGTGCCCAGCGATACCAGGCTGCTCGGCGTGGTCGACGGGAATGTGCATGCGAGCTGGCTCAGCCGTCCGGTGCCGCCGGCGACAACCGAGGCGAGCAGCGGTGCGCTGCAGGCCAACTCGGGTAACAGGTGCCAGCCCATTCCGTCCACCAGCACGACCGCGACGCGATCGACGTGACCAACCGATGCCGCAAGACCCAACCTGTCGACCGCACCCGGCGCCCCGAGCAGTGCGGCCGCGGCGGGCAGCACGTCGCAGATCGAACCGGGCACGACGCTCAGTCTGGCACGTGACTAGACATGCGCCAGCCGTTGGCTTGTCACCCGCAGCTGGCGGTCGGTGCTTTCGGCGAGCGCGCGAACCTGCTCCGGCTGCAGCCGGCCGCATAGCCGACCCCAGTGCACCGCGACCTCGTCGCCGACGGCCACGTCGGGCACCGCGCAGTACCCGTCGGCCCAGACGTCGAGCGGACGCACCGATGGCTCGGACAGCGCCAGCGCGTGACCATCCCAGGCGAGCCGCTGACACATGACCTCGACGTCATCCCCGGCACGGGAAACGACTGTGCCCCAAGTGATCCGGCAATTGTCTAGCACGCTCAGCGGATGCTCGGCGGTGTTCTGGCGGCCTCCGCCGCCAAGAAACCGCGTCCACGGGTATACGCCGAACACGTGGAAGCAGTGGTTGGCGGCCGCCTCGTGCGCCAGGTCAGCCGTGAGGTGTGACCAGTAGCGTCCGGCCTGCGGGCCGATGATGGCCAGTAGCGCTTCGAAGAACTCGCCTGGATCGAGGTCGGCGCCCACGCCGCCGCCGAGCCAATACGACTCGACAAGTCGATAATCCAGCGGGTCGGCGATGCCGGTCAGTGTGGACAGCACCCGCAGATACGGCCAGGCCCCGGAGAACTTCGTCGCCGCGCTGCGCACGTCGCCGACCGTGCCGTCACGCAAGGTCAGCCCGAGCGGGGGACCGCAATAGCCCAGCGCGTTGGGCGCATAGGCATAGCGGGCGAACATCTCGACGCCCCGAATGTCGCTGGTGTTCGTCAAGTGCGCCCCACGAGCTTGACGGCGTCGCGGTGCATGCGGCCGAAGTTGTAGTAGGCCGCACAGGCCCCCTCGGGGGACACCATGCACGTCCCGATCGGTGTCTCCGGGGTGCATGCGGTGCCGAAAACCTTGCATTCCCAAGGCTTCAGCACACCCTTGAGCACCTCGCCGCATTGACACGCCTTCGGGTCGGCGACCCGCACACCGGGCATGGCGAACCGTAGCTCGGCGTCGAATTCCGCGAAGTCGTCGTGCAGCCGCAACGCGCTTTGCGAGATGAACCCCAGCCCGCGCCATTCGAAGTGCGGACGCAACGCGAACACCTTGCCCATCAACGCCAGCGCGGCCGGGTTGCCGTGCTCGGGCACCACCCGCTTGTACTGGTTCTCCACCTCGCAGCGGCCCTCGCGGATCTGCCGTAGCAGCATGGTGACCGCAGCCAGGATGTCCAGCGGCTCGAATCCCGCGACCACCAAAGGCTTTCCGTACACGTCCGGCACGAACCGGTAGGGCCGGTTGCCGACAACGGTCGAGACGTGGCCGGGGCCGATGAAACCGGAGAGTCGCAGATCCGGTGACTCCAGAATCGCCTTGATCGGCGGCACGATCGTGACGTGGTTGCAGAACACGCTGAAATTGGGCAGACCCAGGTCGCGGGCCCGCACCAATGTGACCGCGGTCGACGGTGCGGTGGTCTCGAAACCGATGGCGAAGAACACGACTTGCTTGTCCGGGTTGTCGACGGCGATCTTCAGCGCGTCCAGCGGGGAGTAGACGAACCGCACGTCGGCGCCCCGGGCCTTGGCGTCCAACAGGCTGCCGGACGAGCCGGGCACCCGCATCATGTCGCCGAAGCAGGTGAAGATCACGTCGGGTTGGCCGGCCAGCCACATCGCGTCGTCGATGCGGCCCATGGGGATCACGCAGACCGGACAGCCGGGGCCGTGCACCAGTTCGACATTGTCGGGAAGCAGGTGCTCGATGCCGTGCCGGTAGATGGTGTGGGTGTGGCCGCCGCACACCTCCATGAACTTGAAGTGATCGGGGCCGCTACCCGCCAAATGCTCGATGGCACCCAGCAGTTTGCGGGCGGCGGCCGGGTCACGGAATTCGTCAACGAATTTCATCACGGTTCCCTCCTGGTCAGACAATCGCTGACGAGTCGAAGGCTTCCATTTCGGTGGTATATGCCTCGCCGAGCTTCTTGACGGCGGCCAGGGTGAGCAAGGCCTCTGTCTCGTCGATCTTGGCCATCGCGAAGCCGACGTGGACCAGTACCCATTCGTCGGGCTCGGGCATGTCGTTTTCCAGCAGCCGCACACTGATCGTCCGTTGCACGCCGCTGACGTCGACCTTCGCCAAATAGTTTGCGGGATCGGTGATCTCAACGATCCGACCCGGAATCCCAAGGCACATCTGTGTTTCCTCCTCTTGGCAAAGCCTTTCAGCAGATCCGTGGCAACGGGTCTCCGACGAGCATGTCGACGATCCGCGAACCGCCGAACCCGGTGCGCAGCACCACGCTCTCCGCCGGTTCGGTGACGATTTCCCCGACTTCGGCCGCCTCGGCGCCCAGAGGATGCGACCGCAACGCGGCCAGCCCGGCCTCGGCCTCCTCGGGCGCGACGACGGCGACGAACTTGCCCTCATTGGCGACGTAGAGCGGATCGATGCCGAGCAGCTCGCAGGCGCCAGTCACCATGGGCTGCACGGGTAATCGCTCCTCTTCGAGCAGCACACCGAGGCCGCAGGCCTGGGCCAACTCGTTGCAGACGGTGCCCACCCCGCCTCGGGTCGCGTCGCGCAGCCAGCGGGTGGAAGGCGCGGCCGTCATGAGCAGTTCCACCAGCGGGCTGACCGCGGCGGTGTCGGAACGGATGTCGGCCTCGATGGCCAGATCGCCCCGGGCAAGCATGACCGCCATGCCGTGATCGCCCATCGACCCCGACAACAACACCTTGTCGCCGGCGCGCACGGAGGCCGGCGACAGCTTGCGCCCCGCGGGAATGACGCCGGCTCCCGCGGTGGTGACGAACAGCCCGTCGGCGGCGCCCTTGGGCACCACCTTGGTGTCGCCGGTGACGATCTGCACACCCGCCGTGGCGGCCGCGGCCGCCATGTCGGCGACGATCTCTTTCAATTCGGCGATCGGGAACCCCTCTTCAAGCACGAACGCCGCCGAGATCCAGGCCGGCACGGCGCCGGCCATCGCCAGGTCGTTGCACGTGCCATTGATGGCCAGTTCGCCGACCGAGCCGCCGGGAAAACGCCTGGGCTGCACCACGAATGAATCGGTAGACATCGCGATCCGCTCGCCACTGGGCAGCGTGAGGAGCGCGCCGTCACCGAGCGACTCCAGCGTCGGGTTGCGGAAGGCCTCCATGAACACGGCGTCGACCAGTGCCGCCGAGGCCTTCCCGCCGGCGCCATGGGCCAGCGTCACATGCTCATCGAGCAGGCGGGGACGGCGCCTGCGGAACGACTCGATCCGCTCGATCACCTCGCCCTCGGCGAATCGCGGCCCCGACGACAGGTATTCGCCTGCTGACTTGCTCATGCCGCCCCCAAACCTTGATCGCCCGAACGTTCGTGGGTTGCCAACCACAGCCGATAACCCAGTAGCGCCTGCGACTCCTGAATGCGGTGCACGCTCTGCGAACGAACGACGAAGCAGGCGTCCACATTTGGGTTGTCCGCGAATGCGCCGCCGTCGTAGCCCGCGAAACCGATGGTGTACAGGCCGCGTTGCCGCGCCTCGGCCAGCGCGCTGAGCAGGTTGGGTGAATTGCCGCTGGTCGACATGGCAATGGCGATGTCGCCGGCCTTCGCCCGGGCGATCAACTGGCGGGTGAACACCAGATCGAACCCAACATCGTTGCCCAGGGCGGTCAGGATGGCTTGATCGGCGGTCAACGACCAGGCCGGCAGGGGCCTGCCAACCGGCGGCCGGGCGAACAGGCGCGCCAAAGTGGTGGAATCGGTGCAGCTGCCGCCGTTTCCGAAGGTGAACATCCGTCCGCCGGCCGCGAACCGGCGCGCCATCTCGGTGGCGGCCGCCTCCAGCAGGTCCGCGTTGGCCTCCAGCGTGGAGTGCCGCAATGCCAGGCTCTCGGCTGCCTTTGCCTGCGCCGACGCGGCCAGGTCGGCGAGCAGCGACTTGGGGTCGCCCTCCTCGGCGTCGATGAACGGATACAGGAAGTTGGTGGGTTCGTCGTGGGTCATCAGACGTCCTCCTCGTCGCCGGCGCGGCTGATCGCGGTGCCGGCGTGCACCAGTACCAGGTCGCCGGCGGCGACCGGGTCGATCAGGGTCGTGATCACGTCCTCCACGCCCCGCGCGGTGCGCACCGGGGCCTGTCCGTCGGCCGAGGCCGTCACCACCTCGCCCAGGCGGCCCTCGTCGCTGCAGGTGACGCAGATCGTGTCGTCGCATTCCGGCTCTCCCTTGAGCAACCCGGAGTGCTCGAAACACACGTGGGTCAGCTCCCACAACAGGTGATAGAACAGCACGAAGCCACCCGTTGCGGGCACGCGCGGATCGGGGTCGTCGAGCCACAGCACATGGTCGGCCATACCGGCCTTGGGTCGTTCGCCGCTGCCGATCCAAATCGTGGTGGCGCCCCATGCCGGGCTGCGGCGCATCACCGAACGCACTTGCGCGTCGTCCGCACCGGCGACCGCGACGACGATGTCGCCGGGCCGCACTGACACCCGCACCAGATCGACCAGTTCGGGTCCGGTCAGCGCCACCGCGGGCAACGCCCGTTTTCCTATGATCACCGGATGAATGAACTCGACCGCGATGTGTAGCGCATGCGGTTCCCACGAGGGCGCGATGGACCACATGGTGGCGCCCGCGGCGAACCGCTTGGCAAGCGTGAATGCGGTGGCGGCCAAGTCCTCGGCCAGCTCGGCGCCCAGCCCGCGATCGAGAGCGGTGATATCAGACACAGGGGTCACGCGTCAGCCCTCCTCTAGCGCGGTGAGCATTGAGATCGCGGCCTGACCCAAGGCCAGCCCGCCGTCGTTGGGCGGAACGGTGTGATGCATCAGCACCTCAAATCCCGCCAGCTGCAACCGCTTACGGCAGGCGCGCAGTAGCAGCACGTTCTGGAATACCCCGCCGGTGAGACCGACCAGCCGCACATTGCCGGCCACGCCGCCGACCACCTTGACGACGGCGTCGGCCACGGCCTGGTGGAACGCCGCCGCCAGCACCGCCGGTCGGGTGCCGGCGCACAGCCCCGACACCAACGTTTGCACCATGGTGGCCGGGTCGATCACCCCGTCGGCCCGCACCGTCAGCGGCAGCGACGGCGCCAGCCCGCACGGATTGTCGAGGACGGATTGGGCCAGCGCCTCGAGCTCGATGGCGGCCTGGCCTTCGTAGTCGATGCGGTGCCGCACCCCGAGCAGCGAGGCGACCGCGTCGAACAGCCTGCCCATGCTCGAACACGGCACACATCCAGTTCCGCTCTCCAATTGTGAACGGGTGACGCGCAATTCATCGGGTGTAGCCGCGGCAACCGGTGCCAGATCCGGGGACCAGTCGATATCGGCCATCCACAGTTGGGACAGCGCCATCCGCCACGGATTGCGTACCGCGGCGTCGCCGCCGGGCAGCGGCACCGGCAACAGGTGACCGGCGCGCACGAAACGGTGGCTGTCGGTACCGAGGGTGAGAATCTCGCCGCCCCAGATCGTCTGATCGCAGCCGTAGCCGGTGCCGTCGAAGGAGACTCCGACGATGGGTTCGCCGATCCGCCCGTGCTCGGCCAGCAGCGACACCACGTGCGCGTGATGGTGCTGGACGAGATCCAGCGGTCGATCGCCGGCGTGGCGTTCCGCCCAGGTTCGGGTGTGATATGCGGGATGCAGATCGGCGGCCAATCGCACTGGCTCGCCGCGGATTTCGCTGAGCTGACCCACCGCGCGCTCGAACGCGCGCAGCGTCTCCCAGGTGGCCATGTCACCGATGTGCCCGGACATGTAGGCGCGCGAACCGTCGGTGAGGCAGAAGGTGTTCTTGAGTTCGGCGCCCACGGCCAGCACCGCCGGGCCCTCGCGTTTGAGGTCGACCGGTAGCGGCGCATAGCCGCGGGATCGGCGGATCGGCAGTTCGGAACCGTCGATGACGCGCACCACCGAGTCGTCACAGGGCACGTGAATCGGCCGGTTGTGGTCGAGCAGTGCGTCGCAAAGTCCGCCGGGCCTCCTAGCTCCCCAATTACCGGGCCTGGTAGCTCGCAGAAGTCGTTGTGTCACATCGTCGTCGGTGAAGCAGATGGGTTCGTCGGAACGGTTGGCGCTGGTCAGCACCAGCGCGTCGGGCACCCGCTCATGGGCGCCGGGCACGGGTGCCAGCAGCAGGTGATGGATCGGGGAGTAGGGCAGCATCAGTCCGAGCAGCGGGCTGCCGGGCGCAACGGCCTCGGCGACCGGCGCGTCGGGGCGGCGTCGCAGCAACACGATGGGCCGGGCGGGGCTCGACAGCACCGCGGCCTCGGCGTCGTCGACGTGGGCGTAGCGGCGCGCGACATCCAGGTCGGCGACCAGCATGGCGAAGGGCTTGGCGCCCCGCGCCTTTCGTGCCCGCAGCGCGCCGACCACCGTTTCGTCATCGGCGGCGCAGGCCAGGTGGTAGCCGCCGATGCCCTTGATCGCGACCACCGCGCCCGCCGCCAATGCCCGCTGGGTGGCCGCCAGTGCGGCGTCCGAGCCGGTTATTCGCCCGGCGCACGACCAGAACCACAGCGACGGACCGCAATCGGGGCATGCGATCGGCTGGGCGTGGAATCGGCGATTGGCCGGATCGTGGTATTCGGCGGCGCACCGCTCACACATGGCGAACATCGACATGGTCGTGGCCGGGCGGTCGTATGGCAATTCGCGGATGATGGTGAATCGCGGCCCGCAGTTGGTGCAGGTGACAAATGGGTGCCGGTAACGCCGGTCGTGCGGGTCGAACAGCTCGGCGACGCAGTCGTCGCACACCGCGATGTCGGGTGGAATCGGCGTTTTGGGCATTCCGGCGCCGGCGACCGTGTGGCTGGCCACGATCCGGAACTCGCGTGCGGTGTCGCGTTTGGTGGCCGCCCTGTCCAGGGGCATGTCTGTCACGGAGACGGCGGTGATCCGTGCCAGCGGCGGGGCCTCGGCGCGCAGCAGACGACCGAATTCGTCGACGCGTGCGCGTTCGCCCTGCACCTCGAGAAAGACTGCGCCCGAATCGTTGCCGACGAATCCGGTGAGTCCGAGCTCGGTGGCGATCCGGTGGACGAACGGACGAAAGCCAACCCCCTGGACAACACCGGTCACGGTGTAGTGCTGCCGAACGTCGTCGAACCGCAGCATCAGGGGGGTGTCGGTCATCTCAACCGCCCCCGGGGCCGACTGTCGGGTCGGTGCCGCCTCGGCCCATCAGCTCCAGACCGGCCATCGCCTGCTCGGCGCCGGCCCGGTCCGTCTTTTCAACGGCGAAGCCCATGTGGATGATCACCCAGTCTCCCGGCGCAAATGTCTCTTCGGGCAACATGCCGACGTTGACCTTGCGCTGCTCGCCGGTGACGTCGACCAATGCGAGCTGTCCCTCGTAACCGTCCAGCATCCTGATCACCTGACCGGGTATACCCAGGCACATGGCTCAGGCCTCCTCTCGCAACGGGGATTGGACGGTCGTCTGCAACGCCGCGACGATTTCCTCGACGGCTCGCGCGGCCCGGGGGACGGCCTTGGCGACGGGCTCGGTGAGTCCGATGCCTTCCTCGACGCTTCCGGCCTCGCAGCCGACGACGACGGTATAGGGCGGACTACCACCCAGCGCCCGCAGGCTGGCGAAGACCGCGGCCGGATCCATGCTGTGCACGTCCAGACCGGGTGCGGCCGAACCTGTTTCGGGGTCGGCTTCATGCTCGGCCTGGAAGACGTGCAACGTGCCCGGGCTGCCGCGGCTGGGTACCGCATCGACCAGGACCAGCGTGTCCCATTCCTCCAGCAGGTCGTAGGCCAGGTGCATGCCCCTGATGCCGTAGTCGATGACGCGCACACTCGGATCGTCCTGTGGGATCTCGGCATTGCGGACCACCTCCGAGCCGAATCCGTCGTCCCCCAGGAAGATATTGCCGATCCCGGCTACCAGGATGCGCGCTGTCATAGGGCTACCCGAGTGGGCTACATCCGCCTCAGCTTGAGGTAGCGGCGGGCATCCGGCAGCGACATCAGTCCCAGTGCCAGCCCGATTCCGACCGCCAAGGCGACGATGGCAACGAATACCCAACCTAAGACTTCCATCGCGAACTCCTTTCAGGGGTTGGTTTTGCCTCTAGAGGCTCGACTTCGTCGGGGGAGAAGTAGAGGTAGCGGCCGTACCAGTCTTGCAGGTCGGCGGCGGGGTCGTCGTCGACGACAACCCCGACGTGCTTGTTGCCCTCGACGTCTTCATGCACCGAGGTGACCCGGGCTGTCTTGCCGGCGACGAAGATGTCCTGCGCATCGGCGTTGCGCCGTGGCCGCAACCGGACCTGGCTGCCCCGCGCTACCCGGATCCCGTTCACCAGCACCGCGTCGATCTCGGGACGAACGGCGTTGTCGGCCAGTGGATCCCACCAATCGACTCCCTCGGGAATCTCTGGGATCAGCCCCGCAGCGATCCCGCGCCCGTGCGGATCCCGCAGCACACCGTGCAGGCGCGCCATGGCGTCGGGCGACATCGCGTCGCACTGGTCGATGATCTGCGCGGCCCGCGGATCCGTGGCCCGGGCCTGCGCCTTCTCCTCGTCCGTCATCGTCATCACGCGCAGGGTCAGGATCTCGTCGATCTCGGTGCAGTCGTACAGAGCGGTACTGCTCTGTTCGGCAACCTCGGGGTGGTCGTAGAGGATGATCGGCGAGATCAGCAGCATGTCTTGGGTGCCGGGCGGGCCGGCCAGCACCGGGAAGCAGCGGTGCTGGCTACACCGGGACGCCGCTTCGGCCGCGGCGGGCGGCGGCTCGAGCAGCGAGATGAACTGACCGCCAACGACTTCGGCAATGATGTGAGTCCCAATCATCGACCGCGCGATCACCGAATCCTTCGTGTCGGCCTCGCCGTCCATGGCCGCGCCGACGTTGCCGACCCGAACCGAAACCCGGCGCAGCTCACCGTCCGGCTCGCTGGTGACGGTGAGTTCGCCGCGCACCTCCCGCCGTTCGCGGACCAGCCGGCCGCCGTCGACCGGCTCAATCTCGGTTGCCGCGTCCGCGTGCACCGGCAGCATCCACGGCTGATCGTCGAAGGCCAGCGGGCCGAAAGACCTTTCACACTCGACGGCTTCATCCCACGTCAGCCACGAGCCGGACCGGGTGGTCAGTTCGTCGACGGCTTCGAATCCACCACCGCCGAGTTCGCGCTCGGCCCGGCGTTGCTGCAACTGCAGGAACCGAACCACCAGCGTGATAGCCTGCGCCCCGTCGACCAAGAACTGCGCCGCGAGGGTGTCGTCCTCGCCCAGGCCGGTGTCGGCGGCTCCCGGAGGACCCAAAACCCCGAATTGCCAACGCGATCGGTTCTTGCTCGATGTTCCGCGGTATGGGTACAGCAGATACCCCTCATACAGCACCGCATCGGCGACGGCGCGGGCACGGTCCCAGCTGGAAGTCATTGCGCCGTCTCCCGCTCGGCATCCAGTAGCGAGGTGACGGCGTGGTCGAGGTCGAGTAGCCCCTGTGCCGACTTGTAGGCGGCCAGCGCGGCGATGGTTTCGTGGCTCAGCCGCACCCAGCCGCTGTTCGGATAGTGCTGCGCGATCAGATCCCGCCAGACCGCGACCGGCATGTCATAGCGGTACTCGCAGTCCCACGGCACCTGCTGGACCGAGAACCCGCGTTCGGACTTAACGAAAATCGTTCCGCTGAACAGGAATTGGAGAGGTAGCGCACCGTCGCGCAGCGCGTGCAGGTATTTGGCGGCGGCGACCTCGAAGTCATAGGTGCAGTCCAGCGCAAGCGCCACCGTCGTGTTACCGGCGAATCCCGGCACCATCGCGGTGCAATGCTGCCAGAGGAACGTGCGTTGGGTGGTCGCCCACCGTTCCCGGGGCCCGAACAGGTCGAGCAGGCCGGCCGCTTCGGCGTCGGAGTAGGTCCGGCGCAGCGGTTCGATCCGGACTTGGCAGCGCAGCGCGATGGCGTGGACGGGGTCGTCAACGCTGGCGGCGACGCCGACGCGGGCCGTGAGCACCGGGCTGACGCTGTAGGGTTCGGGCGACACGTCGAGAACGGCGAAGTGTACATCCATCGGCTGTCCGGTCATGGTGGCGTCCCTGCCGGCGTTTTCACGGCGCGCTCTGCGATCTGTGCGAAGAAGCTGTCGATGAACTGCCGAGCCTCCTGGCCGCCATCGAAGCCCCGCCACAGCGTGCGCAAGCGTCCGACGAATTCGTAGCAAGCGTCGATCGGAACCAGATAGCTTTGCGGCCGCGCCAATTCGCCATCGGCGCCGTCGCTCTCCGGAACCCGGACCAGCAGCGCCTCGACGTCGTCGGCGAGCAGGCCCACCCGCGAGTCGGCGTCCCTGATGGCGTTCCAGGCGTCCAAGTCCAGCTCGGACTCGGTCGCTCCAGCCGGCCCGGGATAGAAGCCGACCGTGCGCCCGAGCGCGGAGTTGGTGAAGAAGAAGGCCACGCCGACCGGGATTTGGAGTGCCTCCCACGCGTGGCGGTCCAGCGCGAAATCGGGGAACGCGAGATAGCGGTCCGGCACCGCCCGGTAGCGCAGATCAGCCTTGCTATCGGTGAACAGCAGATAGCAGGCGCGGCACACGCACATCAGCTGTCGTCCGGCCACGTTCACCACGTGCTGATGCTCGTCGGCGATCGACTCGGAGCACATTTCGCACCGTTCACCGGCCGGCTCGGGGGCCTGCCGGTTGCTCCTGATGCGCGCCAGCACGTCGTAAGCACGGGTCATGGGCAAGCCCCCATCGCCTCGTCGCGCAGTGCCACCGACAGGAGTCCGTCGCGGGTCAACAGCGGAATCGGGTCGAGGTGGCCGCCCGACCCATGGGCCACACCGGCTCCGGCATGGACGACGTCGAAATCCGCCCGGCAGCGCGGACATCGCAGCAGCGGACCATGCAGTTGCGAACCCGCCAGTGAGTCGTCACAAACCGGGCAGTGGTCGCGATAGGCGAACGTCTGGTCGTCGACCCGGCACGCCAGGATCGTGGTCTCGGCGATGACGAAACCCGCGACTTCGCCGGGCCCGAGTTCGGCCAGCTCGGGCACCGGGTGCCAGGTGGTCGCGCGATGGCCGTTTGAGGGTCCGTTCGAATGCACGTGCGCCAGTAGCGATTCGGCGGGAATGACGCCCGCGGCAGCGGTCGCGGCTTCGGCGGACACCACCTCGATCGAGGCGATCTCCGGCGCCGCCGCACGGATCGCGTCCTCGACGGCCAGCTCCAATGTCACCGCCGACGACGGGCAGCTCTTACAGCTGCCCCTGAAAGCCAGGAGCACGCCGGCGCCTTCGGGTCCGTCGGTGACCTCGAGCAGATCCACATCGCCACCATGGGACCCCAGGTAAGGCCGCACCCGATCCAACGCGTCGGCTACCCGCCGCCGCACGTCATACGGGTGCAGGCCGTGCACCAGGAGCAGGCTGGCCACCAGGTCGTCAGCGGCCAGCCGCTCTAGCAACCCCGGGTCCTGGCCGGACAGCTCAGCCAGTTGGATGATCCGTTCCAACCCGGCTCCGTAAAGCCCGACCACCTCGCGGACCAACTGCTGGGCACGCTCATACGCGGCCGCCCCACCCGCCGCGCAGGAATCCAGCAGTGTCTGGATCCGATCGCCCGCTGTACGCCACTGCGCGTCGCTCTCGGGGTTCTCCGAGGGGCCCGAGAAGGCAGTCGTCGGGCGATCCGCCATGCGTCACTCCCCGACGGGCGACTGCGTCGGTGAGTGCAGTCTCTCCAGCGTCTTGCCCTTGCCGAGGTACATGTGCACACCACAGGGCAGACACGGATCGAAGCTGCGCACCGTGCGCATGACGTCGATGCCCTTGAAGTTGTCCCGGCTGTTCTCCTCGAAGATCGGCTGGCCCTGCACCGCGTCCTCGTAGGGGCCCGGTGTGCCGAAGCTGTCGCGCGGGCTGGCGTTCCACGGCGTCGGCGGGTACGGGTGGTAGTTGGCGATCTTGCCGTCCCGGATCACCATGTGGTGGCTCAGCACACCGCGGACCGCCTCGGTGAAGCCGCAGCCGATGGCCTCGTCGGGCACCTCGAACTTCTCCCACGTCTTGGTGCGTCCGGCCCGGATCTCGGCGAGCGCCTTCTCGGCGAAGTGCAGCGCGCACGCCGCCGCGTAGGCCTGGAAGTAGGTGCGCGCCCGGTCGCGTTCGATCGTGTTGCTGCCGTGCTGGGGAATCTTCCACTCCAGCTGGACCGGGCCCTTCAACGCGGTCTTGGGCAGGTTGATCTGCACGCTGTGGCCCGTCGACTTGACGTAGCCGATGTCGACCAGGCCGGCCAGCGCGACCGGCCAGAGCCTTGCCAGCGGGCCGCCGCCGGTGTCCAGCGCCAGGTGATCCTTGCCGTCGAACCAGCGCGGCGACATCACCCA
>DATKEW010000336.1:0-5580 GCA_035511785.1 Mycobacterium sp.
GCGGCACAGCACGACGAACGGCGAACAGGAAGTAGGCCCTCAGCACCATGGCGCGCATCGGAGACGGCGGTGACCTGCTGAAGTGCTCGTTCTGCGGGAAGAGCCAAAAGCAGGTCAAGAAACTCATTGCTGGCCCCGGTGTGTACATCTGCGATGAGTGCATCGATCTGTGTAACGAGATCATCGAAGAGGAACTCGCCGACGCCGACGACGTCAAACTCGACGAACTGCCCAAGCCCGCCGAGATCCGGGAATTCCTGGAGGGATACGTCATCGGGCAGGACACCGCCAAGCGGACGCTGGCCGTCGCCGTTTACAACCACTACAAGCGGATTCAGGCCGGCGAGAAGGGTCGTGACTCCCGGTACGAGCCGGTTGAGCTGACCAAGTCCAACATCTTGATGCTCGGACCCACCGGCTGCGGCAAGACCTACCTGGCCCAGACGCTGGCGAAGATGCTCAACGTGCCGTTCGCCATCGCCGACGCCACAGCGCTGACCGAGGCCGGTTATGTCGGTGAGGATGTCGAGAACATCTTGCTCAAACTCATCCAGGCCGCCGACTACGACGTCAAGCGCGCCGAGACCGGCATCATCTACATCGACGAGGTCGACAAGATCGCGCGCAAGAGTGAGAACCCGTCGATCACGCGCGACGTCTCAGGTGAGGGCGTGCAGCAGGCCCTGCTGAAGATTCTGGAGGGCACCCAGGCGTCGGTACCCCCGCAGGGCGGGCGCAAGCACCCCCACCAAGAGTTCATCCAGATCGACACCACCAACGTGCTGTTCATCGTCGCGGGTGCGTTCGCCGGGCTGGAGAAGATCATCTACGAGCGCGTTGGCAAACGTGGCCTGGGCTTCGGCGCCGAGGTCCGCTCCAAGGCCGAGATCGACACCACCGATCACTTCGCCGAGGTGATGCCCGAGGATCTGATCAAGTTCGGCCTGATCCCCGAGTTCATCGGACGTCTCCCGGTGGTTGCGTCGGTTACCAACCTGGACATGGAGTCGTTGGTCAAGATCCTGTCCGAGCCGAAGAACGCTCTGGTCAAGCAGTACACCCGGCTCTTTGAGATGGACGGCGTCGAGCTGGAGTTCACTGACGACGCGCTGGAAGCGATCGCCGATCAGGCGATCCACCGCGGCACGGGCGCCCGCGGCCTGCGGGCCATCATGGAAGAAGTCCTGCTGCCCGTGATGTACGACATCCCTAGCCGCGACGATGTCGCCAAAGTCGTGGTCACCAAGGAGACCGTGAAGGACAACGTGCTGCCGACGATCGTGCCGCGCAAGCCGTCGCGCACCGAGCGTCGGGACAAGAGCGCCTAACTTAACTAGGACTGTCGCACGCCCCTCGACAGCGTCGATGCGGTCCCGCGTCGACTGGATCGCGCGCTGGACCTACTGAATTTCTTGCTGGCCGATGTTCGCGATGGGCTGGGTCCGTACCTGTCGATCTATCTGTTGCTTGTTCACCGTTGGGACCAAGCGTCGATCGGGTTCGTCATGGCGGTTGGCGGCATCGGCGCGATTGTTGCGCAGACACCGGTCGGCGCGCTGGTCGACAGGACGACGGCCAAGCGCGCCCTGGTCATCGCGGGCGCGTTGACGGTCACCGCCGGATCACTCGCGATGCTCGAAACACTGCCTGACGAACTCGGCACCCGACGATGAACATCTCGGGCGTGCGCAAAGCGCTGGACTTGCGCGCGCCCGCCGACGTGACGAACAACACAGTTTTGTACAGCCTGCACTGGTGCCACCCCGCTGACTTCGGCTTTGGCGGTAAACCCGCTGCTTGCGTGCGGTATGAGACGGTCGTACTCGTCGAAAAGCAGTGCCATAATTGGTACTACCAGTGACACACAAGCTTGAGGGCGCTGGAGTGACCCCAACCGCGCGTACCCTAAAGCTCCAGTGGAGTGCCTATCCGGTTAACAAATGGAGGGCGGAGACGTGGATCCGAACGGCAGTGGAGCCGGATCAGATTCCCATGGCGGGGCCCCTCATAACGGGTCCGACCGCCAGCGGCTGGAACAAGTCGTCATCCGATTCGCCGGAGACTCCGGCGACGGTATGCAGCTGACTGGAGACCGGTTCACATCTGAGGCAGCGCTTTTCGGCAACGACCTGGCGACTCAACCGAATTACCCCGCCGAGATCCGGGCCCCCGCAGGCACACTGCCCGGCGTCTCGTCGTTCCAGATTCAAATCGCCGATTACGACATCTTGACCGCTGGCGACCGGCCGGACGTGCTTGTCGCCATGAACCCCGCCGCGCTGAAGGCCAACATCGGCGACTTGCCGCGCGGTGGAATGGTGATCGCGAATTCCGACGAATTCACCAAGCGCAATCTGACGAAAGTGGGTTACGTAACAAATCCGCTGGAGACCGACGAGTTGTCGGACTACGTCGTGCACTCCGTCGCGATGACCACGCTGACGCTCGGGGCCGTCGAGTCGATCGGCGCGTCGAAGAAAGACGGTCAGCGCGCCAAGAACATGTTCGCGCTGGGTTTGCTGTCGTGGATGTACGGGCGGCCGATCCAGACCAGCGAGACCTTCATCAGGGAGAAGTTCGCCCGCAAGCCCGACATCGCCGAGGCCAATGTGCTGGCCGTGAAGGCGGGCTGGAACTACGGCGAAACGACCGAGGCGTTCGGCACCACCTACGAGGTCTCTCGGGCGACCCTGCCTGCCGGCGAATACCGGCAGATTTCGGGGAACACCGCACTGGCGTATGGGATCGTCGCGGCCGGGCAGCTGGCCAACATTCCTGTGGTGCTCGGCAGTTATCCGATCACGCCGGCCTCGGACATCCTGCACGAGCTGTCCAAGCACAAGAACTTCAACGTGATCACCTTCCAGGCCGAAGACGAGATCGGCGGCATCTGCGCCGCGATCGGCGCTTCCTACGGTGGTGCGCTTGGGGTCACCAGTACATCGGGACCGGGCATCTCGCTGAAGTCCGAGGCGCTCGGCCTCGGTGTGATGACCGAGCTGCCGTTGCTGGTCATCGATGTGCAGCGAGGCGGACCATCGACCGGCCTGCCCACCAAGACCGAACAGGCCGACCTGTTGCAGGCGTTGTACGGCCGCAACGGGGAGTCACCGGTGGCAGTAGTGGCGCCCCGGTCGCCGTCCGACTGTTTTGAGACCGCCCTCGAGGCGGTGCGCATCGCGGTGTCGTACCACACCCCGGTGATCGTGTTGTCCGACGGCTCGATCGCCAATGGCTCAGAGCCATGGCGGATTCCGGACGTCGGCTCGCTGCAGCCGATCAAGCACACGTTCGCCAAACCGGACGAACCCTTCCAGCCTTATAACCGGGACCCGGAAACCCTCGCGCGCCAATTCGCCGTTCCGGGTACTCCCGGCCTGGAACACCGCATCGGTGGTTTGGAAGCCGCGAACGGCTCGGGCAACATCTCCTACGAGCCGGTCAACCACGACCTCATGGTTCGGTTGCGCCAGGCCAAGATCGACGGCATCGCTGTTCCCGATCTGGAAGTCGACGATCCCACCGGAGACGCCGAGCTGCTGCTGATCGGGTGGGGCAGCTCGTACGGCCCGATCGGTGAAGCCTGCCGCCGTGCGCGGCGCAAGGGCATCAAGGTCGCGCACGCCCACCTGCGCTATCTCAGCCCCTTCCCGGCCAACCTGGGTGACGTGCTGCGGCGCTACCCGAAGGTGGTGGCGCCGGAGATGAACTTGGGCCAGCTGGCGCTGATACTTCGCGGCAAGTTTTTGGTAGACGTGCAATCCGTCACCAAAGTTCAGGGTGTAGCGTTCCTGGCCGACGAGATTGGGCGCGTTATCCGCGCCGCTCTGGGCGGGACACTGGCCGAAATCGAGCAAGACAAGGCGATGGTCGCCAGAATGGCAGCAGCAACGGTTGGAGCGGGAGCTATCGAATGACCCGCGCCGGCGACGATGCAGAGCGAAGCGATGAGGAGGAGCGGCGCTCGTGACTAACGTGATCGGCGGCGATCTGCAGGGCACAGACCTCGGTGTGACTCCGAGGTTGACGAAGAACGACGGGGTGCCTACGACGGACCAGCCGCAGAAGGGCAAGGACTTCACCAGTGACCAAGAGGTCCGCTGGTGCCCGGGCTGCGGCGACTACGTCATCCTCAACACCATCCGCAACTTTCTGCCCGAGCTGGGGCTGCGTCGGGAAAACATCGTCTTCGTCAGCGGTATCGGCTGCTCCAGCCGGTTCCCGTACTACTTGGAGACATACGGGTTCCACTCGATCCACGGCCGGGCGCCGGCCATCGCGACCGGGCTTGCGCTGGCTCGCGAGGATCTGTCGGTATGGGTGGTTACGGGCGACGGCGATGCCTTGTCGATCGGTGGTAATCACCTGATCCACGCGCTGCGCCGCAACGTCAACATCACAATTCTGCTGTTCAACAACCGGATCTACGGCCTGACCAAGGGCCAGTACTCGCCGACATCGGAGGTCGGCAAGATCACCAAGTCGACGCCGATGGGATCGCTGGATCATCCCTTCAACCCGGTGTCATTGGCGCTGGGGGCCGAGGCGACCTTCGTCGGTCGCGCACTGGACTCCGACCGCAACGGGCTGACGGAGGTCTTGCGTGCGGCCGCCCAGCATCGTGGCGCCGCAGTGGTGGAAATTCTGCAGGACTGCCCGATTTTCAACGACGGCTCGTTTGACGCGCTGCGCAAGGAGGGCGCCGAGGAGCGGGTGATCAACGTCCGCCATGGTGAGCCAATTGTCTTCGGCGCCAACGGTGAATACTGCGTGGTGAAATCGGGCTTCAGCCTCGAGGTCGCCAAGACCGCCGACGTGGCGATCGAGGAGATCGTCGTGCACGACGCGCAAGCCGACGACTCGGCCTACGCGTACACGCTGTCGCGGCTGTCGGACCAAAACCTCGAGCACACCGTTCTGGGAATCTTCCGGAACATCAGCCGGGCCACCTACGACGACGCGGCCCGCTCTCAGGTCCGTGCCGCTCAGTCGTCGAAGCCGTTCGACTCCGCCGCGTTGCAGTCGCTGTTGCGCGGGCGCGACACCTGGACCGTCGAGTAAGGTGGCTCAGCTCGTGCCCGACGCAGTATCACTGGCCGGGGTAGTACTCGCTGGAGGCGAATCGCGGCGGATGGGCCGCGATAAAGCCAACTTGCCCTTCCCGGGGCTTTCCGGTGGCGCCGGCGGCACCACAATGATCGAGCATGTGGTCGGCATTCTCGGACAGCGCTGCGAGCCGGTTTTGGTGATGGCCGCCCAGGGGCAACCGCTGCCTGCGTTGCAGGTGCGCATCATCCGCGACGAGTCACGCGGGCTGGGACCGTTGCCCGCGACCGCGCGCGCATTGCATGCCGCCGCGGAGGCGGGCGCCCGGTTCGCCTTCGTCTGCGCCGTGGACATGCCGCTTCTAGACATCGAACTGATCGACGACCTTGCCCAACGGGCCGTTGAGACCAACGCAGAAGTGGTGTTGCCATGGGACGGGCGGGACCACTTTCTGGCCGCGGTGTACCGCACCGATCTGGCCGACCGGGCTGATGCGCTGGTAGCCGCGGGTGAGCGCAAAATGCGTGCCCTGGT
>DATKEW010000337.1:0-3414 GCA_035511785.1 Mycobacterium sp.
CTCCCACACCGCATGCTCGGGAATATCGTCGTGGGCTATTTCACTATCGAGTTCGCGCCACAACTCGTAGGCGATTTCGCGTGTGATCAGACCGTCACGCAACTGAAAGCAGTGCACCAGGCGGGCGTAGACCTCGGTTCCCTTGGGAAACGGCATGTTGGGCATCAGCGATGGGTCGCCCACAACATATACGTGGCCGATTTGGTCATCGAAGACGAAGTTCTCGGTGGCGAACCGGCGAAGCCCGAGTGTCTTGCGGTAGGCCAGCGTGCGGAAGATATTTCGGTAGGCTTCTAGCACTTCCTTGGGGTCTTTCATCACCACGCCGCGGCTGGGCGCCTCCCAGGTGATGTCATCGGCATACACGGCGACGGCTTTTTCCACCCCCTCGGGATTCTCGGTGTGAAAGTGAAAATCGACGACCTTGAGGTTGCGTGCGATGATCTCTTCTCGCGTCAACTCCGAATCGGGACGTAAGTCGACCCCGATTTCTGCGAAGACGTCTTTTCTGCTGACTGTCATGTCGTGTGTCCTTCGTGATGTGGTGCGGGCTGGACTGGCTGTGTCTGAGGCATTTTCGGCAGATTCGTAGGCCACCGCGCGGATCAGCGGATGGTGGAACACGTACTCGGGTTGTCGGGTAAACCTGATCTGATCGATCAGCTCGCCCCCCACCAAGTCCTCCAGGACAGGATCAATCCCCAGCGTTTCCAGTACCCCGAGGGCCCGTATTCGTCGGCCCAGGATTTCGTGAAGGAATGGATGGCGGCCTTGTTGGCGCTGTAGACCGCCGAGCCGCTGGCCCCGCGAAGTCCCTTGATGGAACCGATGTTGACGATCGCACCCCTGCCCCTGCGGGCCATCTCGGGGGCGATCAGGCCGGTCAGCAGCAACGGTGCGAAGACGTTGACGGCGAACGCCTCGGTCAGCACCTGCTCGGAGACGTCCGCGGTGGGGGTCGGCATCAGCAGGGTGGCCGCGTTGTTCACCAGGATGTCGAGGTTGCCCGCCGGCCGCCTCGGTTGCGTGTGCGGCCACGCGCCGCACTTCGTCATGGCCGGCCCCCAGGTCTGCGGCGACGAAGGCGGCGCTGCCGCCTGCGGAGCGGATGTCGGCGACGACGGTGTCGCCGCGGGACTTGTTTCGCCCGCTGACGACGACGAACGCGCCGTTGTCGGCGAGTGCCTTCGCGATGGCGACGCCGAGACCCCGGTGGAACCGGTGACCAGTGCCGTGCGGCCGGATAGCCGCGTATCGTTTGGACTCATGAGTCCATATGCTTCACCTTTAGAAATGGACCTGCAAGTCCAGAAATTGACTGCGAAGGGCCGCGCCACCCGTCAGCGCATCATCGAGGGCGCCGCCGCCGAGATCCGGGCCCGCGGTGTCGCGCTGACCACGCTCGAGGACGTCATGGCCCGCACGCAGACCTCGAAGAGTCAGCTCTTCCACTACTTTCCCGGCGGCAAGGACCAGCTCCTGCTGGCGGTCGCAGCATTCGAGTCGCAGATGGTGATCGATGACCAGCAACCCCACCTGGGAGCGCTGACGTCGTGGGCTGCCTGGCAGCGCTGGCGCAACGCGGTGGTGGAGCGCTATCGCCGCCAAGGGCAGAACTGCCCGATCGCGGTGCTGATGTCGGAGATCGGGCGCACCACGCCCGGCGCCCAAGCTGTCACCGCCGAGTTGATGGTCAAGTGGCACGGCGCAATCGCCGCCGGTATCCGCTCGATGCAAGAGCAGGGCAAGGTCGCCGCCCTGGTGGACGCCGACCGTGCTGCCGCGGCGCTGCTGGCCGGTATTCAGGGCGGGGTCGGGATCATGCTCGCCACCGGCGACCTGTCCTACCTGGAGGCCGCCCTCGACGAGGGCATCGGCGCGCTGCGCGACAGCTGACCGCCCAGGGCTGCTGTTGCGGGGCGGCAAGCCCTTCCTCTTCCCCACTTGTGCGGCTAATGCCGGCGACGCGGTTGCCGACGACGCGGCTGCGCTTCCTGTTCAATACCGACAAGCGGTACCGGGTTAGGCGGGTGTCAGGTTCAGCGCCGTCGCCAGCGAACGGTAGGTGTCGAAGACTTCCTGGTCGTAGACCTGCAAGTCCACGTCGCGAACCCGAGGATGCGGCGCATGGTGTGACCCGATCACCTGGATCTGCACGTGGTCAGCACCGGCGTCGAGGTGCTTGCGGAGCCCACGTGCGACCGTCTGGGCATCGCCGTGGACGGCGAGCCGGTCGATCAGCTGGTCGCTGCCGTCACCGGCCAGATCGTCGTCGGTGAAGCCCAGCCTGCGCAGGTTGTTGGTGTAGTTCACCAGCCCGAGGTAGGGGTGCTTGATCCTGCGCCGAGCCAGCGCCCGCGCACGCTCGGCCTGGCTGTCCACGACGCCCTTCTGCTCAGGAGCAACTAGCAGGCCCTGCCCCAGGGTCGCTCTGGTACGGCGCGTGTGCTCAGGGGTCACCAGATACGGGACCACCCCACCTGACCGCTGGCGCGCCAAGTCGAGCATTCTGGGCCCGAGTGCCGCCAAGGCCCGGCCACCGACGGGCACACCACGTCGGTCGAGCACGTCGAGGTATCGGTTCAGTGCTGTCATCGGTTTGGCATAGGGTTCGTTTTGCTCGCGGTGGCCGACACCGAGGCCCAATATGAACCGGTCGGGGTAACGGTCGGCGATCCGCAGGTACGCCTCGGCCACCGTCGTCGGCGCACCGTTCCAGATGTTCACGATGCTCGTCCCGATAATCAATTTGTCGGTCGCCGCAAGCAATTCACCAGCGTGTGCCAGGTCCGGCGACTCGCCGCCGATCCACAGTGTCGAGAAGCCAATTTCCTCGATCTCACGGGCCATCACCACAGTCGTCAAGAAGGACGGCTGCCACACGCCGAAAGTGCCAAGTTGCATACGCCCGAGGATGGCGGCCCAAAATTGGACCTGCAAGTCCAGAAATCCTAGGATGGGCCCGTGTCCAGCCGTGGTGCGCTGACACGCAGGCTCACTGGCACCACAGAGGGATCGGGATCGACCGCAACACACACGTGTCATCGTGCGCCCACACCCGGCGGACCACAGCCCTGGATTCGTTCGCGATCTGTGACATCAGTTGGATCGTGAATGTTGACGGCGGGTCCTCTCCAAGCGGGTGTGCCGTTCGCGACTTTTGACGTCACTGTGCGGCTGCGTCTGGTCCGGCACCCAACCGGGGAACCCATCCCGGGGCAGCTCCTCGCGTGCGCAACCCGCCTTCGCTACGACGAAACTTGATTGGCAACCACGACGCCTGATCGCGGTATCGTCCCGCTGTGGGGACGAAGGCCGAACGCCGGGCCGCGCGTGAACGCGTAGCCACCTACCACGAGGCGCGACTGGCCGAGCTCATCGAACACATTACGGCCGCGCTCGACCGCTACCGCA
>DATKEW010000338.1:0-7913 GCA_035511785.1 Mycobacterium sp.
GGGTCGATCAGGCAGACCACCCGGCCGGCTCCACACATGTTGAGGCCCGCAAGGGCGCCGGACGGGCCGAGCGGCGACAGGTGGAAGAAGGAGTCACCGGTGAGCACCCGCTCCCCCTTGGCGACCAGCCAGTCGTACAGCGCAACCTGCTGGGCGGCGGTGGGGTGCAGATCTTCCCAGACGTCGGCGCCCCGCCCCGAGGGACGCAGCCGGGTGATCCGCAGGGTGGCACCGTAACGGCTCGCCAGTGCCGCGAACTCGTCGAGCTGGTCGACGTTGTGCCGGGTGACCACGACGGAGATCTTGGCGCCTCCATTGTCAGCGAAGCCCGCGGCGGCCAGGTTCTCCAGCGCCCGCACCGCCATGGCGAAGGACCCCGGGCCGCGGACGGCGTCGTTGACCTCGGCGGTGGCGCCATCGAGTGAAATCTGGACATCGACGTAGTCGCTGGCCGCCAACCGCGCGGCTACCTCTGGCGTGATCCGGACCCCGTTGGTGGAGAACTTCACGCCGACATGATGCGCGGTGGCGTAATCGACGAGCTCCCAAAAGTCCGGGCGCACAGTGGGTTCCCCGCCACCGATGTTGACGTAGAACACCTGCATGCGTTCCAGCTCGTCGATGATGTCCATGCATTGGCGGGTGGACAACTCACGCGGATCCCGTTTGCCCGAGGACGAAAGGCAGTGCACGCAGGCCAGGTTGCATGCGTACGTCAGCTCCCACGTCAGGCAGATAGGGGCGTCCAGTCCGTGCTCGAACTGCTCGATGAGCCGCGGTACGGCCACAGTCATTGATGATCCTCCCGGGGCACCAACATGTTGGATTCGGCGAGCACACCCAGCGCGTGCAGATACGGCTTGTGCCCGGCGTCGTCCACCCCGGCGGCGCGGCAGGCGGACCGGACATCCGGATGGTCGGCCAATGACCGCACCACCTCGAGGATGGTGCGGTTCTTCAGGAAGGACAGCTTCCGGGTGCCGAAGTGATACAGCAGCGCGCCAAACGGTTCCGGTCGAACCGCCACCTGCGGGTGCAACCGCCAGCCGCGATCAGGGTCGAACATGCGGTCAGTAGACCCCGCACATTCCGTCGATGGACACCTCTTCGACCAACGTCTCGGTAACGAGCTCGGTGTCGGTGTCGGTCTCGCGGTCCATATGAATTGCCTTTCGTCAGGTCTCGACAACGATGGTCGATCTTGTCACAATCGTCGTCAGAATATGGCATCGAGTGCCGAAATGGAAGGGCGGGTCTGATGCTGCCGCAGTCGCGGGTGGGCCGGCGCCGCTCGACGACGCCGGCGCACATCACCGACGTCGCCATCGAGTTGTTCACCGCACGGGGCTTCGCCGAGGTCAGCGTCGACGACGTCGCACGTGCCGCCGGTATCTCCCGCCGCACGCTCTTCCGCTATTACGCGTCCAAAAACGCTATCCCCTGGGGGGAGTTCGACACCCACCTCGCACACCTACGGGAACTGCTCGACAACGTCCACCCGCGAGTTCGGTTGGGCGAGGCACTGCGCGCGGCGCTGCTGGCGTTCAACACTTTTGACGAGTCCGAGACCGTCCGGCACCGCCAGCGCATGCGGGTCATCCTGCAAACCCCGGAACTGCAGGCCTATTCGATGACGATGTACGCCGGCTGGCGTGAGGTGATCGCCGAATTCGTAGCCGGGCGCCGCGGCGCCAAGACGACCGACCTTCTGCCGCAGACGGTCGCCTGGACGATGCTCGGTGTCGCGTTGTCGGCCTACGAGCACTGGCTGGGCGACGAATCCGTCCCGTTGCCCACCGCACTCGGCAACGCTTTCGACGTGGTCGGCCCCGGGCTGGAGAGGCTTCAGCGATGAACGGCACCGAGCATCTGCTGCACACCCTGCGGTCGCAGGGGCGGTTCTGCGGCGCGTCCGGCTCGCCGATGTACGACGACCTGTTCGGGCTCGTGGCCACCGACGTCGAATCGGGCGGCGTCTTCGCGACCATCTTGTCCGGCCACGAAAACGATCCGTCGCGCGAAGCCGTACCGCTTCGGCTGCTGGGCGGTCTGCACCGGTTGGTGCTCGACGGCCGGGCACCGGCATTGCGTCGCTTTTATCCGAGCACCGGCGGCGGCTGGGACGCCAAGTCCGCGTGGCCCGAGGTCACGCGCACCGCGGCCAACCACATCGACGCGCTGCGCGCGGCACTCGGTCAACCGCCACAGACCAACGAGGCGGGCCGATCGGCCGCGCTGATCGGCGGCTTGCTGCGGCTGGATCGCGGATTCGATTTGCCGGTAAGGCTTTTCGAGATCGGCTCGAGCGCCGGATTGAACCTGCGGGCCGACCACTACCGCTACCACCATGCCGGCGGCCAGTGGGGACCGGTCGACTCGCCGGTGACAATCGACGACGCGTGGCACGGTCGGCTGCCGCCGGACGGTGCGGTGCGGATCGTCGAGCGGCACGGATACGACATCGCGCCCATCGACGTCACCGGCACCGACGGAGAAATGACCGCGCTGAGCTACGTCTGGCCCGACCAGGCCACCCGGCTGAATCGGCTGCGCGGCGCCATCGCGGTCGCCCGTCTGGTGCCCGCGCAGCTGCACCGCCAGCGGGCCGGTGATGCGGTCGCCGGCCTGACCCTGGCCGACGGCGCGTTGACCGTGCTGTGGCACTCGATCACCTGGCAGTATCTGTCCGCCGAGGAGCGGGCCGCGATTCGCGACGCGGTCGGCGCGCTGGGCGCACAGGCCGACGCCTCCTCACCGTTCGCCCATCTCACCCTGGAGCCCGCGCGCGATGAGCCCGGCACACCCATCCGGTTCCTGGTGCGGGCTCGTCGCTGGCCGGGTGGCGAACTGGAGACTCTGGCCGAATGCCATCCGCACGGTCCACCGGTGAACTGGCAATAACCTAGGCCGGGTTGAGGACCTCCGAAATGGGTGTGGCGGCGGCGATCTTGGCGCGGACCTTCATGACCTTGCCGGGCATCCCGCCGCCGACCACGCCGACCACGACCCCGTCCCGCTCGTAGTAGGCCAGGAATTTACGGCCGTCGTCCTCGACCAGGTGCACGATGTCAGTGGCTTCCGGCTCGCCCAGACACTGGATTTTGACGTCATATTGGTCGCTCCAGAAATACGGGACGACGACGGCCGACGGCACGTCTTGGCCCAGCATCGCCGGCACCACAACCCGGGCTTGGTCGGCGACGTTGCTCCAATGTTCCACGCGCACTTGGTGTCCCGTCGGATCACGCCACGAGGCGACGTCGCCCAACGCCCACACCTTCGGTGCGCTGGTGCGCCCGGCTTCGTCGCAGATGACTCCGTTGTCGACCTCGATGCCGCTGCCTTGGAGCCACTCGGTCGCCGGTCGCGATCCGATGCCGACGACCACCAGGTCGGCCGCCAGCTCCGTGCCGTCGGTGAGCACCACGGTGTCGACGTGGCCATCGCCGCGTACTTCCGCCACGCCCACACCGAGGCGAACGTCGACGCCTTCGTCGCGGTGCAGCCGCGCCACCAGTTCGCCGATCTGCTCGCCGAGCACCGACGCCAGCGGCGTCGGCTGCGGCTCGACCAGCACCACGTCGACTCCCAGGCTGCGCATGCTGGCCGCGACCTCGCATCCGATGAAGCCGGCGCCGACGACCACGGCGCGCCGTGACTCGGATGCGTGCCGGCGCAGCGCCATGCTCTCGTCGAACGACCGCAGCACCCGAATGCCCTCGAGATCCGGGAACGCCGGAATGCGCCGCGGCACCAAACCGGTTGCGATGACGAGCTCGTCGTAGCCAAGCTGCGTCCCGTCATCGAGAGTCACCGTCTGCGCGGCCGTGTCCAGACCGGTAACGGCCGAACCCAGTCGCAGCGTGATGTCCTTCTCGTCGTACCACTCGCGTGGTTTGAGGGCGACGTCGTCGACCTCTTTGCGCAGTACTTCCTTGGACAGCGGCGGCCGATCGTAGGGCAGATGCACCTCGTCGCTGACGATCGTGATGCGACCGGTGTACTCCGACCGGCGCAGCTGCTCGGCGGTCCGGGCGGCGGCAAGCCCGCCGCCGACGATCACAATTCCGTTGTCGCTGTGCTGTGCACCTTTGCTACTGGTCACGTGGTGTTCATACACGATCGCGAATTAGTACTTCAAGGCGCCCTTGTCGACGGGGATCTGTGTGCCCGACAGTGTGCCCGAGCCGTCACCAGCGAGCCACACCACGACATCGGAGACCTCGTCGGCCGTCATGAACCCCTTGTACTGCAACGGCATTGGCGGGAAGCTGTGCACAAAGCGGGGATGCTTGGCGAATATTTCCATCATTGCCTGCGGCTCGACCATCGGGGTGTCGACCGAGTAGGGGTGGATGGAGTTGACCCGGATGCCGTATTCGCCGAGCTCGATCGCCAGGGTGTTGGTCAGCGCGGTGAGTCCGTGCTTGCTGGCCGCGTAATGCCCGTTGCCGGGCGTCGCTTTCAGACCCGCCGACGAGCTGACGACGATGATGGAACCCCCGTTGCCGGCCTCGATCATCGCGGGAATGGTGGCGCGCAGGGTGCGCCAGGTGCCCGTCAGGTTGATCCCGATGACGGTGTCCCACTGCTCATCGGTGAGTTCCCAGACCCGGCCCCAGCCCAGCACGCCGGCGTTGGCGACCAGAATGTCGAGACGGCCGAATTGCTCGACCCCGTCGGCCACCAATTGCCGCAGCGCGGCGTCGTCGCGGATGTCGACCTCGCGGGCCAGCACCTTGCGGCCTTCGGCTTCCACCAGGCGGACGGTCTCGGTCAGATCCTCTGGTGTGGCCGGCGTGTAGGTCAGGGTGTCAGACGCCGGCGCACAGATGTCGAGCGCGATGATGTCGGCGCCCTCGCGGGCGAGCCGCACCGCATGCGACCGCCCTTGGGCACGGGCGGCGCCGGTAACAAATGCCACCCGTCCTTGCAGTGATCCAGCCTGTGCAGCCACGAAGACAGGCTAGCAGCGAAACTGAAACGTGTTCTAACTCGCCTCGAGGTTCAGATTTCGGAGATGATCTGGGCCCGCCGGCTGTTGTACTCCTGGTCGCTCAAAGCACCGCTGGCCCGCAGCGTCTCCAGCTCCTGCAGCCGCTGCGCGATCGACGGTTGTGGGGGCGTGACGACCGGTACCGGCCCCCGGGCCGGGGCCGGCTGGGCGGCCGGCGCCTGTTGTTCGGCCGCACGGCGCACCACGGCCTGGATCTGCTGACGCAACGCCGGGTTCGACCGGATGTCGACCATCCGGTTGAGCGGAACATTGTTGGCTTTGAGGATCTGCAGGATTTCCATCAGCGGGCCGGCCTGCCCGCTCAGGTCGTAGGTCCTGTTGTCTTCGGCCAGGGTGAATTGCGCGGGCACCAGCCCGTTGACCAAAGCGCTTCGCTCCCAGTCGATTTGATACGCCTGGGTGGTGGGGTTAACCAAAACAACGAGCTTGCGCGCGGTGAGGTTGCCGAGCCGGGTGACGCTGGCGATGACCCGGTCTTGACTGTCGAACGGCACGAACCCGGGCCCGGCGATGTGCAGGCCCACCTTCACCAGCGGCTGCTCGTTGATCCGGGTTCCGGTCTCGGTGAGCCCGGTGATTTGAGCGAGGGCCAGCACCCCGTGCTGCTCGAGCTCGGCCGTTTTGGCGGCCGACTTCGCCCCGTAGTTGGCCAGAGCCAGCGCGATCAGCACGTCGGCCACGGTGATGAGCAGGCCGACATAGAGCATCCACTGCAGCAGGCTGCCCAGCCCGAGGGTGAAGTAGACGACCAAAAAGATCGGACCCACCAGGCCGCCACACAGCAAAACCACCAACTGTGCCTTCAGATAGCGCGCCAACAAGTCTCTCTCCTCACCTTGCTGGGAAGTTCGGTCAGATTAGCGCCCGCACGTGTCCTGCGAGCGCCATCAGCGCAAACAGTGGCGGCGCGTCACATCGGCGCATGTTGCGCCGGTGGCTGCTTGAGGACCCCCGCGGCCCCCGCCGCACCCACCGTTGCCGCGCGCGGCATGATGGGTGCCGGCATCGCAGCCGCCGGAGAAAGTCCCGGTGTTTCGGCCTGCGCTGCCGCGGCCGGCACGCCGTCCTGTGCGAGCGGCGCCGGCGCTGCCGTTGCCAGAGAATGAGCCGGCGTTTCCGGCTGCACCGCCCCCGTCGGCGTGGTGGCCGGTGCCAGCGGCGCCGACTCCGACGGCGCCACCCCTCGCATTGCCGCTACCGGCGTACCGGCCGGTGCGTACGCCGCCGGCACTCCTGACGATGGCGAAACCGCCGTCGCCAGATGTCCCGCCGATGCCACCGGCGCCGAACCACCCGTCAGCCCGGCCGCTGCCGCCGGCACCCCCGCCGCCATCGAACCCGCCGAGCCCGCGCTGCCCAGCGCGCCCTGCGCGACCGTCTGCAGGGGCGAGGCGTTCGCGACCTCGGTGGAGGCATACTCCGCCGCACCGCCACTCATGAGCTGCACAAACTGCTGATGGAACAGCGCCGCCTGAGCGCTGAGCGCCTGATAAACCTGGGAGTGCGTGCCGAACAACGCCGCAATGCCCGCCGAGACCTCGTCGGCACCCGGGGCCAGCACGCTCGACGTCGGACCCGAGGCCGCTGAGTTGGCGGAGCTGATGGTGGAGGCGATATTCGCCAAGTCGGATGCCGCCGCCGCCACTTGTGCGGTCGTCGCTTTCACGTACGACATCTAACCCTCCGACCAGCCCACGGCGGCCAAGCCATCGCCCAGCCGCCAACCGCAGACTGAACAAACCAAATCGTAGGCCCGGACCCCGCCTTTTGCGACTTTTTCACGAGCTTCGTCCGGACCAAAACGCACAAGGCCCGGACTGCCGAAATCGGCGATCCGGCCCTTGCACTTACTCTGTGCCGCGCCGGTCGATCTACTTGATGATCTTGGTGACCCGGCCGGCGCCGACGGTGCGGCCACCTTCGCGGATCGCAAACCGCAGACCCTCGTCCATGGCGACGGGCTGGATCAGCTTCACCAAGATGTTGGTGTTGTCACCGGGCATCACCATCTCGGTGCCCTCCGGCAGCGTCACCACACCGGTCACGTCGGTGGTGCGGAAGTAGAACTGCGGACGGTAGTTGTTGAAGAACGGCGTGTGCCGGCCGCCCTCGTCCTTGGACAGGATGTAGACCTGGCCCTCGAACTCTGTGTGCGGCGTGGTGGTGCCGGGCTTGACGACGACCTGGCCGCGCTCGACGTCCTCACGCTTGATACCGCGCAGCAACAGCCCGACGTTGTCGCCGGCCTGCCCCTGGTCGAGCAGCTTGCGGAACATCTCCACACCGGTGACGGTCGTCTTGGTGCTGGTCGGCTTTATGCCGACGATCTCGACTTCCTCGTTCACGTTGATGACGCCGCGCTCGACACGACCGGTGACCACGGTGCCACGGCCGGTGATGGTGAAGACGTCCTCGACGGGCATCAGGAACGGCTTGTCGGTCTCGCGGACCGGGTCCGGAATCGACTCGTCGACGGCGTTCATCAGTTCCTCGACGGACTCGACCCACTTCGCGTCGCCCTCGAGCGCCTTGAGCGCCGAGACCCGGATCACCGGGGCGTCCTCGTCGAACTCCTGGGCCGCCAGCAGTTCGCGGACCTCCAGCTCCACCAGCTCGAGCAGCTCCTCGTCGTCCACGGCGTCGGCCTTGTTCAACGCAACCAGGATGTAGGGCACGCCGACCTGACGGGCCAGCAGCACGTGCTCACGGGTCTGCGGCATCGGGCCGTCGGTCGCGGCGACCACCAGGATCGCGCCGTCCATCTGGGCCGCGCCGGTGATCATGTTCTTGATGTAGTCGGCGTGACCGGGGGCGTCGACGTGCGCGTAGTGACGCTTGTCGGTCTGGTACTCGACGTGCGCGATGTTGATGGTGATACCACGCTGACGCTCCTCGG
>DATKEW010000339.1:0-3736 GCA_035511785.1 Mycobacterium sp.
CAGGTCTGCGCCGGTGTTCGCGGCGATGAGTGCCTTGACCGCGGTGAAGGCGGCGGTGGGACCGGCGGCCAGCCGGGCCGCCAGTGCGGTTGTCTGGCCTGCGACCTCTTCGTCGGCCACCACACGGTGCACGATTCCCCACGTGTGGGCGGTGTCGGCGTCGACGGTGTCACCGAGCAGGAACAGTGCCGTGGCCCGGCTTTTGCCTACCACTTCGGTCAGCGATGCACTGAGCGCGGAGTCGCTGGCCAGGCCGATGCCGGTGAATGCGGTGCCGAATTTGGCGCGGGTGCCAGCGATGCGGATATCGGTGGCTAGCGCCAGGCCGAGGCCGGCGCCCACGCAGGCGCCGGTGATGCCGGCGACGACGGGCACCTCGATGTCGTGCAGCGCACGCACGAGCGGGTTGTAGTGCTCGCGGACTGTGTCCATCGCGTGCGAGGGGTCAGCGCGCAGCGCCTCGACGTGCTCGCCGAGGTCCTGCCCGACGCAGAAGTTCCTCCCGGCCGCGAGGAGCGCCACCGCGCGGACGCTGTCGTCATTCTTGGCCGCCGACAAGGCTTGCAGCAGTTGCTCCTTCATGGCCCGGTTGAGTGCGTTGGAGGCCGTGGGCCGGTCGAGCGTAATGGTGGCGACACCGGATTCGACGGTGTAGGCGATCGGCGCGGGGGAGGTTTCGTTCATCGTGGGTACTCCTGGTTTAAGTGGGCCAGCGGTAGAAGCCCTGACCAGTCTTGCGGCCCAGTTCGCCCCGGGTGACTTTGTCCCGCAGCAGTTGCGGGGGCCGAAAACGGTCGCCCAGGGTGGTGTGCAGATGCTCGGCAATGGCTAGCCGAACGTCCAGGCCCACAAGGTCGGTGGAGCGCAACGGTCCCATCGGGTGGCGGTAACCCAGTTCCATCGCACGGTCAATCGATTCGGCGTCGGCCACGCCTTCCTCGAGCATCCGGATAGCCTCCAGGCCCAGCGCCACGCCTAGGCGGCTGGTCGCGAATCCGGGTGAATCTCGCACCACCACATCGCTTTTCCCGAGGGCGTGAACCCAGTTCCGCGCGGTGCGCACCGTGGACGGGTCGGTTTCGGGGCCGCATACCACTTCAACGAGCTGGGACGCGGGAACCGGGTTGAAGAAGTGCATGCCAAGAAACCGGCGTGGATGTGCCAGCGGGGCGGCAAGTTCGGTAATGGACAGTGAGCTGGTGTTGCTCGCCAGGATCGCGGCGGGGCCCACGATCTGTTCGGCCGCGGTCAGGACCGTGATTTTGTCGCTGACCCGTTCCGGTACCGCCTCGACAACCAGGGCCGCATCCGGGGGCAAGCCGGTAAGAGCGCCGACGGCGTGCACGCGGGCCAGAACGGTATCGGGTTGGCATGGCAGAGACCGCTTCTCGGTCGCCCGCTGTAGTCCTTGAGCGACGCGGCCTCGGGCGGCGTGGGCGGCATCGTCGCTGGCCTCGGCGATCGTGACCGATGCCCCTGCGGTGGCGAAGACCTGCGCGATGCCGGCGCCCATGCGCCCGCCGCCGATGACTGCGACAACCTCGGGGACCGCGTTCATGACCGGCTCTTCTCCAGGAACCGGCTCATCCGGTCCTTCTTGTCGGGACTCTCGAACAGCACCGCCTGGGCGATGTCGTCGAGTAACGGGTGCGGGGACTCCGCGTCGAGGACGGCCTTGGACAACCGAAGTGCCAGCGGGGCGGAGCGAGCGATGCGTTCGGCGAGGGCGCAGGCCGCCGGCAGCGCCGATCCCGGCTCCACGACCTCGCAAACCAGACCGTGGCGCAAGGCGTCGTCGGCGTTGAGCAGCCGCCCGGCCAAGATGACCTGCTTGGCCACCGACTTGCCGACCAAATCGGCGAGCCGGTAACTGGCGCCGGCAGCGGCCAGGATGCCCAGGCCCGCTTCGGGATTGCCGAACCGGGCGGTGGAGCTCGCGATACGGATGTCACAGGCGTAGGCCAGTTCGGCGCCGCCCCCGAGCGCGTTGCCTTCGACCGCGGCGATGGTCGGCATGGGCAGCGCGGCGATGCGGTCGAACACGGTGCGGTTGATCCCGGCAAGCGCGTCGTCGCGGCCCCGGGCCCGCAGTTCGCCGATGTCGGCGCCGGCGGCGAAATCGGTTCCAGCGCCGGTGATGATCAGCAATCGTGGCCGGCGTTCCAGCTCTGTGCACATCGCGTGCAGCTCGGCGACCATCGCGGCGTTGATGGCATTGCGCTGTGCGGGACGGTGTAGCTCGGCGACTACCCGATCCTCGTCGGAAGTGACCCGCAAGGTGTCGTAGTCGGTCACAGCGCCTCGATCAGCATCGCCACTCCCTGACCGACCCCCACGCACAGCGTGGCCAGCCCACGCCGGCCTCCTTCACGCTCCAGCCGGCCCATCAACGTGACGATGAGCCGGGCCCCGGAACAGCCCAGCGGATGGCCCAGCGCGATCGCCCCGCCATCGGCGTTGACGGTCTCCTCGTCGAGGCCGAGCCGGCCGATCACGGCCAGGCTCTGCGCGGCGAAGGCTTCGTTGAGTTCGACGGCGTCCAGATCGTCGATGTGCCAGCCGGTCCGGGCCAACACCTTCCGGGTCGCCGGAACGGGACCGAGTCCCATCAGGTTGGGCTGTACCCCCGCGCTGGCCGCGGCGACCACCCGGGCACGCACCGTCATCCCGTGGCGGCGCACCGCGTCCCCGCTGGCCAGCAGCAGCGCCGCGGCGCCGTCGGACAGCGGCGAGGACGATCCGGCGGTCACGATGCCGTCGCGGCGGAACACCGGGCGCAGCGCGCCCAGCTTGTCGAGCGTGGTCGACCGGCGCGGCCCCTCGTCGGTGTCCACCAGGGTGTCACCGGCCTGCACCGGGACGATCTCCTTGACGAACCGTCCCGCATCCTGCGCGGCGATCGCGCGGGTGTGGCTGCGCAACGCGAACGCATCGGATTCGGCGCGGGTGATGTCGTCCAGCGCGGCGACTTCTTCGGCGGTCTCCCCCATCGACAGCGTCACCTTGGCCACTTCAGGTCCCGCGCCGGCTTCGATCGCGTTATCGGCGGCGGCGAATCGGGGGTTGGTAAACCGCCAGCCCAGCGCGGTGTCGGCGACCTCCCCCGGGCGCGCCCACGGGGTGCCGGGTTTGGCCATCACCCACGGGGCGCGCGTCATCGACTCAACCCCGCCTGCCACCACGAAATCGGCGTCGCCGGACCGGATCGCCTGGGCGGCCGAGGCCGCCGCGGTCAGTCCGCTGGCGCACAGCCGGTTGACGGTGTAGCCGGGCACCGTGTCGGGCAGGCCCGCCAACAGCACCGCCATGCGTGCAACGTCGCGGTTGTCCTCGCCGGCCTGATTGGCCGCCCCCAGGATCACCTCGTCGATCGCGTCGGGGGGCACCCCGCTGCGGGAGACGACCTGCGCGACCGCCAGCGCGGCCAGGTCGTCGGGACGCACACCGGCCAGCGCGCCGCCGTAGCGGCCCAGCGGCGTGCGCACACCGTCGACCAGAAAAACGTCCTCGCTCACGATCCACCTTCCGCCGAGTAGTCACTCCATTAATAACCGAACCTTCGGTCGGTTGGCAAGTCGGGGAACGAACGTTCGGCGGGTTATGCCTGCCCGGGGGCGCCGGCGGTGCGATGATGGTCGCATGGCTGCGCCGCGATCCCGCTCCAACGGTCAGGTCGGCCGCCCCGGCTACGATCTGGACTCGCTGCTGGCCATCGCCGTGACGGTGTTCAACCAGC
>DATKEW010000340.1:0-3307 GCA_035511785.1 Mycobacterium sp.
TCGGCTTATGCCGACTGTGGGATTATGCCGACCGTGGCGTGACGGTGCTGGTCGACGGGGTGATGGGGGTCGGGTTGGTCGGCATAATCTGGGCCTTGTGATCGGTGGTCAGAGACCCTCGAGGAAGGCGAGAAGGGTATCCGGGGCGTGGTAGCGGCCGGGGCTGGTGTTCGGGGGTCGGATGCGTTCGAGGGCTTTCTCCTTGATGGTCATATCTGCGTGCAGGTAAGCCTGTGTGGAACCGGGGTCTTCGTGACCGAGCCACGGGGCGATGACCGAGGTGTCGACCCCAGCATGCAGCAATGCCATGGCTGCTGAATGACGAAGTGTGTGCGGTGTGACATGTTTGGTGGACAGGTTCGGACAGTTCGTGGCAGCGTGGGCGGCGTGTTTGGCGACCAGCTTCTGGACAGCGTCACGTGACAGCGGGTGACCGCGACTGGTCGCAAATAGTGGGTCGTGGTCCTGCCCGCCACATTCGGTCAACCAAACCCGCAGTGTGGCAACGGTTTGCGTGGTCAGCGGGGTGGCACGGTCCTTGCGGCCCTTGCCGTGACAACGGACGTGAGCGCCGGTGCTGAGCTGAATATCGCTGCGGGTCAACCCGATCAGCTCGCAGACCCGTAGCCCGGTTTGACAGGCCAGCAGCAGCAGGGCGTGGTCGCGGCGGCCCAGCCAGGTGGCGCGGTCGGGGGAGGCCAGCAGGGCGTCGATCTCTTCGGCGGTGAGGTAACACACCACCGCCCGGTCGCATCGCTTGGGCGGAATCGCCAGTACTCGGCTGATGTGCTCGGCGTGCTCGGGAGCGTGTAAAGCCGCGTAGTGGAATAGCGAACGGATCGCGGCCAGGCGGGCGTTGCGAGTGGCGGTGGTGTTGGCTCGCTCGGTTTCCAGGTAGGTCAAAAATGCGGTGACCAGCGCGGTGTCGAGCTGGGCGAGATCAAGGCCGCTTGGGTCGGTTCCGGTTGCGCACGAAGCGAATTGCAGGAGCAGTCGCCAGGTGTCGCGGTAGGCGGCGATAGTGTTGGGCCCAGCGCGGCGTTGCCGGATCAGCTTGTCGGTGAAGAATCCCTGCAGGATTGGTGCCAAGGCGCTCATGATGTGGCACCTCCGGAGGATTGCAGGCGGTTGGCGGCCAGGGTGAGTAGTTGCGGGACTTGCTGCAGATACCAGTAGGTCGACTTGGGGTCGATGTGGCCGAGCCAGGTCGACAGGACCGGTAGCCGAGCCTGCACATCGCCGCCGTTGTGATAGAAGTCGATCACGGTTGCGACAGTGAAACTGTGCCTCAGATCATGTAACCGCGGCCGGCGATGTCGCGGCGGCACCGTGATGCCGGCCTGATCGACCAGGCCGGCGAAGATGTGAGAGAGATTGTGGGCGTCTAGGCGGGTGCCGCGGGTGGAGATGAAGAAACTCGGCTCTATCCGGTGCGGGCCCAACCGGTCACGGCATCGTTGATAGTTGCGCAGCGCGGTGACGGTCGAGTCGTGCAGGAATAGTCGCCGGGATTTGCCGAACTTGGAATCCAGGATGAGCAGGGTCGCGGCATCGAGGTCGATGTGGTCGTCGTCGAGGCGGCAGGCTTCGCTTTTGCGCATGCCGGTGACGGTGAGCAGTCCGATCAGCGTCTGCCAGGTCGCCGCCCGCAGCGGTGGGCGCAACCGACCGGCGGCGTCGATGAGCGCGCTGATCTCACCGGTCGAATACGGATGCGGCGCGATCCGGCACCGATGCTGCGGCAACGCGTCCTCGGGCGGGATCTCGCTGTCGTGGTCCAGGGTCTGGTAGTGGCGGGCGAAGATCCGCACCGTCATCAGCCGCCGCGCCAGATAGGCGTCGTGGCTGCTGCCGCTGCGAGTCGTTGTCGCCCAGTGCAGCGCCAGCTCGCTGGTGATCCGGTCGCCGCCGCGGGACTCGCAGTAGTCGACGAACGACATCAGTTGCCTGCCTTGGGTGGTCAGCTTGAACCCCAGTGCCCGCCGCATCGCCAGATAGTCCTCGGCGGCCCGCCGCAGCCCGGTCATGACCACACCGCCGCAGTTGGCCACGCCCGCGCCAGCGGTCGCAGCGCGTTTTCGTCCACCTTGGCGTAGATCGCGGTGGACAGGTCGCTGCGATGCCGCAGCACCTGCCCGACCTGCGGCAGCGACGCCCCGGCGCGCAGCATGTCGGTGGCCAGCGTGTGTCGCAACCGATGCGCACCCACCCGCGGCAGGCCCGCGCGGCGACACGCCTGTCCCATGATGCCGCGGATCGCTGCCGCCGTGAGCCGCCGATACGGCTTGCGCACCGTAGCGAACACCGTCCGCGTCTCGCAGTCGGGCCGGCCATCGGTCAGATATGCCACGATCGCTTCCCCGACATCGCTGGGCATCGGGAGCCGATCGATCCGGTGGCCCTTGCCCCGCACCGTGACCTCACCGGCACGCCAATCGAGGTCGCCGAGCCGCAGGTCGGCGGCCTCGGCGCCGCGTAATCCCAACCGCACCAACATGATCAGGATCGCGTAGTCACGCCGACCGACCGCCGTGGCCTGGTCGCAGGACCCCAATAGCTGCGCCACCACCGCGGCATCCACCCCCCGCGGCAGCGAGGCCAGTCGCCAACCCGCCACCCCCGGAACCGCCCCCGCCAGCCCTATCGGCGTGTGTCCGGACACGTGCAGAAACCGCAGCAACGCTCGCAGCGACGTCGCCATCGCCTTCGCCGATTCGACGTTGCGGTCCCGGCAGTAGCCGACCATGAACGAAGTCACCTGTCCCGAATCCAGTTGCCGCACAGCGGACTCCACCGGATCCGGCAACGAAGCCAGAAACGTGCCGGCCTGGTTGTTGTAGCAGCGCACTGTCTCCCGCGACAGCCCCCGCTCGGCCGCCAGCCACGACCGGAACCCGGCCAACAACGCAGCCGGTGACGCATCGACGCTCATGATCTTCTCCCGTCTCGAGTGGTCTTCCTTCAACCACTCAGACGTGAAACCGCCCAGATCACAAGGCGCGGATTATGCCGACCAACCAGTCGTCCCCACCCCGCCGACCAGCCCGTTCACGCCGCGGTCGGCATAATCCGCCGGTCGACATAAGCCGACTTATGTCGAATTCGACATAAATCTGCATAGCGTTCGAACCGGATGCTCGGATACTCCCGGGCCATCCACGCATCAAACGCGTAGTGCAGCACCAGATTCGCCAAGACTGGCGACACCGCCGACCCCTGTGGGGTTCCACGGTCCCGATCCTGCACGGTGCCGTCTGGGAGCTGCAGCGGCGCTTTTAGCCACCGCTTCACATACAGCAGCACCCAT
>DATKEW010000341.1:0-2638 GCA_035511785.1 Mycobacterium sp.
ATGGTCGACCCGGCGACGTTCCAGAACCTACTTCGAAACCTGCCGGGCGGGAGCGCGTACGAGATCGATTGAAGCTGGGCGCGCCAGCACCTTGCGTCCGGTAAGACCATCGGCAGCCACGTCGAATGCGTCGGCCACCGCGCCGAGGTCGTCGGGGAACAGGTGCCCGTAGCGGTCGAGGGTCAGCACCGCTGTCTTGTGGCCGAGCACCGCCGATGGGGTCGAACTGCCGGCAACGGCTCATTCTCCACCGGCGCCGTCGTCGGCTTCAGCGGCGGCGCCGGCGGGCCAAGCTAACCCGTGCCGGGGCAGTGCCCCCGAGGAAAGCAGGGGCGGCCCGATCAACTATTCAGTTTCCTGGCCCCTTCGGGGCGCCCCGCATGCGGGAAAATCGGGTGCGGTCGCTCGCCGAGGTCGGTGCTTCTTGGCGCAGCTAAGCCCGTTATTCAGTTTGATCCGGGGAGCCGATGTTGGGGCTGCGCATTGTCGCTACGAGCACGAGGGTCCGACTCTTTCCCATCCCTGTTTGGTTCCTGCGGGCGATCGCGCTCATGTAACCGGTTGCGCAGGAAGGATATTCGTTATGGAAGAGGTCGATGATGCCGAACTGGTGGTGGAGCGGGTCGCGGCGCTGGATCTGGGCAAAGCTGGTCTGGAGGCGTGTGTGCGGGTACCGCACTCGCAGCGGCCCGGCCGGCGGATGCAGGAGCTGCGCGGCTACGGCACGACCACCGCGCAGCTGTTGGAGATGGTGGCCTGGTTGCGCCAGTGGCGCGTGCAGCGGGTGGTGATGGAATCCACCAGCACCTACTGGAAGGGCGTGTATTACCTGCTGGAGGCCGAGGGATTCGACTGCTGGCTGGTCAACGCCCGCGAGGTGAAGAACGTGCCGGGCCGGGCCAAGACGGATCGCGCCGATGCGGTCTGGCTGGCCAAGGTGGCCGAGCGAGGCATGTGCCGGCCCTCGCTAGTGCATCCGCCCGAGATCCGTCGGCTGCGTGATCTCACCCGCTACCGACGCGCCCTGGTCCAGGACCGCACTCGCGAGCAGCAGCGAGTCGAAAAGCTGCTCGAGGACGCCCAGATCAAGATCTCGTCGGTGTTGTCGAATCTGCACGGGGTGTCCGGGCGGGCGATGATGGACGCCCTAATCGTCGGCGAACGTGATCCGCGCACCCTGGCCCAGTTGGCCAAGGCCCAGGCGCGGAAAAAGACCGGGGCGCTCGAAGAGGCGCTGCGCGGGTTCTTCACCGACCACCACGCCACGATCCTGCAGATGATGCTCGACAACACAGACCGGATCAGCGCCCAGATCGCTGCCCTCGACGCGCGCATCGAGGAGGCGATCGCCCCTTTCTCCGACCAGGCGGCCCGGCTTGCTGAGATCCCCGGCGTTGACGCCGTGGCCGCCGCCGAGCTGATCGCCGAGATCGGCGTCGACATCACCCGGTTCCCGTCGGCCGCGCATCTGGTGTCGTGGGCCAAGTTCTGCCCGCAGACTCACCAGTCGGCCGGCAAGAGCAAGGCCAAAGGCCGCGGCAAGGGAAACCCGTGGTTGGCCGGCACTTTGGGGCGCATCGCCTTCGCCAACTCCCGCTCGGACACCTTCCTGGGCACTCGCTACCGGCGCCTGGCCCGACGCCGCGGCGGACAGAAGGCCATTGTTGCCACCGGCAACTCCGTCCTTACCGTGGTCTATCACCTGCTCTTGGACCCGGATGCGTCCTTCATCGATCTCGGCCCCGGATACTACGAATCCCGCATCAATAAGCATCGCCGCGCCCGCGATCTAGCCATCCAACTGCAGGCGCTCACCAACCAACACATCGTCATCCGCGACGGCAAAGCGGTTATCACCGACACTGCCGCCTGACCACAAACCCACAAAGCAATACCCGGCTCCGCCGGGTGCCTTCGGCCTGCCCACTCACCCTCCGATTTTCGGGTCAGACGTGGATTAGGCCGATCTGGTTCCTGTGGTCGCAGCTACGAAACAAAAACGGGTAGGTGGATTACTCGTGTTAAAAGAAGTCGTCGCGCGATACGCTTTTTCCATCCCCGGGGGTCGATGACGCGGTAGGAGGAGACGGCGATGTCTTATCTGGTGGCGGCCCCGGAGTTCCTGGCTTCGGCGGCAACGGATCTGTCCCACATCGGTTCGACGCTGAGCGAGGCCAACGCGGCCGCGGCGGCCCCGACGACGGGGGTGTTGGCCGCGGCGGAGGATGAGGTGTCGGCGGCCATTGCGGCGATGTTCTCCGCCCACGGTCAGGGCTTTCAGGCACTCAGTGCGCAGGCGGCGGCGTTTCACTCCGAGTTTGTGCAGGCCCTGAGTGGCGCCGGGGGTGCCTATACAGCGACCGAGGCGGCCAGTGCGTCACCGCTGGCGGCGGCGCAAAACGCGGCGCAGGGGGTGAACGGGTTTTTCGTGTTCTACACCGGGCGCCCGCTGATCGGCAACGGCGCCAACGGGACGACCGTGAACGGGGTCGGGACGGCGGGCGGGGTTGGCGGCTGGCTGTACGGCAACGGCGGTCGCGGTGGTAACAGCACCCTTGCCGGCGCGACCGGGGGTGCCGGCGGGTCCTGCGGGTTGTTCGGCGTCGGCGGCGTCGGCGAAGAGGATGATGTGCTTGGT
>DATKEW010000342.1:0-2523 GCA_035511785.1 Mycobacterium sp.
GCGCGAGACCTCGCGCCGCTGCTGGCGGCCTGGGTGATCTCAATAGGTGTGATGGTCTTCGAAAAGGACCTCGGCACTTCGCTCTTGCTCTACGCGTCATTCCTGGTCGTGGTCTACCTGGCCACTCAGCGTTTCAGCTGGGTCGTCATCGGCCTGGTGCTGTTCGCCGTGGGAAGCGTTGCGGCGTATTTCATTTTCGAACATGTCCGGATTCGCGTACAGACGTGGTGGGACCCGTTCGCCGACCCCGACGGCAACGGCTATCAGATCGTGCAGTCGTTATTTAGCTTTGCCACCGGCGGTATCTTCGGCACCGGGCTGGGCAACGGCCAACCCGATACCGTGCCGGCGGCATCGACCGATTTCATCACCGCTGCATTCGGCGAAGAACTCGGACTGGTCGGGCTGGCCAGCATCTTGATGCTCTACACAATCGTCCTTGTCCGCGGCTTGCGCACTGCGATCGCGACACGCGAAAGCTTCGGCAAGCTGTTGGCCGCGGGTCTGGCGTCGACGCTGGCCATCCAGCTGTTCATCGTCGTCGGCGGGGTAACCCAGCTCATTCCGCTGACCGGGTTGACCACACCGTGGATGTCCTACGGCGGGTCGTCACTGCTGGCGAACTACGTGCTGCTGGCCATCCTGGCGCGCATCTCCCATAACGCCCGACGTCCAATGCGTACCCGCGCGCGCAAGAAGTCGTCGATCGCGGCGGCCGGCACCGAGGTGATTGAGCGGGTATGAACGCGTCTCTCCGGCGGATCTCGGTGACCGTGATGGCCTTGATCGTGCTGCTGTTGCTCAACGCCACGATGACGCAAGTCTTCGCGGCTGACGGGCTGCGCACCGACCCGCGCAACCAACGCGTCCTGCTCGACGAGTACTCGCGTCAACGCGGCCAGATCATCGCGGGCGGCCAGCTGCTGGCCTATTCAGTGGCTACCGACAGCCGCTTCCGATTTCTGCGCGCGTATCCCAACCCCGCGGTGTACGCGCCGGTCACCGGCTTCTACTCGCTGCGCTATTCCAGCTCGGGCCTGGAACGGGCCGAGGACCCGCTGCTCAACGGGTCCGACGAGCGGCTGTTCGGGCGCCGACTGGCCGACTTCTTCACCGGTCGCGATCCACGCGGCGGCAACGTGGACACCACCATCAACCCGCGTGTCCAGCAGGCCGGATGGGACGCCATGCAGCAAGGCTGCGGCGGACCCCCGTGCAAAGGAGCGGTCGTCGCCCTCGAGCCGTCCACCGGCAAGATTTTGGCCATGGTGTCGGCACCGTCCTATGACCCGAACCTGCTGGCGTCGCATGACCCCGAGGTGCAGGCGCAGGCCTGGCAGCGGCTTCGCGACGACCCGGACAATCCACTGACCAACCGGGCCATTTCCGAGACCTACCCGCCGGGTTCCACCTTCAAGGTGATCACCACCGCCGCGGCGCTGCAGGCCGGGGCCACCGAGACCGAGCAACTGACCGCGGCGCCCACGATCCCGTTGCCCGACAGCACCGCCACGTTGGAGAACTACGGCGGGACGCCATGCGGCAACGGCAACGAGACGACCGTGCCACTAAGCCAGGCATTCGCCCTGTCGTGCAACACCGCATTCGTCCAGTTGGGTATGCTCACCGGCGCCGACGCCCTGCGCGGCATGGCGCATTCGTTCGGCCTCGACACCACTCCGAGCGTAATTCCCCTGCAGGTCGCAGAGTCGACGGTCGGGATAATCCCGGATGCCGCCGCGCTGGGGATGTCGAGCATCGGCCAGAAGGACGTCGCGTTGACGCCGCTGCAGAACGCAGAGGTCGCCGCGACCATCGCGAACAACGGGGTGACGATGCAGCCGTACCTGATCGACAGCCTCAAGGGCCCAGACCTGGCCAACATCAGCACGACTGCGCCCTATCAACAGCGCCGCGCGGTGTCGCAGCAGGTCGCCGCTAAGCTGACAGAGCTGATGGTCGGCGCCGAGAAGGTCGCACAACAGAAAGGGGCCATTCCCGGCGTGCAGATCGCATCCAAGACTGGTACCGCAGAACACGGCACCGACCCGCGGCACACTCCGCCGCACACGTGGTACATCGCCTTCGCGCCCGCGCAATCGCCGAAGGTAGCCGTGGCGGTGCTGGTGGAGAACGGCGCCGACCGCCTGTCCGCGACCGGCGGCGCACTCGCAGCGCCGATCGGGCGGGCCGTCATCGAGGCCGCGCTGCAGGGAGGACCATGAGCCCGCGAGTTGGTGTGACGCTGTCTGGCAGGTACCGCCTGCAGCGCCTGATCGCCACCGGTGGCATGGGCCAAGTCTGGGAGGCGGTCGATAGCCGCCTGGGCCGGCGCGTCGCGGTCAAGGTGCTCAAGGGCGAGTTCTCCCAGGACCCAGAGTTCATCGAGCGGTTCCGCGCTGAGGCGCGCACCACCGCAATGCTCAACCACCCCGGGATCGCCAGCGTCCACGACTACGGCGAAAGCCAGATGGACGGGGAGGGGCGCACCGCCTACCTGGTGATGGAGCTGGTCAACGGCGA
>DATKEW010000343.1:0-27565 GCA_035511785.1 Mycobacterium sp.
ATGGTCGACCGCGACGCGGATGTTGTGCAGCGAGATTCCGGTGTCGAGCAAGCGCTTGACGATCTTGAGAACCAGGATGTCCTTGAAGGAGTAGAGCCGCTGGCTGCCGGAGCCCGCCGCGCTGCGGATCGACGGAACTACCAACGACGTGCGCGCCCAATAGTCCAGCTGGCGGTAGGTGATTCCGGCGATCTGGCAGGCACTCGGCCCGCGATAGCCAACCAGCTCATCAGGCACGGAATCGTCCGGGAACAGTCCGGGTTGCACGGGCCCGTTCGGCGCGGTGACGCTGTGGTCGGTCGCGGCGTCCGCGTGGTCGGCTAGGTCTGGCTGTTCTTGACGTGGCTGCTCGCTCACGGTGGGTTCCTCTCGCCGATCGCGCTCTCGTTACTAGCTGCGTCATTGGCTGCCTCCGCAGCCGTGTTTGCTCAGGCCCGAGTGCTAGTAGAGCTTACGCTTTTCGATAGCTGCCGCGCCTTAGTCGTCATCAAAGTATGGCTGCCGCAGGGGTAAGTCAGCGCGCTATCCGCCAGGCGTGTCGACATCGCGAGTCCAGATGAGATGCATCCGTGATGTCGATGTCCAGACCTAATAGCCATGCGCACCGCGTCCAGGCCCGCCTCCCGGGCAGGACCAGTTGAGATTGCCCGGATCTTCCGCAGGCCATTGCTACCTGCATGTTCGCAGGCCGAGGGGATAGCCAGACTAGGTTGGATTGCCCGCCTCCTCAGCGCGCCGTGCCGGCGCGCATCGTCGGCGGGCTAGGTGGCCTTGAAATCGTCGGGGGATACGCTGTCGAGAAATTCTTTGAATTTTTCGACCTCGTCTTCTCGAACAGCGGTGCTGGATTCCTCGTCGCTCTCGTCGGGGATCAGCAGACCGGCCTGGGCGAGCACCGCCTCCTCGACGTAGATCGGAACGCCGACCCGCAGTGCGATCGCCACCGAGTCCGAGGGCCGCGCCGATACCGTGATATTGCGGTCGAAGACCAGGTCAGCGTAGAAAGTGCCTTCCTGCAGATCGACGATCCGCACCTCTTTCAGCGAATGCCCAAGCGCAGCAATGAGATCCCTGATCAGATCGTGTGTCAGCGGCCGGGGAGGCTCGACGCCTTGTTGCTCGAGCGCAATGGCGGCGGCCTCAGACTGGCCAATCCAGATCGGCAGGTACCTGTCACCGTTGGCTTCGCGCAGCAACAGCACCGGCTGGTTCTGCGGCTGCTCCACGCGAATGCCGACAACACGAACTTCACCCATCTGCGTCTGCCCTCCGCACATGCCGCGAGTCACACTCGGCGCGACGACACAGTGGAACACTATGCCGCCGAACACCAATCTATCGAACGAAGTCTAGTCCTCAGCGATGCAGAACGTCGCGAACGGCAGACTTGATCAACGAGGTATGCAAAGTGATGGCGAGTGCCGCGACCTCACGCGCCAGGTCGTCGGCGCGATCGCGGGCGCCGGCCTTGTCGGCTTTGACTAGCGGCCCGGCGATTTGGGCGATCAGATCGGACTGCCGGTCGGCCGCAGAGCGGAAGGCGCGTAGGTGCCGCGGCTCGACGCCGTATTCGGCCAAGGCCCGCGCGCATTGCAGGATCACCACAGCGTGTTCGTCGAAGAATCCGCCCGGACCGGTGGTGATCACCCCGGCTTTGAGCAGTGCGGTAAGTAGCTCCTCGTCCACGCCGGAACGCACCAGGAGGTCTTCTCGACTCAACCGGACGCGGGTGGGAGCCACCGACGCCGGATCGGATCCGGCCCCGAAACCGGTCTGCGCTCCGACACTGTCGTGATCGCTGTCCGCGACCGACACCAATCGCGGTACGCCATAAGGCGATCCGAATGGCGGCAGCTCGCCGTCGGGCTGGGCGTCCAGCTGCGCCCTGATCACCTTCAGCGGCAGGTAGTGATCCCGCTGGGCGGTGAGTATGAAACGCAGCCGCGCGCAGTCGTATGCGGTGAACCTGCGGTATCCCGAGGCAGCGCGCTGCGGCGTCACCAGTCCTTCAGCCTCCAAGAAGCGAATCTTGGAGATTGTGACATCGGGGAAATCCGGCCTTAGCAGCTCCAGGACCGCCCCGATCGACATCCCGGCCAGTGCCGGGCTATCGGGTGCGCTCACTAGCCTGAAGATCCTCCGTCGTCGTCACCGTGCTTGGGCCCGGTCAGAAACACCAGCCGGAACTTGCCGATCTGGACCTCGTCACCGTTCGCCAGTACCGCCGAATCGACGGGCTCACGGTTGACATAGGTGCCGTTGAGGCTACCGACATCGACGACGTGGAAATCGTTGCCTTCCAACCTGAATTCGGCGTGGCGACGGCTCACGGTGACGTCATCGAGGAAGATGTCGCTGTCGGGATGCCGGCCGGCGGAGGTGATGGCCTGGTCGAGCAGAAAGCGTGATCCAGCGTTCGGTCCCCGTTTGACGACCAGCAACGCCGACCCCGCCGGCAGCCCTTCGACCCCGGATACCGCGGTCTCGGCCCCCGCTTGCGCGGGAGCGTCCAGTTCGTTGAGGAAGTCGGCGCGGAAGACAGAGGTCGTCTCCACCGTGACTTCGTCAGAGTTCTGGTCTTGCTGACTTCCTGAGTCCATGTCCGTCACCCGCTGCTCCTCACTGGCTGCTGTGGCGTTGTCTGACCGGGCCGCTCGGCCGGCTTCCCATTAGGCGCTTTGCCCCATACTGCCGATACCTGCCTTCAATTCTGATGTGTTGACCGTACCGCGCACTAGTACACATGTGCTCACCACTGCACGATCGACAGGCTGGCAGGGACATTAGCAATCGTCATTCGGTTAGTGTGCCGCGGTAGGCCTCGGCGTCAAGCAGTGACGCAATGGCTGACTCCAACTCGGCGGTATCCGAGACCTGAACATCCAGCAGCCAGCCGGCGCCATACGGATCGGAATTGACCAGTTGCGGGCTGCCGTCCAGATCGCCGTTGACCGCAGACACCTTGCCCGACACCGGCGCGTACAGGTCCGACACCGATTTCGTCGACTCCACCTCGCCGAAGGATTCACCCGCGGTCAGCTCGGCGCCCACATCGGGCAACTGAACGAAGACGACATCGCCCAGCGCCGACTGTGCGAAGTCGGTGATCCCGATCCGCGCGGTGTCTTCCCCACTGCGACGAACCCACTCGTGTTCGGCGGTGTAGTGCAGGTCGGGCGGGATTTCGCTCACGGTGTTCCTGTCCTGGTCGGTCTTGCTCATTTGACGGGCTGAGCGTATTGGTGCGGTTTTGGTTGTCGCAAGGTGGTCACGTCGACGCGGTTGGCCTGCTGCACCGACATCCGCGCGCCAACGCGCTTGATGCTGTCTTCTGCACCACCTGGAATGTTCATGGCCGCGGCGAGCGTGGGCGGATCGCCAATGGCCAGAATCGAATACGGCGGCGACAGCGTCTTGTTGTCGATGGTCAGCGAGCCGGGCGTCCCTACGACCCAGGTGTCGACACCTACTCGCACCGACTGGTGCGCGTCGTTGGTCTCGATCGCCTCGGCGCCGGCGGCACGCAGCTCGTTGATGACGTCGAGCATCACCTCGGGCGATACCCCGGGGCCGGGGTCTTCGATTGTGACGGTGACGCCAGGCCCGGTGGCGCCCACCGCGCCGACCAGGATGGACAGCGCGGCCAGCCTGGCCTGCGCGCTTTGGATGGCGGCTTGGTCGGTGTTACCGGACGCCTGCAACGAGTTCAGCGTGTTCTGAAGTTCGCTCACTTCGGTGTCCAGTGTGGCTTCGCGCTGCCGCAGCGAATCCAACAGCACCAACAGGTCCGCGGGGCGAGCCGTATCCAGTGAGTCACCCGATTTGGTCTGGCGGACCTGGGTGACAATGGCGATCCCCAAGACCAGGCACAGCAGGACCGCCAGTGTTCCGAACACCAGACGGGAGCGACCGCCCAGCAGCAATCCGGACCATCCAGTCCGGTGCAGCGCCCCGATCTCGGGGCGCAGACGGTCGGCCGGTAATTCGTGGCGGCCATGCGGGGCGCCTTCGTTGGTTTTGCGGTCAGCGTCGGAGTGGCCGTGCCGGGTTGGCGCGTCACGACTTTCGTCCGCGGCGTCGTTTGGCGGGTCCTGGCTCACGCTGACCTCCTCTCCGTCATGCCCCGAATAGCCGGCGCCGCAGCGCGGCGGCGTTGCCGAAGATGCGGATACCCAACACGACGATGATTGCCGTCGACAGCTGCGTGCCGACACCCAGTTGATCGCCGACGTAGACGATCAGGGCGGCCACGAAGACGTTGAAGACGAACGAAACCACGAAAACCTTCGGGTCGAAGATCCGCTCGAGGTAGGCACGTAGTCCGCCGAATACCGCGTCGAGCGCAGCGACCACCGAGATGGGCAGATACGGCTGGACCACCTCTGGCACGGCGGGGTGGAAGACCAACCCCAGCACGATGCCAACCGCAAGCGCCGCGATACCGATCATGCGCGGTTTCCAGTCCGCAATTGTCCCAGGGGGATCTGTCGGACGAGGACTTTTCTCACCGGGGCCCAATCTGTTTGGCGACGTTGACTTCCCGGACCGAACCGGCGGGCAGCGAAAGACCGTCGGAGAGGTTCACGGTGACGCCGACGCCGTAGGAGACCTCCAGCAGCCTAAGACGCTGCAGTCCGGGGCTGTTGTCGAAGACGTCCCGCATCGAGTGCGGCGGCCCGACCGCGAGGATCGTGTAGGGGCTGCTCGTGGGGTTGTTGTCGACCAGGATCGCTCCCCCGGCCTGCCGGATCGTCACGTTCGGCCCGATCCGGACACCGCCGACCGAAACGGCCTCGGCACCGCTCGCCCACAATGAGTTGACGACGAGCTGCAGGTCGCGGTCCAAAATGATTTGCCGGCTGCCGTTCACCCGCTGCTTGGACACATCGGAGAGATTCGGGCCGGCACCGGGATCGGTCACGGTCACGGTCAAACCGGGGCCGATGACCGGCGTGCTGGCCGCTGCAAGGCTGAGCGCGTCGAGACGGGTCAGCAGCCGCTGCCCCTCGGCGTTGTCTGCCAGCGCGAGTCGCTGCACGTCGTCGACCCGAGTCGACAGCGCACTGCGCCGCTGGGACAACCTGGCAGCGGCGTCTTCGGTCGACCGGACGCTTCGCACCAGCAGTTGCTGGGCCGAGCGCACACCGGGTTCAACCGAACGGGCCTGGGCGACCGCGGCGGCAAACACGGTGGCGACCAACATCGCCGCCAGGGCCTGCCACAGCCAGCCGTAGGCGCGCGCTCGCCCGGTCTGGGGCGTGGCGGTGCGGCCACGCTTTGAGGCTGCCGCGGCGTAACCGGGATCCAGATGCTCCGACAGCAAGGCGCGCAGCAGGAACGGCACCGGGATCAGGGTTGGCCGCGCTGCCGCGTGGGCGCTGCGGCCGGCGTTGGGGTCATAGCCGCCGAGCAGGCGGTCAGGTTCCGCCATGCTCACCCGCTTGTCGGGCCACCGGCTGACGGGCGCGCTGTTTGAGCTTGGGCATCCGGCGCACGACCAACGTCATCTGCACCGCATACAGCACGAACGCCCACAGGTACATGTACAGGCCCCAGATCAGGAACCCCCATCCGCAGGCGCCTATCACCCGGCTCCACAACGCGTCCCACGTGCCGAGCAGGACGAGTGGAAAGCCGGCCATCAGGGCGAAGGTGGCGGCCTTGCCGACGTATGTCACCGGCAGTGCCGACAGTCCGCGACTTCGCAGCAGCGGCAGCGTGGCGGCCAGCAGTCCGTCGCGCACCAGCAGCGTGACGACAAACCACCACGGCACGATCCCGTCGAGCGCCAACACGACGGGCACGGCGACCATGTAGAGACGATCGACCGCCGGGTCCAGCAGAACGCCCAACCGCGACGACTGGTTCAGCGTCCGGGCGATCTTGCCGTCGGCCCAGTCAGAGGCGCCACTGAACATCAGAATCGCCACCGCCCAGCCGTTGGCGTGCGCGAACAGCAGGACGTAGACGAATACCGGGATGAGCGCCAGGCGGATGGCGCTCAGCAAGTTGGGCACCGTCAATACCCGGTCGGGCGGAGGCACCTGCTCCATGAGCCGTGACCTTAGCCCGGCGACGATGCGGTCCGCAGCGCGGACCGAGGAGAAGCCGGGCAATCGGACCCTGCCCGGCGACGATGCGGTCCGCAGCGCGGACCGAGGAGAAGCCGGGCAATCGGACCCTGCTCGGCGACGAGTCGGTCCGCAGCGCGGACTGAGCAACTCTCGAACGCGAAGCTGGGCTCACGCTCAGACACCAGCGTGAAGCCAGCTTCACGCACGACGAACCGGGCGATCAGGCCTAGCGGAATACGCCCGGCAGGCTCAGGGTGGCCAGCGTGTCATCCGACAGCGGGTTGTCACTGACCATGTATGTCCACGTCGACGTCGGTCGCGCCAGCTTGGACAGATCCAACCCCGGTTCCTCTTCGAGGACGTTTGCGGTTTCGAACGTCTGCTGCGCCGCCTCGATCGCATCCGCGGCCAGCGAGGCGAACGCGTCGACCGCCAACCGGTGGAACTCGTCCAGCGGGTTTTGCCGGCCCAGCGCGCGCAAGTGAATGCTTTCGCGGATGTCGGCCAGATACGCCAGATGGTCGGCCCAGCCGCGGTCGAGGTGATAGAGCATGATCAGCCGGCAGATCGTCCCGAGGCGCTCTTCGGAGAGATCCTCCGACAGCTCCTCGTACCGCTTCGGCGCCAGCTCCGCGAGTTCCTCGCGCGCGGTTGCGGTGCGCAGCAACGTGTTTCGCCGGTCGACGATGATGGCGCGCTGCTGCGCGATCAACTGGTTGTAGCGCCAGGTGTTGGCGTGCACGTCCAGCATCCTGCCCTCGGCAACCCGCTGGGCATGATCGAGCAGCCCGGCCGCCTTGGGGCTGACAATCCGGGCGTCGTCATCGGTCTGCATCGGCAACTTGTTGCGTTCGAGGTTGGCCGCGACGACGTCGTCCTCCCAGCTCGAGAAGAACACCGACGACCCGGGGTCGCCCTGCCGTCCGGCCCGGCCGCGCAATTGGTTGTCCAATCGTTCGGTGTGGTGCCGGCCGGTGCCGACGACGTGCAGCCCGCCCAGTTCGGCGACCCGGTCGTGGTCGGCTTCGTCGGACCCGCCGAGCCGGATGTCGGTGCCGCGCCCGGCCATCTGGGTGGAGACCGTGACAGCCCCGAACTTGCCGGCCTCGGCGATCACCTGCGCTTCCTCGGCGTCGTTCTTCGCGTTGAGCACCACTGCTGGCACGCCTCGACGCAGCAGCCGCTCGTGCAGTTCTTCCGATTCGGCCACATCGCGGGTGCCGACCAGCATCGGCTGCCCGGTTTCGTGCACCTCGGCGATGTGGGCGACGATCGCGTCGTTCTTGGCCGCGGCGGTGATGTAGACCCGATCGGACTCGTCTTCGCGAACGTTGGGGGTGTTCGGTGGAATCGGTGAAACCCCGAGCTTGTAGAACTGGCGCAGCTGCTCACCGGCGGCCAGCGCGGTGCCGGTCATGCCGCACACGGTCGTGTAGCGGTTGATCAGCGCCTGCACCGTGATGGTGTCGAGCACCTCACCCGTCTCGGTGGTCTCGATGCCCTCCTTCGCCTCGACGGCGGCCTGCAGGCCGTCCGGCCAGCGTTGCAGTTGCGCGATGCGGCCGCGCGAGGCGTTGATCAGGTGCACCGCGTCGTCGCGAACGATGTAGTGCACGTCGCGCTGCAGCAGCACATGCGCGTGCAGTGCGACGTTCACCTCGGTCAGCGTGGTGCCGACGTGCTCCTCGGAGTACAGGTCGATGCCGCCGAGCGCCTTCTCGACCTTGTGAGCGCCGACCTCGGTCAGATGGACGTTGCGGCTGTCGGAGTCGGTGTCGTAATCGGTCTCGGCGGCGAGCTCGCCGACCAGCTTGATGATCTCCAGCCGCGGCGTCTCCCGGTGCGTCGTGCCAGCCAATACCAGGGGCACCAGCGCCTCGTCGACCAGCACGGAGTCGGCTTCGTCGATCAGGGCCACGTCGGGATTGGGCGACACCAGGTCGGCGACGTCGGTGACCAGCTGATCGCGCAGAACGTCGAAGCCGATCTCGTTGACCGAGGCGTAGGTGACATCGCAGCCGTAGGCGGCCCTGCGCTCCTCGCTGGTGGACTCCGCGGTGATCCAGCCCACCGTCAGACCCATGGCCTCCAGCAGCGGCCCCATCCACTCCGCGTCGCGATGGGCCAGGTAGTCGTTGATGGTCACCACGTGCACGTGCCGGCCGGCGATGGCGTATCCGGCCGCCGCAATCGCCCCGGCGAGGGTCTTGCCCTCACCGGTGGCCATCTCGATCACGTCGCCGGCAAGCATGCGCAGCGCGCCCAGCAGCTGAACATCGAACGGTCGCAATCCCGTTGACCGCTCGGCGGCTTCCCGTGCGATCGCCAGGAACTGCGCGATGTCGTCGGATTCGGCGAGATCGTCGAGGTTGAGGAGCCCCGTGGCCTTGCGCAGCTGCTCGTCGGTGAGGCCGGCGGCTTCCTCGTCGTACTCCGACGCGTCGGTTACCTGGGCCAGGGAACGGGTTCGGTTCTTTTCTGTACTGGCGCCCAGCAGTCGCCAAAATCGGCTACTGAGGCCGCCAGGTTGCGTGCGGGTGGTCTTTGACACAGATCAACGGTACTTGGGACGGCTCACCGCCCGCGTTCGGCAACATTGATGGCTCAATCCGACCGCGGTGGATGGTCCATTTCGAGAAGTGTGCGGGCGATCTCCTCGACGAGGGTATTCGTGTTCTGCGAAAGCTCCACCAGCAGGCTGAACGCGGCGGCGGCGTCGACATCGAACCGCTCCAGACACCCTCGCAGGCCGTGCCGGCTGACGGGCCATCAGGCGAGGTTGGACCGGCGTGGGTACGCGATGCCCGGGTCGGTGAGCACGTTGACGACGGCGGGCAGGCCGCTGGCGAAGGCACGTTCCAGCGCGGGCCGCAGCTCGGCGGGCGCGGACACCAGCTCACCATGGCCACCCAGGGCCCGCGCCACCTCGTCGTAGCGCGTGCCCGGGCGCAACTCCGCCACCACCGAATAGCCGTAAATCGCCTCCATGGGGTGCTTTTCGAGGGCCCAGATCCCGTTGTTGCCGATCACCGACACGACCGGCACGTTGTGCCGGACCAGGGTGTCCCATTCCATGCCGCTGAAGCCGAAAGCGCCATCGCCCTGCAGCAGGACGACCTGGCGGTCCGGTCGGGCCAGCTTGGCGGCCAGGGCGTAGCCGGGGCCGGAACCGAGGCAGCCGAACGGGCCGCTGTCCAGCCAGCAGCCCGGCATATAGCTGTCGATCACACGGCCGGCGTAGGACCCGAAATCACCGGCGTCGATGACCACGATCGCGTCGCGATCCAGCAGCGGCGCGAGCTCGGCGTAAACGCGCATCGGATGCAGCGGAATCCGGTCGTCGCCGAGCTCGGCAATTTCGCGGCCACGGGCCGTGGTTTCGGCCGTCCGCAGCTCGCCGATCCAGTCCTGATGCTCCCCCGTTCCGGCCAGCGTCGACAGGATCGACGTGAGGTCGCCGTAGAGACCGGCCGCGACGGGCCGCGGATGTTCACGAGCCGGTTCGGCACGATCCGCCACGACGAGCTGAGTCTGCGGCCCGAAGACCTTGCCGAATCCCAGCCGAAAATCCATGGGCACGCCGACAACCAGCGCCACGTCCGCCTCGCCCAGCGCTTTTGCCCGCACCCGCGAGAATGCCAACGGGTGGTCGGCAGGCACCACGCCACGGGCCATCCCATTCATCAGCACCGGAATCTGCCGTTCCTCGGCAAGACATAACAGCGCCGCCTCCGCGTGGCCCCACCAAACGTTGGTGCCGGCCATGATCACCGGCCGGTGCGCCACGGCAAGCAGGCCTGCGGCACGGTCCAGGGCCGCGCCGTCGGGATTGCCGGCCGGCGGCGCGTCGGTGAGAGCGCCGGGGCGGTTCCCAACGTCCGGGTCCTCCGACACGGAAAACACGTGATCCATTGGGAAGTCGACGAATCCCACGCCGGACGGGGCGCCGACCGTGGCTCGCAGCGCTTCGTCGACAAGCAGGCCCGCGGCGTCGGCAGACTGGGCGGTGGCCGCGAAGCGGGTCAGCGGCGCCACAAACGGCACGTGGTCGATCTCCTGCAGCGAACCCATGCCCCACCGCAGCGCGGGCGCCCGGCCACCGAGCACCAGCAGCGGCGACTGGTTCTGCTGCGCGGCCGCCATCGCGCTCATCCCGTTGGTGACGCCCGGCCCGGCGGTGAGCGCGGCCACGCCAGGCACCCTGGTCACCTTCGACCAGCCCTCTGCGGCGAAGGTCGCCGTCTGCTCGTGGCGGGTGTCGATCAGCCGGATACCCTCGTCACGGCAGCCGTCGTAAATGGAAAACAGGTGGCCGCCGGACAACGTGAAGAGGGTGTCAATTCCGCTGGCCTTGAGCCGGCGCGCGATGAGCCGGCCGGCATGTACGGTCTGGCTGGACGGAGCGTCGATGCTCATCCAGGCAGCCTATCCATAGTCGCTCGGGTACCTTCGCGGGGAAGTATCCACCATGAGGCTCGTCCGGATGCCTCGGTAGCAAGGAGACGTCGAAGTTGGGGCCCACGCCGTTCAAGCCGTCCATCAACTGGTCGGCGGCATTCATTGATTCCTTGTGGTGGCTCGCCATAGCCTGGGCGATCGGCGCCGTCTGTCTCTTGGCCGTGCTCATTGCTTTCAGGTACTTCACACCCTGGGGGCGGCAGTTCTGGCGGATCACTCGCGGATATTTCGTTGGTCCGGCGAGTGTCAAGGTGTGGCTGATGCTTGGCGCGCTGTTGCTGTCTGTGCTCCTCTCGGTGCGTCTCACCGTGTTGCTCAGCTACCAGGGCAACGACTTATACACGTCGGTGCAGAAAGCGGTCCAGGGCATCGCAGCGGGCGACAACGACGTCAAACAATCCGGGATTCATGGCTTTTGGATGTCGATCGTGATTTTCAGCGTGCTGGCAACCCTGTATGTCATCCGGTTCATGGTGGACATTTATGTGACGCAGCGATTCATCATCGCCTGGCGCGTGTGGCTCACCGCCCACCTCACCGACGACTGGCTGGACGGCAGGGCGTACTACCGAGATCTGTTCATCGACAACACCATCGACAACCCGGACCAGCGCATCCAACAGGACGTCGATATCTTCACCGCCAATGCCGGCGGCACCCCGAACAACCCGGCCAACGGGACCGGAAGCACCTTGCTGTTTGGCGCCGTCAACGCGGTGGCCTCGGTGATCTCGTTCGCCGCGATCCTGTGGAACCTGTCGGGGAATCTGAATCTCTTCGGTGTCGACTTTCCGCGCGCGATGTTTTGGACCGTTGTGATCTACGTGCTGGTGGCGACGGTGGTTGCGATATGGCTGGGCCGTCCGCTGATTTGGCTCAGCTTCAACAATGAGAAGCTCAACGCCGCGTTTCGTTATGCGCTGGTGCGATTGCGCGACGCCGCGGAGGCGGTGGGCTTCTACCGCGGCGAGCGAGTAGAGCGCGCGCAGTTGTGGCGGCGCTTCACCCCGATCATCGCCAACTACCGCAGGTTTGTGCGCCGAACCATCATCTTCAACGGGTGGAACTGGTCGGTGTCGCAGATGATTGTCCCGCTGCCGTGGGTAATCCAGGCGCCGCGGCTGTTCGCCGGCCGGATCGACTTCGGCGATGTCGGCCAGACCGCGACGGCATTCGGCAATATTCAGGACTCGCTGTCCTTCTTCCGCAACAACTACGACGCGTTCGCGTCCTTCCGCGCCGCCATCATCCGGTTGCACGGTCTGGTCGATGCCAACGATCAGGGCCGAGCACTGCCGGCATTGCTGGTCAAGCCGAGTCAAGAAGTGGCCGTCGAGCTCGCCAACGTCGAAGTGCGCACACCGGACGGTGACCAACTGATCGACTCGCTGGACGTGCAGCTGGACACAGGTGACGCGCTGGTGATCACCGGGCGTTCGGGCGCCGGCAAGACCACGCTGCTGCGCAGTCTGGCCGAATTGTGGCCGTACGCCTCGGGGACGCTGTGCTGTCCCGACGGCGATAACGCGACGATGTTCTTGTCGCAATTGCCGTATGTGCCGCTGGGCACTTTGCGTGGCGTGGTCTGTTACCCGAACTCGCCGGACGCGATCTCGCATGATGAGCTGCGGGACGTGCTGACCAAGGTGGCGCTCGCCCCGCTGTATGACCGGCTCGACGAGGAGCAGGATTGGGCCAAGGTGCTCTCCCCCGGTGAACAGCAGCGCGTCGCCTTCGCCCGCGTCTTGCTCACCAGGCCCCAGGCGGTATTCCTCGACGAGGCCACCTCGGCGCTCGACGAGGGGCTGGAATTCACGCTTTACCAGTTGTTGCGTAGTGAGCTGCCGGACTGCGTCGTGGTCAGCGTCAGCCATCGGCACACCGTGGAGCAGCACCACGAGCAACAGCTCCAACTGCTCGGCGACGGCCAGTGGCGGCTGGGTCCGGTGGAAACGGAGCCCGCGCGGGTCTAAACGGTTCTGCGCCGCGTGCGCTCCGGCGCGGTGTCGCTACCGCGCCTGTGCTCCCGCTGCCGCGTGTGCTCCGGCGCGGCGGCCGAAAAACGAGCCCTCACCCAGCTGCGTCCCGCTGGCATAGCCCTTGCCGTCCTGCGCGATGTTGGACGCGCACGCCCCAACCGCATACAGGCCGGCCACGACCGTGCCGTCTTCGCGTAGCACCTGGCCGTCCACCGACACGGCCAGCCCGCCGACCGTGAACCCGGCGTACATGGCCTTGCCCAGCGACATGTCGAACGCGCCCCAGGGGCCTTTGTCTTGCGGCGCAAGGAATTCCGGCTGTTTGTGGAAGTCGGGATCCTCGCCACGCGCGGCGTAGGTGTTGTACCGGTCCAGCGTTGCGACCAGGTTGCCCTGCGGGATACCCAGCGCGGCTTCCATCTCGGCGACGGTCTCCCAGCCATCGATGAGCGGGACCAGCGGCATCTTGGGGTGCTCCAGGTGTGCCTCGTCAACGATCAAAAACGCCGCGCTGTCGGGCTGATCCATGATGAAACCCGAAGTCCTGGAATGGTAGGAGTCCTCGGCGACGAACCGGTGCCCGAACTTGTTCACGATGATCCCGGTGAGCAGGATCGACGGCGGGTACGGCGGAGCCGTGATGAAGATCTGATCCATGTGCTGGGTTGCGCCGCCGGCCGATACGCCCATCCGAATGCCCAGGCCGTCGTCATACGTGTTGCCAAGCACGAACGGCTTCTCCGCCAGTTTCGGCGTGTACCTGGCTACCATGTCCGAGTTCATCACGAATCCCCCCGCAGCGATGATGACCGACTTTGCCTTGACCGCACCGGTTTCGGAGAACCGCTTCCACATCACACCGGTCACGCTGGTTTCCGGGCCTGATCCGTCGACGATGAGCTCGGTGGCACCAGTCTCGTACCGGACTTGCACTCCCAGGCTGGCGGCCCTCTTGAGGAGCAGGTCGATCACCATGCTGGCGCCGCCGGTATCGCCGGGCACGGGCACCTTGTGGCCGCGTGGCGCCGGCGCCGCCTTCTCGAGGAACGGCCACACCTTTTCGTTGCCGGTGAACATCAACCCCTCGGTGTTGGGCTGGATCACCGCCTTGCCCGGAAAGTAGCTGCGCTCGAACTGGAAACCCAAGTCCTCCAGCCAGTTGAAATGCTCGACGCTGCCTTCGCAGTACGCACGGATCTTGGCGTCGTCGGGTTCGCGGGACACCGCAACGAGGTACTTGTACATCTCCTCGGGCGAGTCGGGATGACCGGTCGCCTGCTGGACGGCGGTGCCGCCGCCCAGGTAAAAGTGGCCTCCGGCAAGCGAAGTGGTGCCGCCCGCCACGGCGGCCCGCTCGAGCACCAGCACCCGGACGCCGGCGGCCGCCGCGCTCACCGCCGCGCACCCACCGCCGATACCGAAACCGATCACGACCACGTCGACGTCATCCGACCAGGACGTGAGCGTGTCCGCGTTGACGGTTGCTGGTACCTCGGTGCTCACCGCTGCTCCTGTTTGACGTAGTCGTAGAAGGCCCGCATCTTTGGCGGGATGTATGCGATCTCGATGAACGGCACCCCCGCGTGCGGCGCAGACACGTAGGCGAATTGAATTCCGCCCGGCATCACGCCCTGCTGCACAACCGCGGCGCCGTGGTCAGCGGCCTCGGCCAGCGCCGCGTCGAATTGCTCGGGGCTTTCGGCCTCCATGCAGATGTGGTGCAAACCCGGCCCCGAGTCGCGCAAAAAGTCACTATAGATATTCTCCCCGCTGACCGGCGAGATCAACTCCAACTGCATGTCACTGAGGTAGCTCAGTGAGATGCTGGCGACGAAATCGGCCGGCTTGCCAAGGTAGCTACAAGCGTCGGGAGCAAAGTGCACGTCGGGTATCCGCACCCACTTCCGGACGCCTAACAGGCCGGTGAGAGCCGTTTCGGTGGCGTCCAGGTCCGGGGTAACCCATGCGATCTGCGTCGGGGATTGAACGGGAAGCGTCATCGTTTGGCAGGATAGCCCAGCCTGCCAGCCGACAGAAAGGCCCAGAAAAACTTTGCCGCGATCGACCGCGTGGTGCCCGGAAATACCGAATGAACACGTTCTAATTCGTGCCTGTCATCAATGCTGGGACAGCAGATCCACCAGCAGCCGAAGCTGGGTGTCGAAGATCGCCGCGGGATCGGTCAGAGTGTCGGCGCCGTACTGCTCGAACACCTCGAGGCTGATCGCGCCGAGCACCCCGGCCCAGAACAAAAAGCACTTGGCGACGACGGAATCGTCGCCGGGGAAGCCGAATTCTTGGCGAATCCGTTCAAAGTCTGACGAGATCGGTTGCGGGGCAACGGTATCGGTCAACCTGATATCTCCGGTGGCGATGCCGGCGGCGACGGCGTCGAAGATAGCTCCCACCACCCGGGTGCCGACTCCGACGGTGCGCTCCGGGGGTGCGTGATATCCGGGGACAGGGCTGCCGTACAGCAGGGCCCACTGAGCGGGATGCGCCACGGCCCATCGGCGCGCCGCACGCCCGATCGCGATGACGTCGTCACTCCACAGGTCGCCTACGGTGTCACGGGCCCGGTCCACCGCGTCGGCCAGGTCGGAATAGGCGTCAACAAGCAGCAAGGTCAGCAGCTCGTCGCGGCTGGACACGTATCGGTACACGGCCGAGGACACCATGCCCAGGTCGCGGGCTATCGCACGCAGCGACAATCCGGCCGCGCCGCGATCCACCAGGTGACGCCGACCCAGCCCGACGATTCGCGCCTCGATCTGCTCGCGCGATTCCTGGCGTTTGCCCACGTGGCCAGTCTGACATACGAGATCACCGCTCTTGCTTTTTGGCGAGTGGTGTGGGAGCGTGGCTACTGTCGAGAGCACTGCTCTCGCAACTTTCAAGGGATAGCGACCAGTCGAGAGGGATGCATGATGGCCGTGCGCTACGAAGAACCGAACCGGGCCGCGCGGGCCGCCAACGCGGCGATCCGCTGGCTCGCCGAGATGGGCGTCAGCATCGCCGGGACCCGAGCGCTGCGGGTGCGTGGCCGCAAGACGGGCAAACAACGTGGGGTGGTGATCAACCTGTTGACCGTCGACGGCGTGGACTATCTCGTCTCACCGCGGGGTAACACCCAGTGGGCACGCAACGTGCGAGCCGCAGGGGTCGTTGAGATGGGGCCGCGCTGGCGCAGGAAACGCGTCCACGTCACCGAGGTCGACGATGCGGCCAAACCCGAAGTGTTGCGGCGCTACTTGGCCAGGTGGTACTGGCAGGTCAAGGGGTATGTCGCCGGGTTGACGCCCGAATCCAGCGACGAGCAGTTGCGTGTCGCCGCGCCGTCGATCCCGGTGTTTGTGCTCGCCGAAGCCGAAGCCGCGCACTGATGCGGCCTAATTCGGGCTGGCCCGCATTCCGAGATCCTCACGGACCTGCTCGGAGGTGGATCGCCACGATACCGCCGCGGGAAAATCTCCCCACATGCTGTTGAAAATCCCGACCATCTGCCCCGGACCCCCGTCCGTGGCCAGGTAGACGGGCCCACCCGAATCACCGTTGTGGCTCTGCACGCCGTGGGACATGGTGAACCAACCGTTGTTCACACTTTCCACCGTCCCGCAGGTTTCACCGGTGGCCACGCCGAAATGGCAGACCGCCTGTCCGGGCTGAACGGCCAGGCCGGGAGTCGACACCAGCGGACGTCCGCCGGGCAGAATGTTGTTCGCCGGTACGTTGTCCAGCACGATCGCCTCGTAGTCGTTGATCATTTGGTCGGTGGCCACCGTCGAACCGCTGGGTGTGTTGTCCCGGAAGGTCGCGAGATGGCCGATGACGTTGCGGTCCTTGTCGGTGACGATTCCCCCGCCCCGGCAGTGCCCCGCGGTGAACGCGATTTTCAGGGCCGGGTCGACGTAGCCCAGCGTGCAGAGGTGGTTGTCCTGGTGGATTTCCATGCCGGGAAAGACCAGAATCGGGTCCGCTCCGGCCGTCCGGGCCGGCAGCCCGGGCACGAGCGCCGCGACGATGACGGACGCGGCAAATGCGTGCATTGCCAGGCGGCGCACCATGGACTCCGTTCCGTCGGGGCCGGCGCAGATGCCGACCGCAGGTTGAGGTTACGGCGTAACCCTGTCCGACGCTGAGTTATTCGTTCTGGCCCAGGTGGGCGTTACCGCGACGTCGCCAGCCCGACGGCGCCGCCGGTTTGGCCGGCTGTGCGCGGCACCCAGCCCGGGGGTCCGAAGACGTAGCCCAGCCGATCGCGCAGGCGGCTCGCCGATCGCCAGTCGCGGGCAATCGCGACGTATTCGCGGACCTGGAGGTTCCAGATGTTGTACGTGTCGACCCGCTTCGTCAGGCCGTAATGCGGGCGGAACAACTCCGCCTGGAAGCTACCGAACAACCGGTCCCAAATGATGAAGATGCCGCCATAGTTCTTGTCGAGGTAAATCTTGTCCATCCCGTGGTGCACTCGGTGGTGTGACGGCGTATTGAAGACGAATTCGAACGGCCGCGGCAGCTTGTCGATCCGCTCGGTGTGCACCCAGAACTGGTAGATCAAGTTCAGCGACCAACTGAAGAACACCATCCAGGGGGGAAGCCCTAACAGCGGCAACGGAATCCACATCAAGATCTCGCCGCTGTTGTTCCACTTCTGGCGCAACGCGGTGGCAAAGTTGAAGTACTCACTGGAGTGGTGTGCTTGGTGAGTCGCCCAGATCAGCCGGACCCGGTGGGCGATGCGGTGATAGGTGTAGTACAGCAGGTCGACGCCCACGATCGCGATGACCCAGGTGTACCACTTTGCCGTCGAAAGGTGCCAGGGCGCCACATACGCGTAGATCGCGGCATAGCCGAGCAGGGCCAGGGTCTTCCAGCCGGCGGTGGTGGCGATCGAAACCAGCCCCATCGAGATGCTCGCCGCGGAGTCACGGGTCAGGTAGGCGCCAGACGCCGGTCGCGGCTTCTCGATGCCGGCGGTCTCGATGTGCTCCAGCTTGCGGGCCGCCGTCCACTCGAGGGTTAACAGCAGCAGAAAGAATGGAATGGCGAACAGCACTGGGTCCCGCATTTCCGGGGGCAGCGCGGACCAGAACCCAGTGATGGCATGCACACAGATAGATTACGACCATCGGCGCGACGCTCATCAGGCCGATCCGCTCGCCTTCGTCCGTCAGGCGGTCCACACTGTGGCTGATGACAGCGATCCATCGCATGAGGTGTTGAGCACTTGACCGCTGTAATTGTCATCGGTTCCGGGTTTGCCGGGCTGTGGGCGGCGCTCGGCGCTGCCCGCCGGCTCGACGAGCTCGCCGTTGCGGCGGGCACGGTCGGCATCACCGTATTGAGCGCCAAACCATTCCACGACATCCGGGTTCGCAACTACGAGGCTGAGTTGAGTGCCTGCCGCATCCCGCTCGCCGATCTGCTCGACCCCGCCGGCATCGCGCATATCGCCACGGAGGTAACCGCGATCGACACCGACGCTCGCACGGTCGCCACGTCCGGCGGTGTGACGTACGGCTACGACCGCTTAGTGTTGGCGTCGGGCAGTCATGTAATCAAACCCGCCATACCGGGCCTGCGGGAGTTCGGTTTCGACGTCGACACCTATGACGACGCGCTGGCGCTGCAGCGCCACCTACGCGGTCTTGCCGACGACCTGCCAACCGCAGCGTCGGCTAGCGTCGTCGTGGTCGGCGCCGGGCTGACCGGCATCGAGACGGCCTGCGAGCTGCCGAACCGGCTGCGCGCGTTGTTCTCTCGGGGTCATGCGACTCCGCGGGTGGTGCTGGTCGACCACAACCCGTTGGTCGGCTCCGATATGGGCGATTCGGCGCGGCCGGTGATCGAACAGGCCTTGTCGGACAACGGCGTTGAGACCAGAACGGGGGTGAGTGTCGCGGCCGTCAGCAAGTCCGGCGTGTCGCTGTCAACGGGCGAGCAGCTGGAGGCGGCCACGGTGGTGTGGTGCGCCGGCATGCGGGCGAGCCGGCTGACCGGGCAGCTGCCGGTGGGCCGCGACCGGCTGGGCCGGGTGCCCGTCGACGATTATCTGCGGGTGATCGGGGTGCCGTCGATGTTCGCCGCAGGTGACGTGGCAGCCGCCCGCATGGATGACGAGCACCTCTCGGTGATGTCGTGTCAGCACGGCCGGCCGATGGGACGCTATGCCGGCTACAACGTGATCAGCGACCTGCTCGGCAAACCGATGCTTGCCCTTCGGATTCCGTGGTATGTAACCGTTCTCGATCTCGGGCCGGCCGGCGCGGTTTACACCGAAGGATGGGATCGGGTAGTGGTCTCGAATGGCGCACGGGCCAAGGCCACCAAGCAGATCATCAATACCCGACGGATCTATCCACCGCGGAACGGAAAACGCGCCGAATTGCTGGCCGCGGCCGCGCCGGAGCTGCAGGCCCGTCCCTAGTTGCGCGGTGCTAGTCCGATTGCTGTGCTTTGTCGCCGGCGTACCACTGCACCGCGCGAACCCCGGGTTGCAAGGACAGCTCGGCTACCAACCGCTCAAGCCTGGCCGGCGTATGGCCGTCCATGAGCAGGTGCGCGCTCAAGGTGATGGCGTCGTCGGTGGCATTCCCGGTGTGGATACCGCGCAGCGTGATGTCGTTGCTGCTGGCGTGTTGCACGATCTGGGCGCGCACGTACTTTTCGGATTTGGGCCGGCAGACCACCTGCACCAGGTAGGGCTGGAGGCTTTCGTCTTCTTCGACGGCGTTGTCGTGGTCGATCAGCCGGCCGAGTGGACGCCCAAACACATGGATGGCGATGACGGCGCCCGTGCCGATCAACGTGAACACCAGATGCCCGGAAGCGGCCAGTACGCCCACTGCCGCCGAGCACCAGAGGGTGGCGGCGGTGTTGAGGCCCCTGACATTGAACCCCTCGCGCAGGATCACACCTCCGCCGAGAAACCCGATGCCCGACACCACATATGACGCCACTCTGGTGGGGCTGCTGTCTTCGGTGGCGACCGCGTAAAGCACGAACAACGTCGCACCGCCGGCAACCAGCGCGTTGGTGCGCAGGCCGGCCAAGCGCGCCCGCCACTGCCGCTCGAAGCCGATGAGGGCGCCGCAGCCCACCCCGACGGCCAGTCGGAGCGCGAAATCGGCGACGCTCAGCGTCTGCATGACACCGCACTCCTTCCCCCGGATAGCGCTGGTCGGCGGCCGCCAACCACATCTAGCCACATCTAGGTGAACGGCAGGTGGACCTTAGTCAAACCCGCTGCGTTGCGGGCACATTCGCGAAACCGCCCGGCAGTCAAATGGTTGCGCCAGAGGCAACGACGAAGCTTCGTGCCAACGGTATTCGTCGTGCCCGCCGGGGTGCGGGTTGCGACTACTGCGCCAAGGCCTGTTGATTCTTGGTGAGTTGTTGCGGGCAGTAATACTTGGCTGAGATCGCCAGGAACAGGGTTGCGTGGTCCGTGGTCAGTCCGGGATTGCTTCGCTGTAGGTCCTGGACTAGCTCCGGGCCGGATTTGCCGTTACCGATCCACCCGCACACCGCCTTGCCAAATGCGATGGCTCGGTCCGAGCTGGTGTAGTTGATGCCGGCATTGCGCACCGTCGCCAAAAAGCCTGTGTCGTCGAAGCCGTCGCCCTGGTCGCCGTGCGCGGGCGCGGCAAGGCCGATCGCGGTGAAGACGCCGAGCAGCGCTAGTAGCAGTCTCATGACGTCGCGCTGTGCTGGTTTGTCAGGCCTTGGAGAGTTGATGGGGGCAGTAGTACTTCGCGGAGAGCATGGCGAAATTGGATGCCATCTCCATATCCATCCCGGGGTTGTGCATTTTCACGTCATGGACCAGCTCCAGGCCCGACTCGCCGTTGTTCAAGCACGAGCACACCGCTCGGCCGGCGCCTACGGCCGCATCCGGACTGGAGAAGTTGAAGCCGGCCTGATGCAGGGCGGCGAGGAAGCCCGCGTCGTCACCGTCGGGGGCTGGAGGTGGATCGGCATATGCCGGGGCGGCGAGGCCGATCGTCGCGGCAACGCCGAGTACCGCCAGTAGTGTTCTCATAACTCACCGATCTCCCAATTATGTTGTGCGCTAGCCTAATTGCGCTTCCGATGGCACAACCTTGGACTTGTCGCCTTTGGATAGGTGCACCGCGTGGATGCCGGGTTTCTTCGCCAGTTGCTCGAGCAGGGCATCAAGGCCTTGTTGATCGACGGTGTGGTGCTGCACACTTTCGGGTTTCTCCGATATCTGTGCGACCAGGCGCTTGAGCTGCTCTGGCGATTGTTTGGCTTTGAGGTCTTTGATCGGGGTGAGACGACCGCGGACGCCGGCACGTGCCACGGTGGGACCCCCCGCACCCAGGGCGCTGCCGAGCATCCCCGCCACCGACATCGAGCTCAGCAGGCTTCCCTCACCGAGCGCGGCCGCCGGCACGGCGTCCGGCCCAGCGGCCGATAAGGCGGCAGCGACCGTCCTGATGGCCGGGGTGGCCGTGGCCCAGCTCGGCGGAATCGACAGCTTTCCGACCAACGTGCCGGCATTTCCCATGCTCGCCGATACCGCGCTGTACAGCGTGCCCCGGCCGAAGCCCAACGCCCCGAGCCCTGCTCCGAGCGCGTCTTTCGGGAGCGCGCCATACGCCACGGGTGGCGCGAACTTGAGGAACTGCGACAAGGGAAAGTTGATCAGCAGGCCGATGTCGTTGAACTGCGTGGTAAAGCCAAGCGGGACCTTTACGGCGCTAAACAGGGCCGTGAACCATGAATTCCCGTTTGGGACGGTGTTCAGGAAACCTTCCACGGTGGTGTTGTAGTCGGTGGCGAGCTTTGCGAGAAATGCCAGTACCGGGTTGTCCGTGATGAGGTTGCCGGCCGTACTTGCCGCGGTGCTCGCGGTTGACGCCGCATTGCCGGCCGGGGTGGCAGCAGCCGCGGACACCGTGGCGGCTTGCATCGCTGGGCCCGCGGTGTTGGTGGTCTGAGGCGGTTCGCTGAACGGCGTCAACTTGGATGCAGAAGCCGACGAGGCGAAGTAGCTGTCCATCGCCAGGGCGTCTTGGGCCCAAAATTCGGAGTACTGGGTCTCGTTGGCCGCGATCGCCGCGGTGTTCTGCCCGACGATGTTGGTCGCCACCAGCTGCGCCAGCAGGGCCCGGTTTTCCGCGATCACCGGCGGCGGCACGTGTGCCGCGAACGCCGTCTCGTAAGCGGCTGCCGCCGCGGTGGCCTGCATCGCGGCTTGGTCGGCCTGGACGGCGGTCTGTTGCATCCAGGCCACATACGGGGTGACTGCGGCTGCCATGGCAAGCGATGACGGACCAATCCACGGCCCCCCGGTCAGGCTTGATATCACCGACGAATAGGAGGAGGCGGCGGACTGCAATTCGGTAGCCAGGTCGTCCCAGGCGGCCGCGGCGGCCAGCATCGACCCCGATCCCGGCCCGGCGTACATCCGGCCCGAGTTGAACTCCGGCGGAAAGGCTGCGTAAAACATGCTTAAACCCCTTTTCTGGTGGCGCGCACCTGGATGGACCGTGCTGGGCTGCTGTAGGTCGTCATCGCGGTCAGTCCTCGAGTGCCGGGATCACGATGATGGTGGCTGCGGCCGGGTCTGCCTCCACGACGGCACCTCCCAGCGCCCTGGCCGCCACCCCACCGCCGGAGTACGTCGCACTCGCGGCCACGGCGCGTCCCGCCAGGCTCGACAGGCCCATCTGGCTGAACACGCCGGCTTCGCCGCCCAGTGCGGCCTCCGGGGCGGCCGCCAGGTTGGTGGGTAGCACCGAGGCCAGCGTCCTGATCGCCGGGGCGGCTTCGGTCCAGCCCTGCGGCACCGACATGCTTCCGACAAGGGCCGCCTTGCCCATGGCCCCCGATACCTGCCCCGCACCGACCGCGGAACTCAGCATGGGCTTCACAGCGCTGGCGCCGCTGGTCAGCGGGGCCAACGCCCCCGAGATGGCTTTCGGGCCGGCCAGATACGCGGCCGCGCCCTGCCCGTTCTGCCCCCAGGCGTAGGCCTGCCCGAACGACAGGAACGGACCACCGGGTATGGCAGTCCACCCTTGCAAGGAGTACGGACCGGTCAGGGTCGACCAGATGGTGTTCCAGTCCGTCAGGCTCGGTGGCACTGACGGCAAACCCACTCCCGTCGACGTCGCCGCCCCGGTCGTCGTCGATGCCGCGTTGGTCGTCGTGGTGTTCGTTGCCAGGCTTTGCAGCGCACTCGGCGTCGAGTTGACCACATGGGACAGCTGCGCGGCGGTGTTCGAGCCGCTCAGCGTGCTGGACTGAGAGACCGCGGCCGCTTGCGTCCCCGGGCCCGAGTTATTGGTGGTCTGCGGCGGCTCGCTGAACGGGGTCAGCTGCGACGCGGTCGCCGACGCACCGGCATAGGCGTACATCGCGCCGGCATCCTGGGCCCACATCTCCATGTATTGGGCTTCGGTGGCCGCGATCGCCGCGGTGTTTTGGCCCAGGAAGTTGGTGGCGATCAACGTCGCGAGCAGGGCGCGGTTGGTCGCGATCACCGGCGGCGGCACCGTCGCCGCAAACGCGGTCTCGTAGGCGCCCGCGGCGAGCTTGGCCTGCGTGGCCGCCTGCTCAGCCTGAGCGCCGGTGGCACTCATCCACGTCACATACGGCGCCGCGGCCGCCGCCATCGCGATCGAGGACGGACCCGTCCACGGCCCGACGGTCAGGCCCTCGATGGTCGACCCATACGAGGCCGCGGTGGACTGCAACTCGGCGGCCAACTCATCCCAGGCGGCCGCGGCGGCCAGCAATGGCCCCGACCCGGCACCGACGTACATCCGGCCCGAGTTGATCTCGGGCGGCAACGCCCCGAAATCCAACATCTATTACCTCCGGTTCCCTATTTGGCCGTCATGGTAGGCGCGATTACACCCCTCGCCAGCAAACACTCCGTGGCTCTAATGAAATTCATCAAATCTCCTCGGAATGCATGAGTTTGACTGCACGTGTTGCAGACAACAGGCCTCTACTCCCTCTAGCCGGAAATTTCTCAGGGGCAGCGTCGGACTTCGCTCTCGGTGGCCCACTCAATATAGGATCATCGTGATCAGAATGTATGCACTATGCATTCCCGTCGGGTAAGCAAGATGTAAAATGAAAATGTCATCTTTCCTAAGCGCTGGTGTGAGAACCCTGTTTGGCGGTTAACGAATCACTATCGCAAACTAGCAGGTCAGACTGCTTATAGGCAGCATTCAACGACAGACCTGACAATGCGTCTAGAGGCCCGCAATTTGGTGTCAACCAATGTGCAGACAAGCGCCATCAACGATCGCGCTAACTGTTATTGCCATTATTATTTACTACATAGCCTGCCGAACTTTGTAACCCCCTGTTTTATAGCTACCACTACCAATAGAGCGGGTAAATAAGGCCGCTGCGGCAGCGTCGAAGTGCATTACGTTTGCACGTGTCACATATATGTTGGCTCGGAATATCGACCGTCGTGATTGACAGATGAGCTAAGCCCACTTGGAGCCGACGGGCGTGTTAGGTGCCGGCCATGCTGTTCCCGGCCCTTTGCACTTTTTGCCCGGGCGCACCGGCATGCTCGGATGTCACCTGGACGTTGCGGCCCAGCGGGGTGATGGCCACCTGCGCGGCCGCAGAGCCCGCCCCGCGATACTCGGCTTCCAGTGCTGCAGCCTGGGCCCGAATGATGGCGCCATGGGCATCGACATCGCCGAATTGATAGTTAATCGTCATCCCACGCTCCCCTAGATTTCACTCAGCGTAAATACACATACTGGTTCGACGCTGATTAGCGTCTGGCGGTTGCCTGTGAGGACAAATTGTGCTGTTTACCCTGCTCAACGGCATGGACCAGTCCGCCGCCTGCGCCGAGTGGCGTGCTTATTAGATTGCCGAACTCGCCGGCGTGGTTCTTGTGAGGTGGCGGCCGCCGGGCCACTACCCCGCGGCTGGTGGGCGCGCCACGAAGGTAGGGCGGAAGCCATATTGGGGCACCGCTTGGCCTTCGCCCTGGCCGCCCATATAGCCCGCCAGCGGTACCGGCGGCGTGCCCACTGTGACTGGGGACGGCGCCGCGAGCGGCGCGCCCCCCAACGTCGAGGCCAGCGGGCTCGGCAGTGGCGTGGGACCGGTCCAGCTTGGCGGTACCGACAGCGGACCGACGAGACCCCCTTTGCCCAGGGTTGCTGTCACGGAGTTGCCCAGCGCACCAATGCTGCCCAGCGGGCCGGCCGCCGCGCCCTGTGCCACGCCCTCCGCTGCGCCGGCCACGCCCTCCGCTGCGCTGGACGCGTCTCCGGCGGCTTGTTGACCCATGGTGATGAACTTGGCGGCGCTGCCCAGGTACCTGCCCGGCATGTAGAAGCCGGACGCAAAGATGGTGTTCCAGATAGGGGCGTTGATGAATTGTCCAAATGCGGTGTTCGTGCCAAACAGCGCATCGAGCACCCCATCGAGTCCGCTGGTGGCACTGGCCGAGCCCGGGGCAAACGGATTCCACCCGCCCAGGTCACCGAGGATGCTGCCCAGACCCGTCGTCTGCGACGACGACGGCGACGACAGCCCCTGCAGCGTATTGGGCATGGTGGAGACCAGTTGGGACAGCGTGCTCTGCTGGGTGCCGGCCGGGGTGGCGGCGGCCTTCGCGACCGCAGCGGACTGGGCCGCGGGCGCACTCGGGCTGGTGGTCTGCTGAGGCTGGGTAAACGGGGTCAGCCGGGTGGCGATCGCCGACGACGCGGCGTATCCGTACATGGCGGCGGCGTCTTGGGCCCACATTTCGGCGTACTGAGCCTCGGTGGCCGCGATGGCCGGCGTGTTTTGGCCGAAGAAGTTGGTGGCGATCAGCACCATCAGCTGGGCGCGGTTAGCCGCGATCACCGGTGGGGGCACCGTTGCGGCGAACGCGGCCTCATAGGCGGCCACGGCGGCCTCGGCTTGAGCGGCGGTCTCCTCCGCCTGCGCCGCGGCGGTACTCAGCCACGCAACATACGGCGCGGCCGCGGCCGCCATCGATGCCGACGCCGGGCCATGCCATGCCTGGCTGGTCAACTCCGAAAGCACCGAGCTATAGCCCAGCGCGGTGGCCCGTAATTCCGCGGCCAGGCCGTTCCAGGCCGATGCCGCGGCCAGCAGCGGGCCAGCGCCGGCCCCCGCATACATACGCCCGGAATTGACCTCGGGAGGAAGCATGGCGAAATCCGGCGGTGCGGTCATCGTTAGCCTCCTCCCGTTCAGCTAGTCGGTCTCAGCTGGCCGCGTAGGTGTTGACGCGCAAACTTGTGGCAAACAGCCGGCGAAGTGCCGCGGCGGGTTATCCGGCTGAGGGTGGGCGAGCGATGAAGGTGGGTTTGAAGCCGTATTGAGGGACGTTGCGGCCGAAGCCTTGGCCGGCCATGCCGCCCAGGGGTACTCCGGGCATGCCTGCCGCCATGGCCGGCGGTGGGGCCACCATGGGGGTGGCTCCCAGGGTGGAGGACAGCGGGCCCGGGGGTGCGGCTCCGGTCCAGCTGGGCGGTACCGACAGCGGTCCGACCAGGGGTGCTTGGCCCAGGCCGGCGGCGACGGAGTTACCCACCGCCCCCAGGCCGCCAGCTGCCTGGGCGGCCCCGGCCGCGGCTCCCTCCCCGGCGCCGGCCGCCGCTCCCGCGGCACCTTCTGCCGCGCCGGCTGCACCCTCGGCCCCGGCCGCGGCGCCGGCGCCTTGTTGACCCATGGTCATGAAGTCGGCGGCGGTGCCCAAGAAGTTGCCGGGCATGTAGAAGCCGGAGGAAAAGATGGTGTTCCAGATGTTGGCGTTGATGGTCTGTCCAAACGCGGTGTTGGTGCCAAACAGCGCATTGAGCACGCCATCGAGTCCGGTGGTGGCACTGGCCGAGCCGGGAGCAAACGGATTCCATCCACCCAGGACGCTGCCCAGACCCGTTGTCGAGGACGAAGCCGACGTCGGCGAGGCCAGGCTCTGCAGCGCGTTGGGCACCGCCGACGTGAGTTTGGACAGCGTGGCCTGCCCGGTGCCCGCCGAGGTGGCGGTGGCCTGGCCGACCGCCGCGGACTGGGCCGCCAGCCCGGCGGGGTCGGTGCTCTGCTGGGGCGGGTCAAACGGGGTCAGCCGGGTGGCCACGGCCGAGGACCCCGCGTAGCCGTACATCGCCGCGGCGTCTTGGGCCTACATCTCGCCGTACTGGGCCTCGGTGGCCGCGATCGCGGGGGTGTTTTGGCCCAACAGGTTGGTCGCGACCAGTGCGGCCAGCTGGGCACGGTTGGCCGCGATCTGCGCTGGAGGCACCGTGGCCGCAAACGCGGCCTCATAGGCCGCCACCGCGGCCTCGGCCTGGGTCGCGCTCTGCTCGGCCTGCACCGCGGTGGTGTTCATCCACTCCACATACGGCATGGCCGCAGCCGCCATCGCCGCCGATGCCGGACCATGCCATTCCTCATCGGTCAGCGCCGAGACCACCGCGCCATACGACAGCGCCGTGGAGCGCAATTCCGCGGCCACCCCCTTCCACGCCGAGGCGGCGGCCACCATCGAGGCCGGACCCGCCCCCGCATACATCCGCGACGAGTTCACCTCCGGAGGAAGCATCGAGAAATCCAACGTCATCGTTCACTCCGCCCGTTACACAGCTGCGATGGTTTCGCCGGTTTCGACAACCGCATAGGAAGTAGCAGTGGCGCCCAAAATCGAGGTGAACATCTCGTGGACCGTTGTCTCTTGCGCGCTCACTGCCTGATAGAGGGCGGCATGCGCGCTGAATTGCGTTGCGGTCAGCCCTGATCCAACACCACTCAAGTGACCGGCAGCCGTAGCCAGCGCCTCTGGCCGCGTAATTACAAACGACATGGGACTTCTCCTCAGGCAAAGAGACCAAACGAATTGCTGCTGTTGTTGCGTCATCTGCGCCGCCCCGACGACGCGAGAGCAAGGCACTCACACCGAAACGATAACCGTTTTCATTACTGACCAAACGACGGCCGGTGTCAGCCGGCGCGGCTACCTTCCGCGCTGTTCATGCACATCGACCCGCGAAGCGCCGAGGCGCGGACAGGTCTCTCTGGCTAAGC
>DATKEW010000344.1:0-4646 GCA_035511785.1 Mycobacterium sp.
CGCCGCGAGCGTGGTGGTGGCCGGTCCCGGCGCTGCTGCGGTGCGCTGTGCGTCGCGGATCAACGGTGTGCTGACCGCGGTGCGCGGGATGGTGGTGCACGCGGTGGCGACCGGTCACGGCCCGGCGGGGTTGGTGTCGATGCTGTATGAGGTCGCCGATGACCGGGACCTGCCGGTGGAGGCCCGCGGCGAGGACGGTCGGATGGCGTGGCGGATGCGGGCCCGGCATCGGCTGCGGGAACCGGAGACGACGATCGATCGGGCCAGCGACGAGCAGATCGTCGCGCTGCTGCGGGCGTGCCGGTCGGCGCGGGACCGGTTGATCGTGTTGTTGATGGCGCGGGCCGGGTTGCGGCGTGGGGAGGTGTGCGGGCTGCGGCGCAGCGATGTGCACCTGCTGGTGGATTCGCGCGGCCTGGGCTGCGAGGTGGCGCGGGCGCATCTGCATGTGGTGCGCCGAGACGACAACCCGAACCAGGCGTGGGCCAAGTCGCGGCGGGAGCGGGTGGTGCCGCTGGATTTCCTTGTGGTGCAACTGTTTGACGTCTACGAGTTCGAGCGCATGCGCGTCGCCGATGCCGCCCACAGCGATTTCGTGTTCGTCAACCTGTTCCGCGGCAAGCTCGGCGCACCGATGCGCCCGGACGCCATCGGAGAGTTGATGGCCGCGGCGTCGCGGCGGGCCGGACTCGACGTCGCGGTGCGGCCGCATCGGCTGCGACACGCCTACGGCAGCAACGTTGTTGATGCCGGAGCCGGGATCGATGTGGTCGCCGATTTGCTTGGTCACGCCGCGGTCTCCTCGTCGCAGGTTTACCTGCATCCGGACTCCTCCCGGCTGCGGGCTGCCGTGGATGCGGTGCCCAGCCCTCGCGAGCAGGTCGAGGTGACTCGGTGACCACCGTAGAGCTGGCCGAAAACCTTGCGGCCGAGGAAGACTGCGGCGAGTTCCCGCACGTGTTGGGCGGGGTTGTGTTGATCGGCGCGGCCGCGCGTCTGGCAGCGATGCTCGACCGCAGGTTCTTGGACGAGGCGGGGTGGGATCCGCGAACGCGGGTGTTGTCGTTGCCGGCGGAACATCGATTGTTGGGGCGCACGGTGTGCCGGGTCGATGGATGCCAGAACAGCGTTCACTCCGGTCTCATGGTGTGTCATCGGTGCTTCACGCGTCTGACTCGGCTTGGGATGAGCAAGGCCGAGATCGCCGCTGCCGCATACCTGCCCGCCGAGCCCGCGTCCACGACGCGGTGCGCGGTGTCGGGGTGCCGGTGTGTGCCAACGGTGCGACACGCGGTGTTGTGCGAGCCGCACGCCAAGAAGTTCCGCCTTCGGCGACCCCCGATGTCGATGGAGCAGTTCCTGGCCGACCCGAGGGTGCGGCCCTTGCCGGCGATGCCGACCTGCCAGGTGGCGGCGTGCACCCGGACCGCCGATGGCGCGGCCGGCTACTGCAACACTCACTACCAGCGCTGGCGGGCCGCGCTGGCCGCCAACTCCGAGGTGGATCCCCACCGGTGGCGAGCTCGTGAATCTGGTGTGGCCGAGCCCGGGCAGGTGAACCTGCGGGCACTGCCGGTGCTGGTGGTCGTCGAGGTGTTGTTCGGCGTTCAGCAGCGCGTCCGGGGCGGGGCGAAGATCACCGATGCGCAATTGCGGGTGCTGTGCGACGGGCTGCGCTGGCGACAGTGCGCCTCGATCACCACCGACCGAGCCGAGATCACCCGCAACAAATCCGTGCGGTCGCTGCGGACCGCTCTGACCCAACACGTCCGGCGGGCCCTGGCCGATCCGGGGAGCGAACAGGCCAAAGACATTTGGGATCTCGCGGTCTTCGGCCACCGCGGTAACCTGTCGTTCACCGCAATCAGTCAGCCCTGGCTGGCCCAGTCCGTCAAACGGTGGGCAGCAGAACAACTCCCGCGTCATCGAGGTCGCGGCGCTGCGAGAGTGCGCGGCAAGATCAACGGGCTGCGTCTGCTGTCGGAATTCCTCGGCCGCAGACCCGATGGTGGACTCGTCGCTTCGGCGTTGGGCCGTAGCGACATCGAGGATTTCCTCAACCGGCTGGCCCACCTGGAGTCGATCGGCGAGATCAGCCGATACCGCCGCAATTGCATCTGCCGTGACGTGCGCGAGGCCCTGGCGGGCATCCGCGCCCTCGGCCTGACCAGGCCGGGACAGACAGCGGCGGGACTGGCCGGCGATTTCGCCATCGAGCGCCGCGACATCCCCGCCGAGCCCGAACGCGGCGAACCCGGCCGCGACGTCCCTCCGGAAGTCATGGCTGTTCTCTGCGCTAACCTCGACACCCTCGAACCTGTCGAGGTGAGGGTCGCGACTCAGATCGGCATCGATACCGGTCGACGGCCGGAAGACATCCTCGCCCTGCCCTGCAACTGCCTGAGCCGCGACAAGGACGAAGCTGCGGTCCTCGTCTACGACAACGCCAAGGCCCACCGCCTCGGTCGGCGCTTGCCGATCAGCGAAGCCACCGCCGCAGTGATCACCGGCCAGCAGCAGCGCGTCCGTGCGATGTTTCCCGACACCCCAATCGCTGAACTGGCTCTGCTGCCCACAACACGTCGTAATCCTCACGGGCGCACGCCGATCAGCATCGATATGCTCGACGCCCGGCACCGCGAGTGGGTCTCGGACCTCCCGATCCTGTGCACCAGAGACGGGCTCGAGATCAACAAGACCAAGATCGTGCCCTATGTCTATCGACACTGCTATGCCCAACGTCATGCAGATGCCGGAGTCCCGATCGACGTTCTGGCCGAACTGCTCGATCATCGCAGCTATTCGATGACCCGTCGCTATTACCGCATCGGCGAAGACCGCCGCCGCGCCGCGGTCGACACCGTCACCGCGCTCAGCTTCGACCGGCACGGCAACCGGATCTGGGGTGAGGCACACATGCTGTGGGAGTCCGAACGTGCTCGCCACGCCGTGGGTGAGGTCTCCGTGCCCTACGGCACTTGCACCGAGCCGACGAACGTCAAAGCCGGCGGCGGGGCCTGCCCGGTCCGGTTCCGGTGCGTGGGCTGCGACCACTTCCGCACCAACATCGCGTTCCTGCCCGACCTGCAGGCATACCTCGATGATCTGCTGCGCACCCGGGAACGGCTCACTGCTGCTATCGACGGTGTCGACGACTGGGCTCGCGCCGACGCCACTCCGACCGAAGAGGAGATCACCCGGCTCCGGCGGCTGATCACCCGCATCAAGGGCGATATCGCCGAGCTCGACGACACCGAACGAGCCCAGATCGACAAGGCAATCGCGATTGTGCGCCGTCACCGAGCAGCCCATGCAGTGCCGCTTGGCATGCCAATCCTCGCCGCCACCCCACCCGCATCACCGATCACACCCGCTTCGGAGGCCAGCGCATGACCGACACCTCACCGGAATCCACACGCCCCCATCGCATCACGAGCGTTCGATCGATGCTCGACGGTCGCCGTGACGACTCGATGCGGCGGCGTCAACGCGTGCTGGCGACACTCGACCAAGCCGCTGCGGCAGGTGACCGGATCACCACGTCCGGAATTGCTCGCGCCGCCGGAGTCGACCGCACCTTCCTCTACCGGCATCGTGACCTGATGGAGAAAATCCGTGCGCTGCAAGCAGATCCAGTACCCGGCGACCACGTCGGCCCCGCCGTCACACGAGCGTCGCTGCAGGCGGATCTGCTCGCCGCCCACGAACGAGCCGCCCGGCTCAACGCCCGCATCCATCAACTGGAGAAGCGACTTTCCGAAGCGCTCGGCGAACACACGTGGCGCGAATCCGGACTCAGTGCCCCCGCCGACATCGACACCCTCCACCAGCGCATCGGCCAGCTCGAACAACACAACCTCGACCTTCAGCACCAACTCGCCGAACGCGACGAAGACCTCGCCGCAGCACGCGCCGCCAACCGCGAACTGATGGCCCGACTCAACACGCCAAACCGCCCACGCTGAAAACGGCGAGTCTACGTGCACCACACTGTTGCGGCAGATACTATCTTCGATACCAGCTCCTGAGCTGCACAAACTCAGAGAACCACGCTGCCGCACAGGGATTGACCCCCAGAGAAAAGGCCGCCGTCATGCAGCCAGGTGATGATCATGATGTCGCGGGCAGTCGTTAAGACACCTGGCTGAAACAGAGCCTCGACGACTTCGTCGGGTAGGAATCGCGGTCGGCGAGCAGACTTCCTCGGCGCCAGCGGATTAGCGTCAACTAACCGGTGAGACCGGCCACGACGGTCCCTGACAGAAGTCGGCTGAAGCGCCTCAATCAGTTCAGGACTTACATCCTCGGACGCAGACAGCGCGACGTAATACGCCTTGACGACGGTGGCAACATTGCCAGCCGCCGACGGTCCCAGTGGCTTCTGGTCCGGACGCCGCCAGGCGGCGCCGTAGATGCCATCGGTGCCGGTGATCCCATTCATGTACCGGCGCAACTCATCCAGGGTGAGGGTGTCCGGGCCTTTGTTGTTCACTCGCATCCAGTTGAGGTGATCCACCAGGCTGTAGGCATAGGTCTGCTGAGTCGACGAGCCGTACCCCTTCAGCACACTCAACGACGGGCGGTGGACCTCCCCGTCGGGGGCGAAGATCCAATAGGACTGGCGCCCATCCCGATGCCGAACCTGC
>DATKEW010000345.1:0-6205 GCA_035511785.1 Mycobacterium sp.
CTCGCGGCCATGGGGTGCACCTGGCTCGGCGGGATGTCGATGTGATCGAGCAATGCTTCCCGCGCCTGCTTTTCGTTGCGCTCGTCGTCGTCCTCGGGAACGTAGCGCTCGTCGCCCCAGAACAGATGCACCTTCGACCAGTCGATCTGCTGCCCTGGGGTGCCGAGATATTTCAGCAGACCGATGCCGTTGCCGCCGCCGGTCAAGACGATCAGCGCTCGCCCCCGGGCCGCCACGGCAGCCTGGATGGCATTGACCAGCCGGCTGCCCGCGGCCCGGACCAGGGCCTCGCTGTCCGGGACAACGTCGATGACCGTGCTCATGCGTACTGCACCTTGTCGATGCCTTGCAGCGCGGCATGGTAGATCTCGTCGGCGTCCAACCGCCGCATATCTTCGGCCAGGCACTCACGGGTTTCCCTGCGCGCCAACGGAACTAGGGCATCCGGCCGGCCCGTCCGGCTCAACGTGGCCGTGGTGCCCTCCTGGGGTCGGCTCAAGGTGATGGTCTCGCTTTTGCGTTCCAGCTCGACCTTGAGCTCGCCGACCACCCGGCGTACCGGCCCGTCGACGCGGCTGGCCAGCCAGCCCGCCATGATGTCCAGCGCTGGTTCGGTTTTCAAACCGGATACCAGCGCCGATTCGATCTTTTCGTGCGGTTTCTGGTCGAGCGCGGAGGTGAGCAACGCCCGCCAGTAGGTGACACGGGCCCAGGCCAGATCGGTGTCGCCGGCGGTGTATCCGGGAAGCCGGCTCTTGATCGCCGACAGCGGATCGTCACCATTCGTCGCGTCGGTGATGCGCCGAATCGCCAACTTGCCCAACGGGTCTTGGGCGGGCACCGCCGGGGCGACATCGGGCCACCATGCCACCACCGGGATGTCGGGGAGCAGGAAGGGCGTGACGACGCTCTCGGCATGACCGGCCAGCGGCCCGGACAGCCGGAGCACCACGACCTCCCCGGCGCCGGCATCACCTCCGACCCGAACCTGAGCATCCAGGCGCGCCTCGACAGCATCGGAATTGCCGGCTGTCACAACGAGGACCCGACTCGGGTGTTCGTGGCTGGCGGCGTTGGCGGCCTCGATCGATTCCTCGAGCAGGGCGTCGTTGTCTGACTTGATGATCAGCGTCCCGACTCGGCCCATCGTTACGACGCCGGCCTTTTCGCGTAGCTCGTCCAGCTTCTTGTTGACCGCGGTGGTGCTGGTGTCCAGCATGTCAACGATCATGAGCGCCGCTCTCCCCCGCAAGCGGGAGGTGCCCCCACCTCATGGGTTCGCTCTGCATCGTCGTCGGCGCGGATCACGGCCGCCGCCATTCCCGGCCGGTCCGGCGCAACATCTCAAACGCTGACGCAGGACCCCAGGTGCCCGACTCATAAGGGTCGGGCCTACCGTGTGTTGCCCAATAATCGAGGACGGGATCGAGGATTTGCCAGGCCAATTCGACCTCCTCGTTCACCGGAAACAGCGATGGCTCACCGAGCAGCACATCCAGGATCAGTCGTTCATACGCCTCGGGGGAGTCCTCGACGAACGCCGAGCCGTAGGAGAAGTCCATGTTGACGTCGCGAACTTCCATCGCGCTGCCCGGGACCTTGGAACCGAACCGCAGGGTGATCCCTTCGTCCGGCTGTACCCGGATGACAATGGCGTTGGTGCCGAGCTCGTCGGTCATGGTGGCGTCGAACGGCAGATGCGGCGCGCGTTTGAAGACCAGAGCGATCTCGGTCACCCTGCGGCCCAACCGTTTTCCGGTTCGCAGGTAGAACGGCACGCCAGCCCAGCGGCGAGTGTCCACCTCGAGCGTGATGGCGGCGAAGGTCTCGGTGGTGGAGTCCTTGGCGAAGCCCTCCTCGTCGAGGAGACCGACGACTTTCTCGCCGCCCTGCCAGCCGGCAGCGTATTGGCCACGGCTGCTGGTCTCATCGAGCGGCTGCGCGAGTTGGGTGGCCGACAGCACCTTGATCTTCTCGGCCTGCAACGCGCGCGGTTTGAAGCTGACCGGCTCTTCCATCGCGGTCAGCGCCAGCAGCTGCATCAGGTGGTTCTGTATGACATCGCGGGCGGCGCCAATGCCGTCGTAGTAGCCGGCTCGCCCGCCCAGCCCGATGTCTTCGGCCATGGTGATCTGCACATGGTCGACGTAGTGCGCGTTCCAGATCGGATCCCACAGTTGATTGGCGAACCGGAACGCCAAGATGTTCTGAACCGTCTCCTTGCCCAGGTAGTGGTCGATCCGGAACACCGACTCCTCCGGGAAGACCGAGTTGACCACGTGGTTGAGCTCGCATGCGCTCCCCAGGTCGTGGCCGAATGGTTTCTCGATGACGACCCGGCTCCACCTGTCTTCTTGCGGACGCGCCAGCCCGGACTTGTGTAGCTGTTCGCAGACCACCGGGAACGACTTGGGCGGGATCGCCAGGTAGAAGGCGTGGTTGCCGCCGATGCCGCGCTCGGCGTCGAGCTTCTCCAGCGTCTCGGCCAGCCGCCCGAACGCGGCCTCGTCGTCGAACTCGCCCCGAACGAACCGCAAACCGTCCGCCAGCCGCTCCCAGATCGCCTGGCGAAACGGGGTACGGCAGTGTTGTTTGACGTCATCGTGTATTACCTGGGCGAAAGTGTCGTGATCCCAGTCGCGGCGGGCGAAGCCCACCAGGGAGAAGGTAGGCGGCAGCAAGCCGCGGTTGGCCAGGTCGTAGATGGCCGGCACGACCTTCTTGTGGGCCAGGTCGCCGGTTACGCCGAAAAGCACCATGGCGCATGGGCCGGCGATTCTGGGCAGTCGCTTATCTTCTTTGTCTCGCAACGGGTTATGCCACTGCGCGGCATCAGCCACCCGGCTCATTTGGCAGCGGAGTCCAGTTGCTTCTGCGTTTCAGTCAGTAGCTCGGTCCAGGAATCGACGAACTTCTCCACGCCCTCGTTCTCCAGCACCACGAACACGTCGGTCAGGTCGACCCCGAGCCCCGCCAGCTTGTCGAATACCCCCTGAGCGGCCTGTGCGGTGCCGGTGATGGTATTGCCGTTGATGACGCCATGGTCGGCGACCGCGTCAATCGTCTTCTCCGGCATGGTGTTTACCGTGAACGGAGCGACTAGCTCGGTTACGTAGAGGGTGTCGGAGTAGTCGGGGTTCTTGACCCCGGTGGAGGCCCACAGTGGACGCTGCACCCGGGCGCCGTCGGCCTTGAGTGCTTGGTAGCGTTCGCCGTTGTCGAAGACTTCCTGGTAGGCGGCGTAGGCCAGCCGGGCATTGGCGACACCGGCCTGGCCGCGCAACCCGAGCGCGTCAGGGGAGCCGATCTTTTCCAGTCGCTTGTCTACCTCGGTGTCCACCCGGGAGACGAAAAACGATGCCACCGAATGGATCTTGGACAGGTCGTGGCCGGCTTCGCGGGCCTTCTCCAACCCGGTCAGGTAGGCGGCCATCACCTCGCGGTGTCGTTCGACGGAGAAGATGAGGGTGACGTTGACTGAAATCCCTTCCGCCAGAGTGGCGGTGATGGCCGGAAGTCCGGCCTTGGTGGCGGGGATTTTGATGAACAGGTTCGGCCGGTCGACGATTTTCCACAGCTCGACGGCCTGCGCGATGGTTTTGTCGGTGTCGTTGGCCAGCCGCGGGTCGACCTCGATGGACACCCGGCCGTCGACTCCGTCGGAGGCCTCCCACTCACGCGCCAGCACGTCGCACGCGTTGCGCACGTCGTCGGTGGTGACGGTGCGGATGGTGGCATCCACGTCGGCCCCACGATCGGCTAGCTCCGCGATCTGGGCGTCGTAGGCGTCGCCTTCGGCGAATGCCTTCTGGAAGATGGATGGATTGGTGGTCACGCCGACGACACTCTTGGTGTCGATCAGCTCCTGCAGGTTGCCCGACTGCAGCCGCTCCCGCGACAAGTCGTCCAGCCAAACGGATACTCCCGCATCGCTTAACGCTGCGAGGTTGGGGTTCTGAGTGCCCATCTGGATCACCCTTTCTCAGTTATCCACTACCTGTTCCGCAGCGGCAGCGACGGCTTCGGCAGTGAAGCCGTACTCACGGAACAAAGTCTTGTAGTCCGCGGATTCTCCGTAGTGTTCGATCGACACGACCTTGCCGGTGTCGCCGACCAGCTTGTGCCAGGATTGCGCGACGCCGGCTTCCACGGCCACCCGGGCCGACACCGCAGGTGGCAGCACGCTGTCGCGGTATTCCTCCGGTTGGGACTCGAACCACTCGACGCACGGCATTGACACCACCCGCGCGACGATGTCGTTGTCCGCCAACAACTTCTGGGCTGCGACGGCGAGCTGGACTTCGGAGCCGGTGCCGATCAGTACGACGTCAGGCTCCTCGCCGCCGTCGTCACCGAGTATGTAGCCGCCCCGTTCGACGCCCTCGAGGTGGGTGCCTTCCAGCACCGGCAGCCCCTGCCGGGTCAGGATCAGCCCGGCGGGTCCGCTGCCGTCCCCGCGGGCCAGGATCGTGCGCCACGCATACGCCGTCTCGTTGGCGTCGGCCGGACGCACTACTGACAGGTGGGGGATGGCCCGCAGTGCCGAGAGGTGTTCGATCGGCTGATGGGTTGGGCCATCCTCGCCGAGCCCGATCGAGTCGTGCGTCCACACGTAGATGGTGTCGATGTTCATCAGCGACGCCAGCCGCACCGCCGGACGCATGTAGTCGGAGAACTGCAGGAACGTGCCACCATAAGCCCGGGTCGGGCCGTGCAGCACGATGCCGGACAGGATGGCGCCCATCGCGTGTTCACGAACACCGAAATGCAGGGTGCGGCCATACCAGTGGGCGGTATAGTCTTTGGTCGAAATCGACGGCGGGCCAAAGGAGTCCGCGCCCTTCATGGTGGTGTTGTTGCTGCCCGCCAGGTCGGCCGAACCACCCCACAACTCCGGCAATTTCGGTCCTACCGCGGAGAGCACTTCGCCCGAGGCAGCGCGGGTGGCCAGCGCTTTGGACCCGGGTTCCCAGCGCGGCAAGTCGGCGTCCCAGCCGTCTGGCAATTGCTTTGCGAGCAACCGGTCCAGCAACGCTTTGCGTTCGGGTTCGCGCTGCGCCCAGGCCTCGAACTCGGGCTGCCAGCGTTCGTGGGCTTCTTTGCCGCGGGCCACCAACCCGCGGGTGTGGGTGATGACGTCCTCGCGGACCTCGAATGTCTTGTCGGGATCGAAGCCCAGGATTTTCTTGGTGGCCGCCACCTCGTCGTCGCCGAGAGCTGAGCCGTGCGCCTTCCCCGTGTTCATCGCATTGGGCGCCGGATAGCCGATGATGGTGCGCAGCGAGATGAACGACGGCCGGTCCGTGGTGGCTTTGGCGTTGGCGATGGCCTCCTCGATGCCGACGACGTTCTCGCCGCCCTCCACCTCTTGTACGTGCCAGCCGTAGGCGCGGTAGCGGGCGGCGGTGTCCTCGCACAGCGCGATGTTCGTGTCGTCCTCGATCGAGATCTGGTTGTGGTCGTAGAACACAATGAGGTTGCCGAGCTGCTGGACGGCTGCCAGCGACGACGCCTCCGAGGTCACGCCCTCTTCGATGTCGCCGTCGGAGGCGATAACAAAGACGTGGTGGTCGAACGGGCTGGTTCCCGGCTCGGCGTCCGGATCGAACAGACCGCGCTCATAGCGCGAAGCCATCGCCATCCCGACGGCTGACGCCAGGCCCTGGCCGAGTGGGCCCGTGGTCATCTCGACGCCCCTGGTGTGCCGGAACTCCGGGTGCCCCGGAGTCTTTGATCCCCAAGTGCGCAGCGACTCGATGTCGGACAGTTCGAGACCGAAGCCGCCGAGGTACAGCTGGATGTAAAGGGTCAGGCTGCTGTGCCCGGCCGATAGCACGAACCGGTCGCGGCCCAGCCAGTGGGTGTCGCTGGGATCGTGGCGCATGGAGCGCTGGAACAGGGTGTAAGCCAGCGGCGCCAGGCTCATCGCCGTTCCTGGGTGGCCATTGCCGACTTTCTGGACCGCATCGGCGGCCAGCACCCGGATGGTGTCGACCGCCAACGAATCCAGGTCGGTCCAGTCGTCTGGGTGGTTGGGGCGGGTGAGAGTGGAAATCTCCACTTGCGTGGTCACAAACACGCTCCTCACGTCGCTAGACGGGTCTGATTGTTCCAACCTAGTGCGCCACACCGGAATGGTCGATGGATACAGGCTACTGTGACGCCGACCGGAGGTGGGCGGCGCGTGTAGGTCCTTTGCGGCGGA
>DATKEW010000346.1:0-12135 GCA_035511785.1 Mycobacterium sp.
GACACACCATCGTTGGTGATCGTGGGGGCACCCCACTTCTTCTCCAGGACGACGTTGCGGCCCTTGGGCCCCAACGTCACCTTTACCGCGTCGGCGAGGGCGTTCAGGCCCCGCTCGAGGCCGCGACGGGCCTCTTCGTCGTACGCAATTGTCTTGGCCATTGCGAAGTGATTCCTCCGGATTGGGGATGACACCGGGTGACCACGTGTGGGCCACCCCGATACTTACGCTGGCCGGGCGCAGTGCCCGCGACGGACGACCAAAGCTGGTCTCACCGTCCCGACCTAGCACTCACCGGTCGCGAGTGCCAACGTCATTCTTAGCACTCGCCTATGTCGAGTGCAAGAACACCCCGGGGCCTACCGCCTCGCGCGCAAACCGTCGACGACGACTTCGGTTACCCGGTCGGCCAACGCCGAGTTGTAGGCCTCCATCGCCTGACATCCGACCAGGATCGACTTGACTTCGCGCACGCCGATGTCTTGCCGAGCGGTGCCCGCTTCCTGCGCGGCGCGAAGCAGGTCGCCGAGCACGGCCAAGAAGGCGTCCTCGGCGCCGGGCGCGGCAGCGGCGATGTCGATGCCGTACCCGGCCAGTGCGTCGACCAGGCCGCGGTCCGTCGCACCCCACTGCAACACGATCGAGCGCAGAAACGCGAAGATCGCTTCACCGGGCCCGTCGGATTCCAGCAGGGCGTAGCCGTCGTCGACGAGGTGCTCCATCCGGTCTTCGATGACCGCCGCAAACAACGCCTCCTTCGTCGGGAAGTGTCGGTAAACGGTGCCGGCCCCGACTCCGGCGCGCCGGGCGATCTCGTCGATCGGGACCGACAAGCCTTCCGCCGCAAAGGTTTCGTAGGCGACGTCCAGCACGCGTGCACGGTTGCGTGCCGCGTCGGCGCGCAGTTTGGGTGCGGGTCGCGCCATCTCAGGACCACCTTGACATTGACAAAACGGGGCGTGCGTTCCGTATAGTGTTAATCAACCGGAGCGCTCGCCCCGTTTACCTTACAACTTTAGGAGCTTTCATGGCCAAGTGGACCGCAGCGGACATTCCCGACCAGACCGGGCGTGTCGCCGTCATCACCGGAGCCAACACCGGTCTCGGCTACGAGACCGCCGCCGCGCTCGCCGACCGCGGTGCCCGCGTGGTGCTCGCGGTGCGCAATCTCGACAAGGGCAAAGAGGCCGCCACCCGGATCACCGCCCAGAGTCCAGATGCCGACGTCGCGCTGCAGGAGCTCGACCTGACGTCGCTGGAGTCCATCCGCGCCGCCGCGGACCAACTGCGCTCCGAGCACGACCGCATCGACCTGCTGATCAACAACGCGGGCGTGATGTGGACACCGAAGTCCACCACCAAGGACGGCTTCGAGCTGCAGTTCGGCACCAACCACCTAGGCCACTTCGCCTTCACCGGCCTGCTGCTGGAACGGCTCCTGCCGGTCGCCGGTTCACGCGTCGTGACGGTCAGCAGCATCGGCCACCGCATTCTCGCCGACATTCACTTCGACGACCTGCAGTGGGAACGCAGCTACAACAGGGTCGCGGCCTACGGGCAGGCCAAGCTCGCCAACCTGCTGTTCACCTACGAACTGCAGCGGCGGCTTGCGCCGCGTGGGACGACGATCGCGGTGGCCGCCCATCCCGGGGGCTCGCGCACCGAGTTGTCACGAAACCTGCCGCGGCTGCTCGGGCGTGTTTTCTCCGCGGTCGAGCCGCTCGTCAGCCAGGACGCGGCCACCGGCGCGCTACCGACCGTGCGTGCCGGCACCGACCCGGGTGTGCTCGGCGGACAGTACTACGGTCCCGACGGCTTCGGCGAAATGCAGGGCCACCCAAGGGTCGTGGCGTCCAGTGCCAAGTCCCACGACGTCGACCTGCAGCGCCGGCTGTGGGCGGTCTCCGAGGAACTCACCGGGGTCGTGTATCCCGTCGACTAGCGCAGATCGAGCAGCTGTTCGTAGAACCCGCCAAAACCGCGCGGGCGGTCGACCAGATGGATCTCGAGGATCCAGTGGCACGGCCGCCCGCCGCCGTCCTCGCGCCGCATAGGTTTATCCGAGCCGGGCGTGATGTACCACTGGACGCCAACACCCACGATCTTCTTGTGCGGAAACTCACCCACCAAATGGCCGGCGATCGGGCTGCCCCACTCGAAGCCCTCGGCGCGGGCCGCACCGACGACATAGTCGAACAACTCGGCGCCGGTGACGCGCGCGTGATTGTCGAAATAGTCGCGCCCGGCCTTCCACACCCGCGGAAGCGCGTCGCGGACGGCCGTTTTGCCCGGGTCGTCGCCCAGGACAAACGTGCGCCCGAAGTCGGCCTCCCACTCCTCGAAGATGGGTCCCAGGTCGAGGAAGGCGATGTCGTCGTCGGCGATCACCCGATCCGGCGGATGCTCCTTGAACGGCAGCAAAGTGTTCTCACCGGCTCGCACAATCCGCCGATGCCAGTGCCGGGTCACGCCGAACATCTCCGCGGCCAGGTCGCGGATCTCGTCAGACAACGCCTGCTCTCCCACGCCGGGGCGGATCATGGCGCGTCGTTCGATCTCGTCGAACAATTGCGCCGCCTTGCCCTGGGCGTCGAGGAGCCGCTCCACTCGCACTTCCTCCGCAGCGGTCAACCCCTCCACCCCCACGATGCTATAGCCGCTTACCTCACCCGGCCGGGGCCACACTGGAACCATGTCCCTTGTCGTGCCGCCCTACCCGCCGCCCCGCTACACCACCGACGAGCCGGAGATCAGCGCCTGGCTCAAGCGAGCTCCTGAAAACGGAGGTGCGCCGCCGGACTACGAGACCTTCGGGACCAAGTACAACTACTTGGCCAATCAGCAGGCCGCCGACGGCGACTACGGCCTCTACCGCGTCGACATCGCCCCGGCCGGCGGCGGCCCGCCGGCGCACTACCACCGCGCCATGTCCGAGGCGTTCTTCGTGCTGTCCGGGACGATGAAGCTCTACGAGGGCAACGAGTGGGTGGACGGCCATCAGGGCGACTTCCTCTACGTGCCGCCGGGAGGGATCCACGGTTTCCGCAACGAGGCCGACGAGCCGGCATCGATCCTGATGCTGTTCGCGCCCGGCGCGCCGCGCGAGGCCTACTTCGAAGGTTTCGCCGCGCTTGCCGACATGACCGACGACGAACGCAGGGAATGGTTCATCCGGCACGACAACTACTGGGTTCAGTAGCCGTCAGGTCGCCGTTGACGTAGCGCTGCAGGTTGGGGGCGATCGCGGCGATCGCCTCCTCCTCGGCCATCGACGCGATGGGCTCGATCTTCCAGACGTAGCGCATCAGCGCGAAGCCCATCATCTGTGACGAGATGAGCCCGCTACGGACCAGGCGGTCTCGTTCGTCGCTACCGAGCCCTGAGACGCCCATCAGGGTGCCCTCCACAACGCGTCGCAGCTTCTCGCGGGTGGCCCGTTCGTGCGCGGCGGTCTGCAGGATGGCACGCAACGTCGGCCCGATCTCATCGTCGGCCCAGCTGGCCAGCAGCAACGTGATCAGGGCCGCGCCGAGTTGGTCGACCGGCGTGGTCCAGACCTTGGCAACACTTTCCAGCCACTTCTGCGGCGGATTGGTCGCGGCGTCCAGCAGGCCTTCCTTCGATCCGAAGTAGTGGTAGACCAGCGCAGGGTCGACATCGGCCGCGCGCGCGACCGCGCGGATGGTGGTGCCGGCCCAGCCGTGTGCGGCGAACTCGTCACGGGCGGCCGCAACAATTCGCCCGGCCAGCACCCCGCGTTCATCCCGCGGCCCGGGCGTTATCGATCTCTTCGGCACAAGTTTCATCATAGCGTGAATTTCCTCTTGTGTTGAGACTTTTTTCAACGTACCGTGAGACTCACAGTTTCAACGGAACGTGAAATACGGAGAGTCATCATGAGTCCTGCTGCTCAGCACCCCGACGTCCTCATCGTCGGCGCCGGCCCTGTCGGGCTGGTCGCCGCGCACGAACTGGCCCGCCGCGGCGTGCGGGTGCGGATCATCGACAAGCTGGCGCAGCCGACCGATGAATCGCGGGCGATCGCCCTGCACGCCGGCAGCCTCGACATGCTCGACCGGATGGGCGTCATTGATGACCTGCTCGCGACCGGGGTGAAATCGACCGGCATGAACATGGTCGCCAACGGCAAGACGTTGGTCCGGGTGCCGCTCGACAGCGTCGACAGTGCTTTCCCCTACACCTTTGTCACCGCGCAGACCGAGACCGAACGCGTGCTCACCGACCACGTGACGGCGCTCGGTGTCACCATCGACCGCGGCGTTGCCGCTACCGCGCTCACTCAGGACGACGACGCTGTCCACCTGACGGTGCAGCAGCCGGACGGGTCAACCGAACAGATCACGGCCTCCTGGGTGATCGGCACCGACGGCGGTCACAGCACGGTGCGAAAGATGGTCGGCACCAAGCTCAAGGGCTCGTTCAAGGGCGAGCGGTTCATTCTGGGCGACGTCGAGGCCGAGCACCGCCTCGGCAACACACACATGTACACGTTCCTCTCGCCTGACGGTCCCGTGGTGACGTTGCCGATGCGCGGCGGGCGGGTGCGATTCTTGGCTCAAATCCACGACGCACAGGGAACACCGCTGAACCTGCATCCCACACAAGAGCAACTGCAGAAGATCATTGACGAACGCATCGGTGACATCACCATTACCCATTCACATTGGCTGACCTGCTTCGAGATCCACCACGGCCAGGTGCCCACCTACCGTTACGGGCGGGTGTTCCTCGCCGGCGACGCCGCGCACATCCACAGTCCCGCCGGTGGGCAGGGCATGAACACCGGGGTGCAAGACGCCTTCAACCTGGGCTGGAAGCTCGCGGCGGTAATCCGCGGCGAGGCCGGCCAGACACTGCTCGACAGCTATAACGCCGAACGGCACCCGGTCGGCAAGAGCGTCATCGACTTCACCAGCCTGCTGACCAAGGTCGGCACGCTCAAGGGCGGCGCTCGGCTGGTGCGCGACATCCTCATCCAAGCCGCTAGCCGCATCGCACCCGCCACCCGCACAATGGCGAGCAACGTCGAAGAAACCAACGTCAGTTACCAGACGAGCGCGATCGCGGTGGGCCGGCGGCTGCGGCACGCCAAAGTCGTTGCCGGCGATCATGTTCCGCACGTCGCCGATGCGAAGGTGCAGAAGCAAATCGGCGCTGTCTGCGGTCCGCAGAACCTGGGCCACGTTGTGGTGACCGTTACCGCCGGACAGGTTGCGCCCGCCGCGGGCGACGGTCAGGTGCAGGTACTGGTGACCGGCGACGATACCCACTTCGCCGGGTACGACACCGTCATCGCCGATCCGAACGGCGTTGTGGCACAGCGATTCGGACTTCGCAACGGCGGACGCGTGGTGATAAGGCCGGATGGCTACATCGGCGCCATCGCCGCCCTCGACGACGCGACCACCATTGCCAGTTACTTCGCCAAGGTCAGGAGCTGAACGACATGTACACCTACGACATCTCCGCCGCGGACATGTTCGAAGACCGCACCCATCAGTTCGAGAAGTTCGGCATCCCGCTCGACGAGATCGAACGGGTCCGGGCTGCCGTCACAGACATGTGGGCCGACGCGCCGGGCGGCTGGGTGTACGAGTGGTCCAAGCTGGCCCAGGAATACGCCGACCGCGACGACCACCGCATGGCGTCGCTCGTCTACGGCTGCGCCAAATTCCCCTGCCTCACCGACCAGGCCCGTGCCCAGGCCATGCAACACCAACTCGAGCAGTTCGAGTTGGCGGCCAAGGATTTCCCGGTGGCCTTCGAGCGCCGGATCATCTCGGTGCCCTACCGCGACGGCACCGTCGAGGTGCCCGTACACCTGTACTCCACCGACGGCCAGTACGCGGCCCGGCCGGTGTTGATCGCCAGCGGCGGCGTGGACACCTGGAAGATGGACATCCACCCGTGGTGGGTTGGATTCACCCAGGGCGCCGCGGTTACCACGTTGGCCTTCGACCACCCCTGCACCGGTGAAACCGCGATCCCGCTCGACGGGCACGCCGACGAGGTGATCCGCGGGATCGCCGACCACGCCCGGACACTGGGCGACGGCCGGGTCGCTCACTTCGGCGCGTCATTCGGCGGGAACTTCGCGGCGATGTCAGGACTGTCGGGAATCGTCGACGCCGCCGTCGATCTGGGCGGTCCGGTCGTCGAGTCGTTTGAACCGGAGCACGTGAAGAACCTGCCTTACGGCATGCACGACATTCTCGGCAATGCCATGCACTGGGACCACTCACCCACCCTCGACGAGCTCAGCGCCGGCCTCGGTCAGCTGAACCGACAAGACCTGCTTGCCCAGCAACGCAATTCGGCGATGCTCGTCGTCAACGGCACCGACGATTACTTCATCCCGCAGTCGGACACCCTGGTTTTCCAGGGCCGTCCGAACACCGAGGTGCACCTGATCGAGGGCACAGGCCACGTCGCGATGAGCAAGGCCCCCGAGGTGGTACAGAAGATCGTCGCCTGGCTGCGCACACAATTCGCGGGGAAAGGATCTAACTGATCCAGTAGTCGCCGGAGACCATCGCGCGGGTGCGCTCGAAGAAGGTCCGTCCGCTGTACGGCAGTTGGGTGACGACCTTGCCGCTGGGATGCCGGAAGTAGTTGGTACAGGCCAGCCAGACCTTGCCTTGCATGGCTGACTGGATCTCGTCGTTGTAGCGTCGCTGGGCCGCGGGCGTGACCTCGATGGTGCGCGCACCGCGGCCGTCCATCACGTCGAGGATGTGGCGGATGAAGGTGGTCTGCGCCTCGTGGATGTACAGAATCGAGTTGACTCCATTGGTGTTCGGGCCGTAGAGCATGAAGAAGTTGGGATACCCGGCGATCAGCGTGCCGAGGTAGGCCTCCGCCCCGCCGCACCACTCGTCGCGAAGATGGCGGCCGCCGGCGCCGTATACGTCGATGCTGGAGAGGTAGTCCGCGGCCTTGAACCCGGTGCCATAGATGACGGCGTCGACGCGGTGTTCGACACCGTCGACGGTGCGCACCCCCCGCTCGGTCAGCTCGGCGATGGCGGTCGTTTCCAGGCGGACGTTGGGCAATGAGAACGTGGGGTACCACTCGCGCGACATCAGCGGGCGCTTGCAGCCGGCGGGATAGTCCGGCGTCAGCTTGGCACGCAGTTCGGGGTCGACCACCTTGCGCATCAGGTAGCTGCGGGCAAGCTCAGTGGCTTCGCGGGTCTGTGCGGCGTCGACGTCGAAGCTGGATGACTCGTAGGCATCGAAGGCCTCGTCGCGCAGTTTTTGCGCCGCGCTGGGGTTGCGCTCGAACTCTTCGTGCTGCTCGGAGGTGAACGGGAAGTCGAACCGGGGCGCGATCCAGATCGGGGTCCGCTGAAACACTGTCAGATGCGCGGTCTGCGGCGCGATCGCGGGCACGTATTGGACGGCGCTGGCACCGGTTCCGATGGAGGCGACCCGCTCCCCTGCCGTCGACTTGCTGTGATCCCAGCGCGCCGAATGGAAGCGCCGGCCCCGAAATCGTTGTGCCCCTGGGATGTCCGGAATGTTGGGCACGTCGAGCATCCCCACGGCGCTCACCACGACGTCGAAGTGGTGCTGCTGCCCGTCGTCGGTGGTAAGCGTCCACTGTCGTCGGCTGTCCGACCAGCGCACCGTGGTGATCGCGGTGTGGGGCCGCAGGTGTGGGGCCAGCCCGTGCTCGGCGGCCACTTTTTCCAGATAGTCCAGGATCTCTGGTTGGTTGGCATAGGTCTTGCTCCACCGCGGGTTTGGCGCGAACGAGTACGAGTACAGATGCGACGGGACATCACAGGCCGCGCCCGGGAAGGTGTTGTGCCGCCAGGTGCCGCCGAAGCCGTCGGCGCGGTCGAAGATCGTGAAATCGTATCCGCCGTCGGCTAATTGGATGCCCATCGCGATCCCCCCTGCACCCGCGCCGATAACACCGACCTTGCGCTTCAGCCCCATTGCGCGAAATAGGGTCGTTCGGGCCGGCTCTTCTCCACGAGGATGAACACCACTCCCCACGGATCGACGAACCATGTCGTGCGGACTCGCGCGACGTCGGCGATCCCGCTGACCAGAAAGCGCACCCCTTTGCTCTCCAGCTCTGCCCGGGTTGCGTCGAGGTCCTCACAGATCAGCCCGACGTGAGACAGTCCGTGGTCAGTCAGGGCCGCGCGGCGTGGCTGATCTTGGGGATCGGAGCCGTCGGCGCCGAGGTACTCGATCACTTCGAGGACGCGGTCGCTGTCGTCGTTGAACCCGACGATGGCCGCTTTCATCGTGGGGTCGGACACCAACTCGCCCATGTCGTCGCGAATGGCATTACCGGCCATCACATACGGCGGCGAAAGCACACGCAGGCCCAATACGTCTCGGTAAAACGCCACCGCGGCCTCACAATCGGGGACGCACACCCCGGTGTGGGCCAACCCGGTAATCACGTTCTCGACTCTACGTCGGCCAGCCGGATTGAGCACCGATCACTTTCGCTCGACGCCGTTTGCTGCCGAGCAGCGCGGCCACCCCAAGATCGTCAAATCCAGTGCGCAGTCCCACGACGAAGACCTGCAACGCCGGCTGTGGACCGTCTCGGAGGAACTCACCGGCGTCAGCGTCGGAGTCTGCGGGCCGATAATGGCCGGGTGCGGTCAGTCGACGAACATCAGCGTGTTGTATCGGGAATGATCCATGCCCGCCCGGCGGTCGCGGTCGCGCTGGCCGAGGCCCAAGGGCTGGTCTTGGCCGACGACGTGGTCGCCCGGCTGCCGCTGCCGGTTTTCGACAACTCCGCGATGGACGGCTACGCGGTGCACGCCGAGGACACGTCGGGCGCCACACCCCAACACCCGGTGGTCTTGCCCGTCGCCGAGGACATTCCCGCCGGGCGCACCGACCAATTGACGCTGCAACCGAAAACCGCGCACCGGATCATGACCGGAGCGCCGCTACCGGCCGGCGCGACGGCCATCGTGCCGGTCGAAGACACCGACGGCGGCGTGGACTCGGTGGCGATCCTGCAGCCCCACGAGCCCGGCAAGCACATCCGGCGGGCGGGCGAAGACGTGGCGCCCGGCACCACCGTGCTTCGCAAGGGCCAGGTCGTGACGCCGGCCATGCTCGGCCTGGCCGCGGCGCTGGGAATGGCGGGGCTGACGGTGATCCCGCGCCAGCGCGTGCTGGTGATATCCACCGGGTCGGAGTTGGTGATGCCGGGCACCCCGCTGGAGCCGGGGCAGATCTATGAGTCCAACTCGATCATGCTGGCCGGGGCCGTCCGCGAGGCGGGCGCCGACGTGGTCGCCGTGGCGACCGCCGAAGACGATGTCGCGCAGTTCAGCTCGATCCTTGACCGGTACGCGGCCGACTCGGACCTGATCATCACCAGTGGCGGAGTCAGCGCCGGCGCCTACGAAGTCGTCAAGGACGCCTTCGGCCGCCGAGGTATTCAAGGCGACCAAGGGGTGGAATTCGTCAAGGTCGCAATGCAACCGGGAATGCCGCAGGGCATCGGACGCGTCGCCGGCGCCACGATCGTCACCCTGCCCGGCAACCCGGTCAGCGCGCTGGTGTCCTTCGAGGTGTTCATTCGTCCCGCGCTGCGGGCGGCCATGGGCCTACCGGATCCCGAGCGCCCGCACCGCCCCGCGGTCCTCGCCGAGTCGCTGACCTCGCCGCGCGGCAAGCGCCAATTCCGGCGAGCGATACTCGACGCCGACACCGGCAGCGTCACCAGCTACGGCCCACCGGCGTCGCACCATTTGCGCTGGCTGGCATCGGCGAACGGGCTACTGGACATCCCCGAGGACGTGGTGGAGGTGCCCGCCGGAACCCAACTGCAAGTCTGGGATCTGAGCTAACCCGCGGGTGCGGCCACCTCCCGATGGAATTCGTCGGCCGCCTCGAACGCGGTGGTGCAGCGGATGGCGATCCCGGCGATGGAAAGCGTCACCGGAATGGTGACGAGCGCCGCCGACAGCCCGACCAATTCGGCGAGGTGACCGATCAGCGGCGGGCCGAGCAGCAAGCCGAGCCAACCGCTCGCGGCGACGATGGGGATCGCCGATCCCGCGCCGCCGGCGGAATAAGCGGCGCTGAAGGCGGTCGGTACCAGCAGCGCCACACCGACTCCCAAACTGGCGAACCCGATCACGCTGAGAACGGGGTTGTTCGTGGCCAGCGCCACACTCATTCCCACCACCGCGAGCAGCGCCAGGGCCGGAAGCAATCGACGACTGGAGACACGCGAGTGGAGTCGCACTGCACCCAACCGGGTGACGAGCATCGTCAAGGTGTAGGCCGCATAGCTCAGAGCCGAGACGCCCGGGCCGGCACCGACGACGTTGTGCAGGTAATTGGCCGACCAGTCGGTGGCGGCGCCCTCGCACAGGAAGGACGCAAACGACACCGCCGCAAGTATCGCCACGGTCGGCGTCATCCAGGCTCGCTTCGGCCGGCCCACGGCCGACGGAGGAGCAGACCCGGCCGCCTGATCCGGGATCAGCCACCGGGTGAGTGCCGCCACGACAATCAGGACCACGGCCCCGATGACCGCTAGCTGCGCGGTGAGGCCGATACCCGCGCTGACGCACGCCGCACCGATCATGGCTCCCAGCAACGCGCCGACGCTCCACATGCCGTGGAAGCGGGCCATGATCGGAGCCCGGGCGAGCCGCTCGACCGTGCCGGCTTGGGTGTTCATCGCGACGTCGAGCCCGCCCTGGAAGAACCCCCACAGTGCCAGCGCCAGAAACAGCGACGGGCCGGATCTGGCCAGCCCTACCGTCGTGCCCGCGGCGGCATAGCCCGCGACCGTGACGCGGACCAACCTGGGGCTACCCCAGCGAGGCAGCGCCCAGTGGCTCAGCACGGTGGCTGCGACCGATCCCAGTGGCGCACCGAACAGCGCCGTTCCCAGCGCCGCATCGGTCAGGCTCAGTTCGGCCTTCACGTGTGGGATATGGGCGGCCCACGACGAAAACACCACGGCGTGGGCGATGAATGCGGCGGTAACACCGATCTTTGCGCGGCGCAGCTGCGGCGCCGACTCGTCACGACCGTGCGATTGCGTGGAAATCCGTCACACCCCTCAGGCGAGCTTGTCACTTCGAGTGTGGGCGTTCCCCCGCACGCCCACGTGCCAACCAGCCAGATTGACCCGGATTGACAGTACGGACGCCATTGGCCGCAGCTCCGTAAGATGGCCGCGTGGCACGACGCCCCCACGTGGAAGGCCCGCAACACGTAATGGAGTTGGTGCGCTCCACCATTCCGCCGGTGCACCCCGCCGGGCGGCCGTTCATCGCGGCCGGCCTGGCGGTGGCGTTCGCCGGACGCAACTACAGGTGGCTGCGCCGCGCGGGTCTGCTGGCAGCGGGTGCCTGCGCCGGGTTCTTCCGTCACCCTCCGCGAGTGCCACCCACCCGGCCCGGCGCCGTCGTCGCGCCCGCCGATGGCGTGATCTGCGTGATCGACTCCGCGGCCCCGCCCGCCGAACTCGGCATCAGCGAGACGCCGTTGCGGCGGGTCAGTATCTTCCTGTCGCTGTTGGACGCCCATGTGCAGCGCGCGCCGGTCAGCGGTGAAGTGATCGCCATGCAGCACCGGCCGGGCCGGTTCGGGTCGGCCGATCTGGCTTCGGCCAGCACCGACAACGAGCGCACCAGCCTGCGGATCCGGACGGCCGGCGGCGCCGAGGTCGTCGTCGTGCAGATCGCCGGTCTGCTGGCCCGCCGCATCGTGTGCGACGTGCACGTCGGGGACAAGCTGTCGGTGGGCGACACCTACGGCCTGATCCGGTTCGGCTCCCGGCTGGACACCTACCTACCGCCGGGCGCGGAGCCGCTCGTCAGGGTGGGGCAGCGCGCGGTCGCCGGCGAGACCGTGCTGGCGGAACTGCCGTGATCAGCCGGCCGCGGTCCAGGCCGTCGGTAAACCTGCAGATCCTGCCAAGCGCGATGACGGTGCTGTCCATCTGCGCGGGGTTGACGTCGATCAGGTTCGCCCTCGAGCACCAACCGAAGGCCGCGATGGCGCTGATCGCTGCGGCCGCCATCCTGGACGGACTGGATGGCCGGGTGGCCCGCATCCTGGACGCCCAGTCGCGCATCGGCGCAGAGATCGACTCGCTGGCCGA
>DATKEW010000347.1:0-34319 GCA_035511785.1 Mycobacterium sp.
GTCCGTTTGGTCAGCTGCGCGGAGATGCCGTCGAAAACGCCTGGCGCGATGACGAGTTCGTGTTTGTCCAGCAGGTCTTTCAGCCGCTGGCGAGCCGGTGTCGTGGCCATGTCAGTCCTCTCAGTCCAGTGCGCCCGCGACGGGGTCGGCGAACAGATCTATCAGGTTGTCGGTGTCGTCGAGGTCGTCAAGACCGACGACTGCCCGCTCGATCGCTTCGGCGCGCCCGCGGCTGGTGACCCGGTCGGCGAGCGCGTGGAACTTCGTGACGAGTTCGACGTTGGTAACCGGGTCGGTGGGCGCTCCGTGTGGCTGGGCGACGCGGGTGTGGTGTTGGGCGCCGTCCCGGGTGGTCACGGTGACGTCGGTGCGGAACTTCTCGGTGATGTCGGCGTGGGTCAGTGATTCGTCGAGGCGAACGGTCGTCTGGGCGATCAGCGACCAGATGTCGTCGGCATCGAGGCGGGCCTGCGTGAACTGCTCGGGCAACACATTGCCGTCGAGCAGCGCCGCGGCGGTCGCATACCCGATGTTCATCTGCGCGCCGATCGGGGTGAGCGGGCGTTGCGGCGGCCACCAACCGTGCTTGTATATGGTCTCGCCGACGGTGATGTCGACCTTCGAAATATTCTCGGGGGCAACCGAACTCCGCAGTTTTCTGGCGGCGTCGATCGCTCCGTGCAGGCCGCCCATCGCGGCGTAGGACTTGACCATGATGATCGTGGTCTCCCACCGCTGGCCGAGTTGGCCGGTCAGCGGCGCGGCGTCGGGATTATGGCCCTCGCCGAAAACGCTGAGAAATCCGCCATATTCACGCTCGAATACCCGCTTGATGCCGGTGTACCCGGCCGCCGCAAGCCCCGCGGCGTAGAAGCCGTTGCGTGCGGCCAGGCCGTGATGCATGCGTTTGCTCATGGCCTCGTACTGGGCGGCCATCAGCCCCGCCGATTGGGTGCCCGCCAAACCGAGGGCATCCTCCAACTGCGCCGGCGGCAATCCGCGCAACTTGCCCGACGCCATTGCCGCCGAGTGAGTGCCGAAGACCGGTCCCGAGTGCCAGCCCCGGTCGAGCATTTGCGTGCCGTGCAGCGTGTAGCCGACCCGTGGACCCACCTCAAAGCCGGCGATGGCCGCGAGCAGGAGTTCGGCACCCGTGCTGACCACGTTCCGTACCGACGCCGTCGACAGCAATGCCGGGATGAGCAGCGAGCAGCTGTGCAGCGGGGCCAGGGGGTGGAAGTCGTCGAGCTCGAAGCCCTGTATGTAGGTGCCGTTGAGGACCGCGGCCGCGGGTGCGCCGGTCCTGTGTCCGGTGCCGATGACGACGGTGTCGCCAGGGCCTTCCAGACCGAGAACCGCGTCGGTGGCCACTCGCGACCACGGCAATTGGGCCCCGACCAGGGCACAGCCCAGGCCATCGAGAAGGAGATATTTCGCTCGCTCGACGACGTGCTGCGGGACATCGTCGAGCGTGAGGTCGGCGACCCAGGTGGCCAGTCGTCCGGTCGGCCCCGCGGGATCGGTGGCGGCCTGCTGCTGCACCGCGGTCATCGGCTTTCCTCCCGTTGGGTAGTTGTTATATACATATAACAAGTGAACGGCGAGCGCAAGGGAGGCGGTGTGGAAACATGACCACCGTGCACGAGACCAGCGGTAAGGCGGGACCGGTGTCCACCGCCGCCGGGGTGCCCTTGCACCGACAGCTCTTCTTGGTGCTGCACGATGAGATCGACCGCGGCGTCATCGCCCCCGGCGAGGCGTTGCCCACCGAGCAGACGCTGTGCGACCAGTTCGGGGTTTCCCGCATCACGGTGCGCCGGGCACTGGCCGACCTGGCCGAGCAGGGGTATATCGAGCGCAGGCAGGGCGTCGGTTCCTTTGTGCGCCAGCATGGTCCAGCCGACGTGTCATCGGCGGGCCGCTCGTACATGGAAGGGCTGCGACAGACGCAATTCGAAACCGAAGTCGACGTGGTGGAAGTCGGAACGCGGCGCCCCCCACGGACCCTCGCCGAGGCGCTCGAGACGCCCGGCGAGCTGCTTCATATCGTGCGGGTGCGGCGGCAACGAAGGACCGGCGAGCCGTTGATGGTGAGCGACGCCTGGCTGCCGGCCGACCTGGCCGGCACGCTGACCGAGCCGGCGTTGCGACGCGCGCCTCTCTACGAGCTGCTGTCGGACGCGGGGATCGTGGTGGATCGGGTCCGACACGAAATCACGGCCGAGATCGCGGGTCCGCGCAACGCACACCTGCTCGACACCGCGATCGGCGCCGCGCTGCTGCGCGTCAACCGGCTGGTATTCGTGGCTGACGCGCCGCATCATCATCTGTCGGTTCTGCTGTCGCCGAACCGCAGTCGGGTCTTGCTGAGTCAGACGGCGGACGAAATGGAAATGGCCGAGGGTCTGACGATCGCCCACGACGTGGGCCGGGGTTCCGGCTAGCGGATCAGCCCCACACCGGAGACAACGAGATTCGGTGCTATTTCAGCTCACTTCGCAGCGCCGCGTCGATAGCTTCCGCATTCGGTGCGCAGTCACCGGCGCCGGGCACCAGTGTCGACAGCGCTCCCGCGACGCAGGCCCGCTGCAATGCGGCCAGTCGCTCGGCCCGCGAACCCGGGTTGCGCGGCCAGCTCGCGGCGAGCACGCCGGCGAAGACGTCGCCGGCGCCGGTGGTATCCACCGCTTTGACCGCCGGGGCCGGTACCCAGAACTCGTCGTCGGGACTGACGCAGCGGGCGCCGCGCGCACCAAGTGTGGTCACCAAGTGGGTTGGCCGCCAAGGCCATTCGGCGGCTTCGGCTTCGTTGGCGATCACAACGTCCGCGACGGCCGCCAGGTCGGCCAGTGAGCCTTGGTCTTGGCCGGCCGGTGAGGCGTTGACCATGACGATCGCTCTCGCCGACCGTGCTTCGCGTGCCGCGGCCACCGCCGCCGGCACCGGAATCTCCAACTGGGTCAACAACACATCGCAGTCGGCGATGACCGAGCGCACGGCAGCGTCGGCCAGCGTCAACTGCCCGTTCGCGCCCGGTGCCACCACGATGGTGTTCTCGGCGCCGGCGTCGACCACGATGATCGCCGTTCCGCTGGGCCCGGGCACCGCGACGGTCCCGTCCAGCCCAACATCGTTGACCAAGAGGTGAGCCCGCAACTGTTCGGCGGCGGCGTCGTCGCCGACCGCCCCGACGAACTGCACCTGCACACCCGCGCGCGCCGCGGCCACCGCTTGATTGCCGCCCTTGCCGCCGGGTGCATAAGTCAACGACGACGCCAACACTGTCTCGCCCGGACGTGGAAGGGTACTGACGTCGAACGTAAGGTCCATGTTCACGCTGCCAACCACACAAACCCGTGCCATCCCGCCGACGTTAGTCGCGTCGGTCGAGCGTTTCGACGCTCAACGCTTCGTGCAAACGGCAATTTCTTGAGTTTCGCGCGCTAGTCTGCTGCGTTAGCGATGCCGAATCCTCTCGGAGAAAGGCGGAAGGCATTGACATCGAGCCAGCTAACAGATGCCGAAGCGGCCTCTGATACAACCACGGAAACCGCACCGGAGTCGGCCCCGGCGGAAAAGGCTCGTAAGAGTGCGCGCCGGCCATTAGTGTGGCACCGTTTCCGATTCGGCATCCAGTCCAAGATCTTGGTGGCAATGCTGCTATCGGGCATCCTCGGCGTCGCGGTGATTGGCCTCATCGGGGCGCTATCCGGCCGCAACGCGTTGCGGCAGGTCGAGTCCGAGCGGTTGATCGAGTTGCGCGAGTCGCAGAAGCGGCAGGTGGAGGCGCTATTCAGGGAGGTGACGAATTCGCTGATCGTCTACAGCGGTGGATTCAGCATCAACGAGGCTGCGACGGCGCTCACCGCGGCCTTTGACCAATTGGGCAACGCGACGATCAACCCGGCCCAACAACAGGCGCTCGTCAACTACTACGAGAAACAGATGATCGAACCGATCAAAAAGTTGACCGGCGACACCATCGACATCAACGCGGTTCTGCCGACTTCCCCCGCGCAGAAATACGTTCAGGCGTACTACACCGCGCCCGCGAGGCCGACGAACGATCCGCTGCCCGTGATGGATGCCGGCGACGGCAGCGCCTGGTCGGCGGCCAACGCCCGCTTCGACTTCTACATTCGCGGTATCGTCACCCGCTTCGATTATCGGGACGCCCTGCTGCTGGACACCCAGGGGAACGTCATCTATAGCGTGATGAAAGGCCCCGACCTCGGAACCAATATCCTCACCGGCCCGTATCGCGAATCCAATCTGCGCGACGCATACCAAAAGGCGCTGGCCTCCAACGACGTGGACTTCGTGTGGATCACCGACTTCCAGCCGTATCAGCCGGCGCTCGATGCCCCCACGGCGTGGGTGGTATCGCCGGTCGGCATGAACGGCAAAATCGTAGGGGTCATGGCCTTCCCGCTGCCGATCGGGAAGATCAACAGGATCATGACCGCCAACAAACATTGGGAAGCCGCCGGCATGGGCCCCTCGACCGAGACGTACCTGGCGGGCCCCGACGATTTGATGCGTTCCGATTCGCGGGAGTTCTTGGAAGACCCGCAGGAATACCGCCGCGACGCCATAGCTGGCGGCACCCCGCCCGACGTCGTGGACCGAGCGATTCGCTTGGGTGGCACGACGCTGGTGCAGCCCGTTGGAACGCTGGGCCTTCGCGCCGCCCAACGCGGAGAGACCGGAGTCATGAGCGCTACCGATTACATGGGTAACAAAGAGCTGGAAGCCTATGCGCCATTGAACGTGCCGAACTCGGATCTGCACTGGTCGATTCTGGCGACGCGAGACGACTCCGATGCCTTTGCGCGGCTGGGGAAGTTCAGCAAAACACTCGTAATTGCGGTCACCGCCCTGGTGTTCACCATCTGTGTGGCATCGATGGGCATCGCCCAGGCGGCGGTGCGGCCGGTCCGGCGCCTCGAGGAGGGCACGCGCAAGATCAGCTCCGGCGACTACGACGTCAACATTCCGGTGATGGCGCGCGACGAGATCGGCGATCTCACTGCGGCTTTCAATGAGATGAGCCGGAATCTCGCGATCAAAGAGGAGCTGCTCAACCAGCAGCGCAGCGAAAATAATCGGCTGCTGCTGGCGCTCATGCCCGAGTCGATCGTCCAGCGGTATCGCGACGGTGAGGCGACCATCGCGCAGAAGCACCAGGACGTCGCCATAATCTTTGCCGACATCGCCGGGCTCGACGAGCTTTCCAACGATATTCCGGGCGATGAATTGGTCGGGATTGTCGACGAACTGTTCCGGCAGTTTGATTCGGCGGCCGAAACCCTTGGCGTCGAACGCATTCGTACGTTCCACAACGGATACCTCGCCACCTGTGGGGTGATCACCCCGCGATTGGACAGCATTCACCGAAGCGTTGACTTCGCCGTCGAAATGCGTCACATCATCGAACGGTTCAACAGCCAGACGGGTCACGAACTGGGCCTTCGGGTCGGGATCAACACGGGCAACGTCGTCAGCGGGCTGGTGGGCCGATCAAGCCTCGTCTACGACATGTGGGGTGCCGCGGTAAGCCTCGCCTACCAAATGCACAGGGGCGCACCGCAGCCCGGCATCTATGTCAGCTCCCAGGTGTATGAAGCCATGCGAGATATGCGGCAGTTCACGCCCGCCGGCACGATTTCGGTCGGCGGAAACGACCAGACGATGTATCGGCTGTCGGAGCGATGATGAACGCGTGGCACTCCTCGTGGTTCTACTGGGCGGTCGGCATCGCGGTCGGGTTTCCGCTGAGCCTGATCATTCTCACCGAGGTGCAGCACGCACTCGCCCGCAAGAACAACCGCCTGGCCAGGCAGGTAAGCCTGCTGCGCAACTACCTGCTGCCGCTGGCCGCGCTTTTGCTGTTGCTTGTCAAGGCCTCGCAGATCCCCGCCGGAGAAGTCCCGGTGCGAATGCTCACCACGGTGTTCGGCTTTTTAGTGCTGGTCCTGTTGTTGTCCGGGTTCAACGCCACCTTCTTCGAAGGCGCTCCGGAAGAAAGCTGGCGCAAGCGACTGCCCGCCATCTTCCTCGACGTCGGCCGCTTCGCGGTCATCGGCGTCGGCCTGGTTCTGATCTTGTCCTACATCTGGGGCGTCCGGGTCGGCGGCTTGTTCGCCGCGCTGGGCGTCACGTCCGTCGTTATCGGCCTGATGTTGCAGAATTCCGTCGGCCAGATCGTGTCGGGCCTGTTCATGCTTTTCGAGCAGCCCTTCCGGATCAACGATTGGCTGGACACCGGGACAGCGCGGGGACGTGTTGTCGAAGTGAACTGGCGGGCCGTGCACATCGACACCGGTGGCGGCATGCGCATCATGCCGAACTCGGCGCTGGCCACGACGTCGTTCACGAATCTCAGCCGCCCGGCGGGCTCCCACAAATTGGCGATGACGACGACATTTTCAGTCGCTGACCCGCCAGACCGAGTTTGCGCGATGCTGGCGCGTGTCGCTCTCGGGCTGCCGCAGCTCAAGAGCGACAGCGTGCCCCGCTCGGTAGCCGTCGGCGGCGGTGAGTACCGCACGAGCATCGGGCTGAACTCACCCGCCGACGATGGCGCCGCGCGAACAACGTTTCTGCGCTGGATCTGGTACGCCGCACGGCGGGAAGGGCTGCACCTCGACAACAGCGACGACGACTACTCGACTATCGAACGTGTGGAGAAAGCGGTGCGCACGGTGGCGGCGCCGGCATTGCGGCTGAGCGCTGACGAGCAGCGGTCGCTGCATTCCTGCGCCAGGCTTGTCCGATACGGTACCGACGAAACCGTGGAGTACGCCGGTCAGGTGCCTACAGCGATGACCTTCCTGGTCGCCGGGCGCGTGCAGCTGACCGCGCTCGCCGACGACGGGTCGGTCGTGCCGATCAGCACGCTGGTCGAGGGCTCATTCCTGGGGCTGACCGCGCTGACCCGGCAACCCAACCAGGCAAGCGCATACGCGCTCGAGGAAGTGACCGCGTTGGAGATCGATCGCGAAGACGTCGAGCATCTCGTGATGCGTGAACCGTTGCTGCTACAGAACTTCGGTCACATCCTCGAAGAACGGCACAGCAAGGTGCGGCAGGCCCGGCGCGGTGACCGGGTGGCGTGAGCCGCCGGCACCAGGCGTTCCCGTGGGGCAGCCTAACTCGGCCAACTAAGGACCGATACGCTGGTCAAATGAGTCTGCAAGCACCATCGCTTCCCGACTCGCGCCGCGAGGTCCACAATGCCGCACGACGCGCACGGGTCGCTTCCCGCGTCCTGGCGTTGTTGCCGACGGCCGCCAAGGACCAGGCGCTGCGGTCCGCCGCAGACGCGATAGCGGCGCATGTCGATTTGATCCTGGCGGCCAACGCCAAGGATCTCAAGGCCGCCCGGGCCGCGGGCACACCGACCGCGATGCTCGACCGGCTGGCGCTGGACCCCAAGCGTGTCGACGGAATCGCCGCCGGTCTGCGCCAGGTCGCGGGGCTGCCCGACCCGGTGGGCGAGGTGCTGCGCGGCTACACGGTGCCCAATGGGCTGCATTTACGACAGCAGCGGGTTCCGCTTGGGGTAATCGGCATGATCTACGAGGGCCGGCCCAACGTCACCGTCGACGCTTTCGGTTTGGCGCTCAAGTCGGGCAATGCGGTGTTGTTGCGCGGAAGTTCGTCCGCGACGAGGTCAAACCAGGTGCTCGTCGAGGTGTTGCGCGCTTCGTTGGTGACCGAGGACCTGCCCGCCGACTCGGTTCAGCTGCTTTCGGCCGCCGATCGGTCCACGGTGACGCACCTGATCCAGGCTCGCGGCCTGGTTGACGTGGTGATCCCGCGCGGGGGCGCCAGCCTGATCAACGCGGTGGTCCGTGACGCGCAGGTGCCCACCATCGAGACCGGTGTCGGCAACTGTCACGTCTACGTGCACGAAGGTGCCGACCTGGCGGTGGCAGAACGGATCCTGCTGAACTCCAAGACCCGACGGCCCAGTGTCTGCAATGCCGCCGAGACGCTGTTGGTCGACGCCGCGATCGCGGGGGAGGCCGTGCCCAGGCTGGTGGCTGCCCTGCAAGACGCCGGGGTGACGGTGCACCTCGACCCCGACGAGGAGAACTTGCGCCGGGAATACCTTTCGATGGACATCGCGGTGGCGGTGGTTGACGGCGTCGACGCCGCGATCGCACATATCAATGAGTACGGCACCGGACATACCGAGGCCATCGTGACCACCAATATGGCTGCCGCACAACGTTTTTCCGATGGAGTCGATTCCGCGGCGGTGATGGTCAACGCTTCGACGGCGTTCACCGACGGGGAGCAGTTCGGTTTCGGTGCCGAGATCGGCATCTCCACCCAGAAGCTGCATGCGCGCGGGCCGATGGGGTTGCCGGAATTGACCTCGACCAAATGGATTGCGTGGGGAGACGGCCACATCCGTCCGGCCTGACGGCTGCAACCAAAAGTGCTTTGGGAGAATCCGATTGTGAGCGTGCCCGCCCGGCCCATGCCGCTGTTTGCCGACATCAACGACGTTTCGCGACGGCTGGCCGAGACTGGTTATCTGCCGGACACCGCCACCGCCACGGCGGTCTTCCTGGCCGACCGGCTCGGCAAGCCGCTGCTGGTGGAAGGTCCCGCCGGTGTGGGCAAGACCGAGCTGGCGCGCGCCGTCGCCCAGGCCACCGGGTCGGGCCTGGTCCGGCTGCAGTGCTACGAGGGGGTCGACGAGGCGAGGGCGCTCTACGAGTGGAACCACGCCAAGCAGATCCTGCGTATCCAGGCCGGTTCCGGGGACTGGGATGCGACCAAGAGCGATGTGTTCAGCGAGGAGTTCTTGCTGTCCCGTCCGCTGCTGACCGCCATTCGCCGCACCGAGCCGACGGTGCTGCTGATCGACGAGACCGACAAGGCCGACATCGAAATCGAAGGCCTGCTGTTAGAGGTGCTCTCCGACTTCGCGGTGACCGTTCCGGAACTTGGCACGCTGACCGCCGAGCGGGCGCCGTTTGTGTTGCTGACCTCCAACGCCACCCGCGAACTGTCGGAAGCGCTCAAGCGCCGCTGCCTGTTCTTATACATCGACTTTCCCAGCCCCGACCTGGAACGCCGCATCCTGTTGTCCCGGGTCCCCGAGCTGCCCGCGCACCTCGCCGAGGAACTGGTGCGCATCATCGGAGTGCTGCGCGGGATGCAGCTCAAGAAAGTGCCATCCATCGCCGAAACCATCGACTGGGGCCGCACGCTGCTCGCGTTGGGCCTGGACACCATCGACGACGCGGTTGTCGCTCAGACGCTCGGGGTGGTCCTCAAGCATCAATCCGACCAGCAACGCGCGGCCGGGGAACTCAGGTTGAATTAGATGATCGGGCTCAACTGATGGCCGCCCGCCGCGTCCGCCCCACCCGGCCGCTCGCCCCGCACGGGCTGCCCGGTCACCTGGTGGGCTTTGTGGAAGCGCTTCGCGGGGTAGGAATTTCGGTGGGACCGTCCGAGACGGTGGACGCGGGCCGGGTGATGGCGACCCTTGGCCTGGGCGATCGGGAGGTACTGCGCGAAGGCATCGCCTGCGCGGTGCTGCGCCGGCCCGATCACCGCGATACCTATGACGCCATGTTCGATCTGTGGTTTCCAGCAGCTTTGGGCGCGCGCGCGGTGGTCACCGGGGATGAGGCCGATGGGGCGCAAGCCGATGACTCCTTGCCGCCGGACGACGTCGAGGCGATGCGCCAGATGCTGCTGGATCTGCTCACCGAAAATCCTGACCTTGCCGACATGGATGAGCGCCTGGCCGCGATGATCGCGCGGATCGTGGAGGCCTACGGCAAATACAGTTCCAGCCGCGGGCGGTCGTTCTCGTCGTATCAGGCGCTCAAGGCGATGGCGCTGGATGAGCTGGAAGGGAAGCTGCTCGCGGGGCTACTCGCCCCGTATGGCGACGAGCCCACCCCCACCCAGGAGCAGATCGCCAAAGCGCTCGCCGCGCAGCGGATTACCCAGCTACGCAAGCTGGTCGATGCCGAGACCAGGAGGCGCACCGCCGAGCAACTCGGCCGCGACCACGTTCAGACGTACGGCATCCCACAGCTTTCCGAGAACGTCGAATTCCTGCGCGCCTCCGGTGACCAGCTGCGCCAGATGCGCCGTGTGGTGGCGCCGCTGGCCCGCACTCTCGCGACCCGCCTGGCTGCCCGGCGGCGCCGCGCCCGCGCCGGCTCGATCGATCTGCGCAAAACGCTGCGCAAGTCGATGTCCACCGGTGGTGTGCCGATCGACGTGGTGCTGGCCAGACCCCGCCCGGCGCGCCCGGAACTGGTCGTGCTGTGCGACGTGTCCGGTTCGGTCGCCGGATTCAGCCACTTCACGCTGCTGCTGGTACACGCCCTGCGCCAACAGTTCTCGCGCGTTCGTGTCTTTGCTTTCATCGACACCACCGACGAGGTGACCCACATGTTCGGGCCCGAAGCCGACCTGGCCGTGGCGATCCAGCGGATCACCCGGGAGGCCGGCGTGTACAGCCGCGACGGTCACTCCGACTACGGCAACGCGTTCGTCTCGTTCATGCAGGCTCACCCCAACGTGCTGTCGCCGCGCAGCTCGCTGCTGGTCCTCGGGGACGGGCGCACCAACTACCGCGACCCGGCCATCGACGTGCTGGCCGATATGGTGACCGCCAGCCGGCACGCGCACTGGCTCAACCCCGAGCCCAAACACCTCTGGGGCAGCGGTGACTCGGCGGTGCCGCGTTACCAAGAGGTGATCACGATGCACGAATGCCGGTCCGCCAAGCAGCTGGCCGCGGTGATCGACGAGCTGCTGCCGGTGTGAGGCTCGCGGCCTGGCGTCGTGTCACATCGGCCACCTGCGTCTCGCCGGGGAAAAGTGCTCGTCGTGCCCGCCTCACAGCGACAATGTGCGGCTCTTTCGGTGTTGTCGCGGTGAGGCGGGCAGATTACATGCCTCCCGACGAAGAGACGGATGTGGCAGATGTGGCCGGCATGGCGACCCCAAGCTGGGGAATCGGTGCAACCCGGGTGCTCAAGTAAGCTGGCACATCGTGCAAACGCAGCTTCGCAGGTTAGGAGTGATGGGTGGGACGTTCGATCCCATCCATTACGGCCACCTGGTGGCTGCCAGTGAGGTCGCCAACCTGTTCGACCTCGACGAAGTGGTGTTTGTGCCCAGCGGCCAGCCATGGCAGAAGGACCGGCACGTCTCGGCTGCCGAAGACCGTTACCTGATGACGGTGATCGCCACGGCGTCCAATCCGCGCTTCTCGGTGAGCCGGGTCGACATCGATCGCTCCGGGCCCACGTACACCAGGGACACGCTGCGCGACCTGCACGCCCTCAACCCGGATTCCGAACTGTACTTCATCACCGGCGCCGACGCGCTGGGGTCCATTCTGTCGTGGCAAGGCTGGGAAGAGCTGTTCGACCTGGCGCGCTTCATCGGGGTCAGCCGGCCCGGCTACGAGTTGCACCACGACCACATCACCGGTGTTCTGGACAAGCTGGCCGAGGATGCGTTGACCCTTGTCGAGATTCCGGCACTGGCGATTTCGTCGACCGACTGTCGTCGACGCGCCGAGGAACGCCGGCCAATGTGGTACCTGATGCCCGACGGTGTCGTGCAGTACGTCTCCAAACGCCGTCTCTACTGCCGCGATCAAGGGGGCGACGGGGCCGCCGGTTCGGCGGCCTCCAGCCTGGCCACCGGAAAGAACACGTGACCGCAACCCAGGAAGCCATCGAGATGGCGACAGTGGCCGCCGGCGCAGCCGCTTCGAAGTTGGCCGACGATGTCGTCGTCATCGACGTCTCCGGCCAGCTGGTGATCACGGACTGCTTCGTCATCGCCTCGGCGTCCAACGAGCGGCAGGTCAACGCCATCGTCGACGAGGTCGAGGAGAAAATGCACAAGGCGGGCTACCGGCCGCCGCGGCGCGAGGGTGCCCGGGAAGGCCGCTGGACGCTGCTGGATTACCGCGACATCGTCGTGCACATCCAGCATCAGGACGATCGCAACTTCTATGCCCTGGACCGGTTATGGGGTGACTGCCCGGTGGTGTCGGTGGACTTGGCCGACGACTCCGACGACTCGGCGAGCGCGCAATGAGGATCCGTCGTCTGGTGATGTTGCGGCACGGGCAAACCGATTTCAACCTCGGCAGCCGGATGCAGGGTCAGCTGGATACCGAGCTCAGTGAATTGGGTCGCGCACAGGCGGTCGCGGCCGCCGAGGTGCTGGGCAAGATGCAGCCGTTGCTGATCGTGTCGTCGAATCTGCGGCGTGCTTACGACACGGCGATCAAGCTGGGGGAGCGAACCGGGCTGAAGGTCTGGGTGGACGACCGGTTGCGGGAGACCCATCTTGGCGACTGGCAGGGCTTGACTCACGCCCAGATCGACGCCGAGGCTCCCGGCGCCCGGTTGGCATGGCGCGAAGACGCAACGTGGGCACCCCACGGCGGGGAAAGCAGGGTCGACGTGGCCGGTCGCAGCCTGCCGTTGGTTGCCGAACTGGTATCCGGCGACCCGGAATGGGGTGACACCAACCAACCGGATCGACCAGTGGTGCTGGTGGCACACGGCGGCCTTATCGCCGCGTTGTCGGCTGCGCTGCTGAAGCTCCCGGTGGCCAACTGGCCGGTTTTAGGCGGTATGGGCAATGCCAGTTGGGTGCAGTTGTCCGGCCATTCCGACGATTACGGCGTTGACTTTGACAGCATGCGCTGGCGCCTCGATGTGTGGAACGCTTCGGCGCAGGTGTCCAACGATGTCCTCTGAAGCACGACCGGTACTGCTGGTATTCGCGGACTCGCTGGCCTACTACGGGCCCACCGGGGGTCTGCCCGCCGACGATGCCCGTATCTGGCCCAATATTGTTGCTTCACAACTGGATTGGGATTTGGAACTGATCGGCCGCATCGGCTGGACGTGCCGCGACATTTGGTGGGCGGCAACCCAGGACCCGCGTGCCTGGGCGGCGCTGCCCAGGGCGGGTGCGGTGATATTCGCGACCGGCGGGATGGATTCGCTGCCCTCGGTGCTGCCGACAGCGTTGCGCGAGCTGATCCGCTACGTGCGGCCGCCGTGGCTGCGGCGCTGGGTCCGCGATGGTTACGCCTGGGTGCAGCCCAGGCTCTCACCGGTGGCCAGGTCCGCGTTGCCGCCGCACTTGAGCGCCGAGTACCTTGAACAGACCCGCGGTGCAATCGATTTCAATCGTCCCGGAATCCCGATCGTGGCGTCGCTGCCGTCGGTCCACATCGCTGAGACATACGGCAAAGCCCACCATGGTCGGGCGGGGACCGCGGCGGCGATTACGGAATGGGCGCAGAGCCATGACCTTCCCTTGGTGGACCTCAAAGCCGCTGTGGCCGAACACATTACGAGTGGACGTGGCAATCCCGACGGCATCCACTGGAATTTCGAGGCCCACCAGGCGGTTGCGGAGCTGATACTCAAGGCGCTGGCCGAAGCCGGGATACCGACCGAGAAGCCACGCGGGTAGCACCATGTCTGTCGTGGTGGTGACCGATACGTCGTCGCGCCTGCCGGCCGAGTTGCTCGAAAAGTGGTCGATACGAATAGTTCCGCTGCACATCCTGCTTGACGGCGACGATCTGCGCGACGGCGTGGACGAAGTCCCCGATGATGTCCACAAGCTCCACGCCACGACGGCGGCGGCCACGCCGGCCGAACTGGCCGACGTCTACCAGGAGGCGTTGGCCGACAGCGGTGGGGAGGGTGTGGTGGCGGTGCACATTTCGTCGGCGTTGTCGGGAACTTACGGCAACGCCCAACGGACCGCGGCCGACCTCGATCCGGCCGTGCGGGTGATCGACTCGAGGTCGGCCGCGATGGGCACCGGCTTTTGCGTGCTGGCCGCCGCGCGCGCCGCGGCCGCCGGCGGCGACCTGGACACTGTCGCGGACGCTGCGAGTTCGGCCGTGTCCCGCAGCCACGCGTTCATGGTGGTGCACCGGCTGGACAATCTGCGCCGCAGCGGTCGGATCGGTGGCGCCAAGGCGTGGCTGGGCACCGCGCTGGCGCTCAAACCATTACTGCGCGTCGAGGACGGCAAACTTGTTCTGGCCCAACGGGTGCGCACCGTCAGCGGTGCAACGGCGGCGATGATCGACCGGGTCTGCGAGATCGTCGGCGATGGCTCCGCAGCGTTGGCGGTGCACCACGTCGCCAACCCCGAGGGCGCGAGCGAGGTGGCGGCCACCCTGGCGCGGCGGCTACCGGCGTGCGAGCCGGCGATCGTCACGCCGTTGGGGCCGGTGCTCGGGCTGCACGTCGGCGCCGGCGCCGTCGCGGTCTGTCTGGAATTACCGGAAACGTAAGCGCGTCACGTTCGTCGGGCGTTGTCACCCCGCGGGTGGACAACCTGCGGCCACCAGAACCAACGCCCCAGCAGCACGGCGATTGACGGCATCAGTAGCGTCCGCACGATCAACGTGTCCATCAGTAGACCAACGCAGACCGTGGAACCGAACTGACCGATAACCCGCAGATCGCTGCCGAGCATCGAGCCCATGGTGAAGGCGAACACCAGACCCGCTGCCGTCACCACCCCGCCGGTTCCGGCCATTGACCGGATGATTCCCGTCTTGAGTCCGCCATGGATCTCTTCCCTGAACCGGGAGACCAGCAGCAGGTTGTAGTCGGATCCAACGGCCAACAGGATGATGACGGAGAGCGCCGCGACGATCCAGTGGATCTTGATGCCGAACAGATCCTGCCAAATCAGCACGGACAGCCCGAATGACGCGGCGATCGAGCTGGCCGCGGTGCCGACGATCACCAGCGCGGCAACCACGCTTCGGGTGAGCAGCAGCATGATCATGAAGATCAGCGTGAGCGCCGAGACCACCGCGATCATGAGGTCGTATTTTTCGCCGTCGGCCATGTCTTTGAATGTCGCGGCGGTTCCACCGAGATGGACCTTGGCGTCCGACAGGGACGATTGCTTCAGCCCCTCCTGCGCGGCGGTGCGCTCGGAGTCGACCCGAGAGATTCCTTCCGGAGTCATGGGGTCGCCCTGGTGGGTGATGAAGAAGCGCGCCGACTTCCCATCCGGCGATAGGAACATTCGCAGTCCCGTCTGGAAGTCCGGGTTCTGGAAAGCCTCAGGAGGCAGGTAGAAGAAGTCATCGTTTTTGGAGGTATCGAAGCTCTGCCCCATCACGATCGAGGTATCGCTCATCGCCTCTAGCTGATTGATGAGCGCCGAGAACGTCTGGTACAGCGTCAGCGTGATGCCCTTGGTGGCCTTCAGCGTCGCAATCAGCGTGGGGAACAGCGTCATCAGCTCGTGCGTGGCCGAGGCGGTGTGCTGGATGTCGGCCGTGAGTTCGTGGAACTTCTCGGCAAGCTGGTCGAACCCGTCCAGCGAGTCGAAGAGCGACCGCAACGACCAGCACATCGGAATGTCGTAGCAGTGCTTGTCCCAGTAGAAGTAACTGCGTATCGGGCGCCAGAAGTCGTCGAAATCCGCGATGTGGTTGCGCAACGTATCGGTGATTTCCGACGTTTCCGCCGTGGTCCGTGCGCTGTCGTCCGCGGCATTGGAAAGATCTCGCGTCACCTCGTACTGGCGCTCCGTGACGTCGATGTTGACCTGCAGCTCGTCGGCCAACTTGAGGATGTCGGCGATGCGCTGTTTGAGGAAGCTCATATTCTGCATGGTCGTTTGGCTTTGGATGCTGTTCTGGAACGGTATCGAGCTGTGTTGAATCGGAATGCCCAGCGGCCTGGTGATGTCCTGGATCATGGCGATACCTACCGTGCGCATGACGTTTTTGGCCACCCTGTCCAACACCAGCATGTCCGCCGGATTCCGCATGTCATGGTCGGCTTCGACCATCAACATGTCGGGGTTCATCCGGGCCTGAGAGAAATGCCGGTCCGCGGCCGCTTGACCGAGGTTGGACGGGGCTGAGGTCGGCAGGTAGTAGCGGTCGTTGTAGCTCGTCTTGAAGCCCGGCAGGGCGACCATACCGACCAGGACGATCGCGGCGCTGACGGCCAGAATCGGTGCGGGCCAACGCACTACCGCGGTGCCCACCCGCCGCCACAGCCGACCCCTCTTGGCCGCCCGTTTCGTCTCGAACAGGTGGAAGCGGCTGCCCACGAAAACAACCGCGGGACCCAGCGTGAGCCCGGCCAACACCACGACCAGCATTCCGATCGCAACGGGTGCGCCCATGGTGTTGAACCAGGGCAGCCGGGCCAAGCTCAGACAGTAAGTCGCCCCGGCAATGGTCAGGCCCGACCCCAAGACAACCGGTGCGACCCCGCGAAATGTGGTGTAGTAGGCGGTCTCTCGATCCTCGCCGGCCCGGAGCGCCTCTTGATAGCGGCCGACGAGGAAGATCCCGTAGTCCGTCCCGGCCGCGATCGCCAACATGGTCAGGATGTTGGCGGCGAACGTGGTGAGCCCGAATGCATCGTGATACGCGAGAACCGCGACGACCCCTCGCGAACATGCCAATGCGATGAAGGTCATGAACAGCTGGACCAGCGTGGTGACGATGGACCGGTAGACCAGCAGCAACATGATCGCGATGGCAGCCAGGGTGAACATGGTGATCTTGGCCAGGCTGGCGTTCCCGATGATGTGCATGTCGTCGCTGAGTGCGGCGGGACCGGTGACGTACGCCTTCACCCCGGGTGGCGGCGGGTTACGGTCGATCACCTTGCGGACGGCATCCACGGAATCATTCGCCTGCGTCGTGCCCTGGTTGCCGGCGAGGTTCAACATGACGTAGGAACCCTTGGCGTCAGCGCTCTGTGCTCCCGCAGCCGTCAGCCGGTCTCCCCAGAAGTCCTGAATGTGCTGGATGTGCTTGGGATCCGCGCGCAGTTGGCGAATCAGGTTGTCGTAGTAGCGGTGCGCGTCGTCGCCGAGGGGCTGCTGGCCTTCCAGCACGATCATCACGGTGCTGTTGGAATCGAATTCGTGGAAGTTGTGACCCAGCAGCATCATCGCCTTCATGGACGGCGCGTCCAGTGGTGTCATCGGCGCCGAGTGCGCTTCGCCGACGACCTCTAGTCGCGGGACGATGACATTCACCAAGACCGTCACAAACACCCAGCCCAGGATGATTGGAATCGCGAATATGCGCATGGTGTGGGGGATGACTGGCCGGTGGCCGCGCTCAGCCTTAGCCGGGCTCTGGGTGCGGATCGGCCCGGTGTCATCGGTGTCGCCGGTGGTTACGTGGCTCTTGCTGTTCAGGTCGCTCATGCTGACTTCACCAAGCAGAAGGTCTGGGCGTTGTGGCCGTTGGAGTTTTGTTGTTCGCGGACCACACCGTCCACGGTGATGCGGCAGCTGATTTGGTCGCCGTCGGTCTGCGCCACGATGTTGGCGCTAACCGCCGGCAGTGTGGTCGAGATCGTGGTCGACCACGGCAGCGGGACCGCATTGATCTGGTGCGTGTTGGCGTTCTCGTCCCAGTAGTTGATGTCCGCGGTGCTCCCGGGTGGGCCGGACACCTCGTAGACGACCACCTTCGGGTTGAACTGCACGATCTCGATCCCGGCGCCGGCGTTCGCGTTGAGGTCCTGGGAGCCGAAGATCTTATGCAGCCGCGTCACGACCAGTCCCGAGACGGCGACAACCACGACCAGGAGCACGGGTATCCAGGCTCGTTTGAATGCGCGGGTTATCGCACCGGTGGTTGAACCTGGACTCGTCATCACCCGACCGCCTTCCGCTCACCCCTGCCTGGCCCGCTGTCCTGCCGCAAAGCTCGCCACCACCGTCGACAACATTAGTTGTCAACGGAACCTTTGCTCAGCTAAGCATCGTAAACCTTAGTGCACGGCACCGTTCCTCGGGGTGCGGTCCTGGCGACGATCATCACGGGTCTAGCGCCCTACTCGGCCGGTGACCGGCGGCAAGTCCGCCAGCGTCACAATCCCGGGCCTGGCGGCCACCACTGCGGGAACTGCATTGGTAACCGGCATCGCGGTGTAGATCATCCCCAGGCCCATGAACCCGGGTTCGGTCCAATCCTTTGGCGGCAGGCAGTGCAGCACGGTACGCATGTTGGGTAACCCGAAGACCTGGATGACGTGGCCGTGCTCCAGCGGCTTGGGCGGTACCACATGGCTGCCCATGACCCAGTTGAATCCGACGCTGACGACATTTCGATCGCCGTCCCAGCCGCGGTGGTAGCCCAACACGCTGCCGACCGTTCCCGCGGGGATCCTCATGAAGCCCAGATCGGAATCGGCGGTGGCCGCGGTGAACGTGACGTCGAAGGTCATCTTGTCCAGCTTCGCACCGATCGCATCGGCCATCAACGCCGCCGACTCCGCGAACACCTCGCTCTCCCGACGCACGCTTTCGGCCAGCCCCGGCGTGTCGGGATCCTGTGAGAACCCCATCGCCGTCTGGGTTTCCGCCGATTCGTATGTCGAGCAGTCCACCGATTCGGTGATCCGGATCTCGTCGACGCGCTCACAGGAAGCGCTGAGCACCATGCCGACCATGTTCCTCATCCCGGGGTGCGCGCCGCTGCCGAAGATCGTCGAGCCGCCGCGTTCGCAGGCATCCTCGATGCGTCTGCGGTCCTGCGGTGTCTGCTTACCGCCGGTGATCCAGGCCGCGCTGGAGCACACGTTGACGCCCGATTCCAGCAGGCGGACCAATTCGTCGATGTTGGGCCACAACGGGTTATAGCAACACGCATCGGGCCTCAGCGCGAGCAGCGCGTCGATGTCATTGGTCGCCTGCACTCCGGTCGGGTCCGGCCAGCCGGCCAGTTCAGCGGCATCGACACCGACCTTGTCCGGTCCATGCGCGTAGACGCCGACCAGCTCCATGTCGGTTCTGCCGATGATGGCGTGCAGCGATCGCCGACCAATGTTCCCGGTCGTCCACTGGATCACGCGCAGGGGACGCTCGGTGCTGGTTGCGCTCATCGGGTCTCCTTTGACGGCGGGCGCGTTGGTGCGATCAGTCGCTGACGTCGAATCCGGCGATGACCTTGGTGGGACGAACTCGGACCACCAGTTCGCCGGGAACCGCGTTGCGGCGGCCGAACTCTTCTGCGCGGTCGGCGCCCATATACCGTGCGCCGGTCCGGGTCGCGATGTCCAGCAGGTCCTGCGGATCCTCCGTCACCGTCGCCACGCCCTGCACCTGCACGAACGAATAGGGCGGATGGGGGTCGTCCGCGCAGATGACAACTCTCGAATCACGCACCAGGGCACGGCCTTTCGACGTGTCACGGCCGGTGTTGAACACCAGCTGGCCATCGTCGACGACGAACCACACCGGCGCGACCAGCGGTCTGCCGTCGGCGGCAACGTAACCCAGCATTCCGGTGCGGGTGCCGGCCGACAGGAACTCGACGACTTCGGCGGAGAGCTCGGCCATGCGCTACAGCCGGGCTAAGTCGTAGTCGGCGATGTGGTCGATCAGGACCTGCAGGTGGTCCTGCGAGGAGCCCAGGGTGTGCTCGATCGCCGTGAGCCGGGCCGCATAGTGGCCGACCGGGTATTCCGCGGTCATGCCGATGCCGCCGTGCAGCTGGATCGACTCCTGAGCGATATGCCGGCCGGACCGGCCGACCTGCAACTTGGCCCGCGACGCGATCACCGGGTCGAGGTTCCCGTCGGCGATCGACATCGCGGCGTAGAAACTCATGCTGCGGGCCAGTTCCAGCGACACGTACATGTCGGCGGCCCGCTGGGTGAGCGCCTGGAATTTGTTGAGCGTGACGCCGAATTGCTTGCGGGTCTTGAGGTAATCGGTGGTGAGGCGCAGCGCTTCCTCCATCGCTCCGACGGCTTCGGCACACAAGGCCGACTGGATGCGGATGATGGCGTCGCGGATGGCGGGGGAGGCATCTTGGACATTTGCCGCGTCCCCGAGAGGCTCGGCGGGCGCGGAGTCCAGTTGGATCTGGGCGCCGCGCTGACCGTCGAACGTCGGGTACGGCTGCCGCTTCACGGCGTCACTCTCGACCAGGAACAACCCGGTGCCGCCGTCCGGCAATGCGGCGCTGACCACCAGCACGTCGGCGCAGTCGCCGGCCAGGACCGGATTCTTCGTTCCGCTCAGGGTCCACGAATCACCTTGCCGCGCAGCCTGAGTGACGACAGTGGCGTCCGGCTTGCGGTGGCCGGTTTCCAGGTGAGCGAACGCAAGCAGCTTTTGACCTGCCGCGACCTCATCCAGCAGTTGCTTTTGCGCGTCGCTGCCGTGCTCGGCGATCACCGCACCGGGCGCCAAGGCGGCGTGCACGACGGGTTCGGGTGCCAACCGCCGGCCGACCTCGGTGAGCACCACCATGATTTCGATCTGTCCCGCCTCGTCCGGCTCGAACCCGAGGCCCAGAATCCCGGTGTCGGCGAGCTGGCTCCACACATCGCGGCTCCAGCCGAGATCGCTCTCGATGATCTTGTTGCGGCTTTCCGGGTCATACGTGCGTGACAGTAAATCGCGGGTGGTGTCGCGGAGCAGGGCCTGCTCGTCGCTCAGCTGAAAGTCCATGGCTGCCTCACAATCCGAGAATGGTGGACGCGATGATGTTGCGCTGCACCTCGTTGCTGCCGCCATAGATCGATGTCTTGCGGTAGTTGAGGTAGCGCGGGGCGCTGGATTGCGCCCAGGCCGGTGACTCGATGTCGTCGCCGTCGACCGGAAGCGCGTCGGGTCCGGCGACCTCGACGAGCAGCTCTGTGGCTGTCTGCTGCAGTTGGCTGCCGCGCATCTTGAGCACCGACGACGCCGGGTTGGGTTTACCGTCCGCGGAGTCCGTGGTCACTCGAGACTGCGTCAGCTCCAGTGCCAGCACCTCGTTTTCGGCCTCGGCCAGGCGCGCCGCGAACAGCGGATCGTCGAGCAGTCCGATCTGTCGGGCGTGCTTTTTCACCTCGGCGAGGCGGACCTTGGTGCGGCCCACCCCGGCGATGCCGGTACGCTCGTTGCCCAGCAGGAACTTCGCGTACGTCCAGCCCTGATTCTCTTGTCCCACAAGTTGATCGGCCGGAACCCGAACGTCGGAGAAGAAAATCTCGTTGACTTCGCGGCCGCCGTCAATCGTCTTGATCGGGCGCAGGGTGATGCCGGGCGTCGCCATGTCCATGAGCAGAAACGAAATGCCGGCCTGGCGCTTGGGCGCCTGCGGGTCGGTGCGCACCAGGCAGAAGATCCAGTCGGCATACTGGCCCAACGTCGTCCACGTCTTCTGCCCGTTGACGACGTAGCTGTCGCCATCCCGCACCGCGGTGGTGCGCAGCGCGGCGAGGTCGGAGCCGGCTTCCGGCTCGGAGAAACCCTGGCACCACCAGATGTCGATACTGGCGGTCGGCGGCAGGAAGCGCCGCTTGAGCTCCTCGGAGCCGAATTCGGCGATCACCGGGCCGACCATCTTGACGTTGAAGTTCAACGGCTCCGGGACGCACGCCAATTGCATCTCGTCGGCCCAGATCTGGTACTGGGTGGGTGTCCAGTCCTTGCCGCCCCATTCGACCGGCCAGTTCGGCACCGCGAGCCCGTGATCGTTCAGGATCTTCTGGGTGGTGACGAGCTGGTCGCGGGACAGCGACGAGCCCTGGCGCACCAGCTCGCGGAGATCTTCGGGGATCTCGGTGGTGTAGAAGGTGCGAAGCTCTTCGCGGAACGCGGCTTCCTCGGGTGTGAGCGCCAGTTGCATGGCAAGCCTCCTGTCGTCTCGGGGTGAGCGCGGCGACCAACGGGCATCCGGTCCTGGTTCGTTCGCTCCGCTTTCCATAGTGACCCATCGCGTACGCGGCTTGTGCACAGCCTCGGGTTACTGCACAGGTGGGGGTCGTGACGCCGCTGCGCGGGGCCATCGTGGCGGTCGGCGCACTTACCGTCGGCGCATGCGAACTGAACTTCCCGCCGATCGACTGCATCGGCGACTCGGTGCAGACCCGGATGCCGATTCGCACGCCGGGCCCGAGGACTCGGAGCCAGGCCGGGACGCGCCGGACGACGATCAGAACTCGTTGCTGCCGCGGTGGCTTCCCGATAGTTCACAGCGCCGCGGCTGGGTGGCCAGGCTGCGGACCGATCCGGGTCGCGCCGGCGCCATCGCGTTAGCGGTGGTGGCCGCCCTGGCGGTGCTGGTCACGATATTCACGTTGGTGCGCGATAAGCCCGCGCCGGTGATGTCGGCCAAGCTGCCCCCGGTCGAGAACGCGTCCACGACAAACCCGAGATCGTCGGCGAGTCCGGCTGCCGGCCAACCGGCGGGTTCCGACCGGCCGGTGGTGGTCAGCGTTGTCGGCCTGGTGCACACCCCCGGTCTGGTCACCCTGGCGCCCGGTGCGCGGATCGCCGATGCGCTGCAGGCCGCCGGCGGTGCGGTGGACGGTGCCGACACGATCGGGTTGAACATGGCCCGTCCGCTCGGCGATGGCGAGCAGATCGTGGTCGGGCTGGCCCCTGTTTCGGGGAAGCCGACGGCGCTCGGCAGCTCGGTGGCGTCCGGCTCTGCGCCGATGCCCGGGGCGCCGGCACCGATATCGGGATCGGTCAAGCCGAAGGCGGGTGAGGCCCTCGACCTCAACATCGCGACCGTGGAGCAGCTGGACACTTTGCCCGGGGTCGGACCGGTCACCGCGGCCGCGATCGTGGCGTGGCGGCAGGCCAACGGCAAATTCACCAGCGTCGACCAGCTTGCCGATGTCGACGGCATCGGCCCGGCGCGGCTGGAAAAGCTGCGTTCCCTGGTCCGTGTCTGACACCGGTGCGCCAGGCCGGCTTCGATGAATCGCCGCCGGCGCACCTCGACGTCCGCCTGGTCCCGGCCGCGCTCACCAGCTGGACAGTCACTGCCGCCGGAATCTTGTGGCCGGTCGGCCGGGTGTTGGCGTTCTGCTGCGTCCTGCTGGTCGCCGCCGCGTGCACGCTACTGTGCGCGGCGCGCCGGCGTGGCCGACGCCCGCGCCTGCGGGCGATCAGCGCCGGCGTGCTGGCGATCGGTGTCGTTGGGGCGGGCTTTGGGTTCGCGACCGCCCTGCGCTCCGATGCGGTAGCTCGCCATCCGATCACCGCGGCGTTCGGGACCGCGGCCCCGGTGACGGTCACCCCCACCGAGAGCGCGCTGTCGTTGGGCTCAGGCAGGCTGATGTTTCGTGCCACGCTGCAGCGGCTGCGCGCCGACGAAATATCTGGCCGGGTAGTCGTTTTCGCGCGGGCCTCGGACTTCGGTGGCGTGATGGTGGGCCAGCCGGTGCGGTTCACTGCGCGCATCAACCGTCCCGCCCGCCATGACTTGACGGTCGCCGTGCTCAACGCGACGGGCCGTCCAACGATGGGTCAGGCCGGTGCGCTGCAGCGGGCCGCTCACGCTGTTCGCCGCCGCTTCGCCGCCGCCGCCCGCGATGCATTGTCTGCCGAGCAGGCCGCGATGCTGCCCGCCCTGGTCCTCGGCGACACCTCGGCGGTGAGCGCCGACACCGGCCGTGAGTTTCGCGCCGCCGGCATGACGCACCTGACGGCGGTATCGGGCGCCAACGTCACGATCGTGTGCGCGGCGGTGCTGTTCTCGGCCGGGCTGGTCGGCCCTCGGGCGGCCGTGGCGCTTGCCGCGGCGGCACTGGTGGCTTTCGTCATCGTCGTCCAACCGACGGCAAGCGTGTTGCGGGCGGCCGTGATGGGTGCCATCGCGTTGGCGGGGATGCTGTCTTCGCGGCGCCGGCAAGCGATTCCGGCCCTGTCAGCCACGGTGCTGATATTGCTGGTCGTCGCTCCCCAGCTGGCTGTCGATGTGGGCTTCGCGCTGTCGGTGCTGGCGACGGCCGCGCTGGTCGCCGTCGCGCCGGTGTGGTCACGGCGCCTGGCGGGGAAAGGCTGCCCCAAGCCGCTGGCGGATGCGCTCGCAGTTGCCTTGGCCGCGCACGTCGTGACCGCTCCACTGATCGCCGGTATCTCCGGTCGGCTCAGCCTGGTCGCCGCGGTCGCCAATCTCGCGGTGGCCGCGGCGATAGCTCCGATCACCGTGCTGGGCAGTGCGGCGGCCGTGTTGTGCCCGGTGTGGCCGACCGGTGCGCAGCTGCTGATCCGATTCGCCGGCCCCGAGCTGTGGTGGGTGTTGAGGGTGGCGCACGTTGCGGCCGCTGTTCCCGCGGCGACCGTGCCCGTCCCGTCCGGTACGGCCGGTGTGCTGGTGGTCGGCGGCGCCACCGTGCTGGTGTTTCTGCTGGCGCTGCTGTTGTGGCGGTGGCGCTGGTTTCGCGTAGCGGCCGGATCAGGCGGCGCGGCAGTCGTCATTTGCGTGTTGGCCTGGTCGCTGTCGGGACTCGTCGGCCCCTAGTCAGACTCACGTGACACCATCGTGGGGTGAGCGAGCTTGCACCGTTGCACCTGGTCCTGGGAGACGAGGAACTGCTGGTCGAGCGGGCGGTGGGCGACCTGCTGCGGTCGGCGCGGCTGCGTGCGGGCACCGACCCCGGAGCCGACGATGTGCCGGTCAGCCGGACGCGGGCCGGTGACGTCGGTACTTACGAGCTCGCCGAATTGCTGAGCCCGTCACTGTTCGCCGACCAGCGCATCGTTGTGCTGGAGGCCGCCGGCGAGGCGGGCAAGGACGCGGCCGGGGTGATCGCCGCGGCTGCCGCCGACATCCCGCCGGGCACGGTGCTGGTGGTGGTGCATTCGGGTGGCGGGCGAGCCAAAGCGTTGGCCGGTGAGCTGCAAAAGCTCGGCGCGCAAGTACATCCGTGCGCGCGGATCACCAAGCTCAGCGAACGCGTCGACTTCATTCGCAAGGAGTTTCGCGCGCTGCGGGTCAAGGTCGACGAGGAGACGGTGACCGCCCTGCTCGACGCCGTTGGCTCCGACGTGCGCGAACTGGCCTCGGCGTGTTCGCAGTTGGTCTCTGACACCGCCGGTGCCGTGGATGCCGCCGCGGTGCGGCGCTATCACACCGGCAAAGCGGAAGTGAAAGGATTCGACATCGCGGACAAGGCCGTGGCCGGCGACATCGAAGGAGCCACGGAGGCGCTGCGGTGGGCGATGATGCGCGGCGAGCCACTGGTGGTGCTGGCCGATGCGCTGGCCGAAGCCGTGCACACCATCGGCCGGGTGGGGCCGCTGTCGGGCGACCCCTACCGGCTGGCGGCGCAGCTGGGGATGCCGCCCTGGCGGGTGCAGAAAGCCCAGAAACAGGCCCGGCGTTGGTCGCGCGACACGGTGGCAACCGCGATGAAAGTGGTGGCGGTTCTCAACGCCAACGTCAAGGGTGCCGTTGCAGACGCCGACTACGCGTTGGAATCCGCGGTCAGGCAGGTGGCCGAGCTGGTGGCCGACCGCGGCCGATGAATGGTGGGCCCGCAGACCGGCTCAGAGGTTGTTGAGTGCCCGCGCCAGCGCCGACTTCTTGTTGGCCGCCTGGTTCTTGTGGATCACGCCCTTGCTGGCCGCCTTGTCCAGCTTGCGGTTGGTCGCCACCAGCAACTCCGCGGCCTTCTCCTTGTCGCCGGCGTGAGCGGCCTCGCGGAACGCGCGCACGGCGGTGCGCAGCGAGGACTTCACCGACTTGTTGCGCAGTCGGGCGCGCTCGTTTGTGCGATTGCGCTTCTGCTGCGACTTAATATTGGCCACGCGTTGTTTCCTTCTTAGATTCGGTGTTGGCTTGAGGCGCCCGATATACCCCGGCGGCGACTGCCCAGGTTATCAGTCGGTTACGTTTTCTCCCAAAAGGGGAACCCGTGACCTGCCGCAACGTCAATTTGAGGCAGCATCTGAGAAGTGAGTCTTACGAGCCAGCTTGAGGAGACCAGGCGGGGGTCGCGCGGCCCCACGCTTCTGCGGCCACAATTTGAGCGCATCTTCGGCGGATACAACACGTCGGACGTCTATTCGATGGCCTTCGATGAGATGTTCGATGCTCAGGGCAACGTCCGCGGCCCGTACAAGGGTATATACGCCGAGCTTGCGCCATCGGACGCCTCAGACCTCAAGGCCAGGGCCGAAGCGCTGGCCCGGGCGTTCATCGACCAGGGCATCACGTTTTCGCTGTCGGGTCAGGAGCGGCCTTTTCCGCTTGACCTGGTGCCGCGGGTGATCTCGGCCGCCGAGTGGAGCCGGTTGGAGCGCGGCATCACCCAGCGGGTCAAGGCCCTCGAGATGTACCTCGACGACATCTATGGCGATCAGGAGATCCTGAATGACGGCGTCATCCCGCGCCGGTTGATCACGTCCTGCGAGCACTTTCACCGCCAGGCCGTGGGCATCGTGCCGCCCAACGGCGTGCGAATCCATGTCGCCGGCATCGACTTGATCCGCGATGAGAAGGGCAACTTCCGGGTCCTCGAAGACAACCTGCGCTCGCCCTCGGGTGTGTCGTACGTCATGGAGAACCGGCGCACCATGGCGCGGGTTTTCCCGAACCTGTTCGCCACTCACCGGGTGCGTGCCGTCGACGACTACTCCTCGCACCTGCTGCGCGCGCTGCGCAACTCCGCGGCCACCAACGAGGCCGACCCCACCGTCGTGGTTTTGACGCCCGGGGTGTACAACTCGGCGTATTTCGAGCATTCGCTGCTGGCGCGGCAGATGGGCGTCGAGCTGGTCGAGGGCCGCGACCTGTTCTGTCGCGACAACCAGGTGTACATGCGCACCACAGAGGGGGAGCGCCAAGTCGACGTCATCTATCGGCGCATCGACGACGCCTTCCTCGACCCCCTGCAGTTCCGCGCCGACTCGGTGCTTGGGGTGGCCGGTCTGGTCAACGCCGCCCGGGCCGGCAACGTCGTCATCTCCAGTGCGATCGGCAATGGTGTCGGCGACGACAAGCTGGTCTACACCTACGTGCCCACCATGATCGAGTACTACCTGGGCGAGAAGCCGCTGCTGGCCAACGTGGAGACCTTCCGGTGCTGGCTGGATGACGAACGCGAAGAGGTGCTCGACCGGATCGACGAGTTGGTCCTCAAGCCGGTCGAGGGGTCCGGCGGCTACGGCATCGTGTTCGGACCGCAGGCCTCCGAGAAAGAGTTGGCGGCCGTCGGCAAGAAGATTCGCGACGATCCCCGAAGCTGGATCGCGCAGCCGATGATGGAACTGTCGACCGTTCCGACCCAGGTCGGCAACACACTGGCGCCGCGTTATGTCGACCTGCGGCCGTTCGCGGTCAACGACGGCGACGCGGTGTGGGTGCTGCCCGGTGGGCTGAGCCGGGTGGCGTTGGTCGAGGGCTCACGGGTGGTCAACTCCAGCCAGGGGGGCGGCTCGAAGGACACCTGGGTGCTCGCGCCCCGCGCCGCGGCCGTCGCCCGGGAGCTGGGTGCCGCCGAAGTCGTGCGTTCGCTACCGAAAGCCATCCCGGGCCCGGTTCCCGACGGCTCGCCGCGGACGCAACAGCGGCTGCAGGTTGAACAGCCGCAGGACGAGCAACAGCAACAGCAACAACAGCAGCAACAGCAACAGCAACAAAAGCCGAAAAAGCAGAAGCAAAAGGCGATCCGCTGATGCTGGCCCGCAACGCTGAGGCGCTCTACTGGATCGGTCGCTACGTCGAGCGTGCCGATGACACCGCGCGAATTCTGGATGTCGCGCTGCACCAACTGCTCGAGGATTCCAGCGTCGATCCCGATCAAGCATCTCGTTTGTTGCTGCGGGTCCTCGGTATCGAAGCGCCGGAAGATGACCTGGATGTCTGGTCGGTGACCGACCTGGTCGCCTATTGCACCAACAACCAGGGCGGCTGCTCGATCGTCGACGCGATCACGGCGGCGCGCGAGAACGCGAAGTCGGCGCGCGAAGTGACGTCCAGTGAGATCTGGGAGTGTCTCAATACGACCTACCATGCCCTGCCCGAACGTGAGCGTGCCGCCAAACGCCTTGGGCCACACGAGTTTCTGTCGTTCATCGAGGGTCGGGCGGCAATGTTTGCCGGCCTGGCCGACTCGACGCTATCCCGTGACGACGGATATCGCTTCATGTTGCTGGGCCGCGCGATCGAGCGCGTCGACATGACGGTGCGGCTGTTGCTGTCACGGGTCGGGGACAGCGCGTCCTCGCCGGCGTGGGTGACGCTGTTGCGCTCGGCCGGCGCGCACGACACCTACCTGCGCACGTACCGCGGTGTGCTGGACGCGGGCCGGGTGGTCGAATTCATGCTGCTCGACCGTCTGTTTCCGCGTTCGGTGTTCTACTCGCTGAGGCTGGCCGAACATAACCTCGACGAGCTGCTGCACAATTCGCAGAGCCGGATCGGGGCTACCGCCGAGGCGCAGCGGCTGCTCGGTCAGGCACGTAGCGAATTGGAATTCGTGCAGCCCGGTGCGCTGCTGGAGTCACTGGAGAGCCGCTTGGCGGGCTTGCAGAGAACCTGCCGCGATGTGGGAGAAGCGTTGTCGGCGCAGTATTTCCACGTCACTCCGTGGGTAGCGTGGTCGGATGCCGGCCAGCGCGCCAGCCTGGCCACCAGGCAGGGGGAAGCCTGATGTGGCGGATGCGCGTGGTGCATACCACCGGGTATGCCTATCAATCGCCGGTGACCGCCTCTTACAACGAAGCCCGGCTGACGCCGCGGTCCGACGCCAGGCAAAACGTCATTCTCAACCGTGTCGAAACCATTCCGGCGACTCGCTCCTATCGCTACATCGACTATTGGGGCACCGCCGTGACGGCATTCGACCTGCACGCGCCGCACGCCGATCTCACGGTGACGTCTTCGTCGGTCATCGAGACCGAACGGCCCGAGCCGGCGGCGATGGAGGCCGGGTGGAGCGACCTGCGATCCGAGGCGGTGATCGATCGCTTCGACGAACTGCTCCGTCCCACCACTCAGACCCCGGCAAGCAGGCGTGTTGCGTCCGTGGGCAAGAAGATCGCCAAAAACCATGAGCCCCTAGAAGCCGTCGTCGCCGCGGCCAAGTGGGTGCACGGCGAGCTGGACTACCTGCCGGGTACCACCGGCGTACACTCGTCCGGGCTGGACGCGCTGAACGAGGGCAAGGGCGTCTGCCAGGATTTCGTGCATCTGTCGCTAATGATCTTGCGCAGCATGGGAATTCCCGGGCGTTATGTGTCGGGTTACTTGCACCCCAAAAGTAACGCCATTGTCGGAGATACGGTGGACGGGCGAAGCCACGCCTGGATTCAGGCGTGGACCGGGGGCTGGTGGAACTACGACCCCACCAACGACACGGAAATCACCGAGCAATACGTCAGTGTGGGTGTCGGCCGCGACTACACCGACGTGTCCCCGCTGAGAGGCATCTACTCAGGCGAGGGCGCAACCGACCTCGACGTGATCGTGGAGGTCACTCGGCTGGCCTAGGGAGTAGCCGGATGCAATGAGCGATTCGCCAGCGTCGGCGCCGAGTCGGCTGACCTTGCCGGGTCTCGGACTGCTCTGCATCGGGCTGCTCTTCGGTGGACTGGCCATCGGGGTGGCGCTTGGCGGCGTGATGCCGTTGCCCTACGGGCCGATGAGTGCGGTTGTGGCATACGTCCGCGCCGAACCGGTCGCGGTGCAAGTGATCGCCACCGCAACGTTCGCGTCGTCGGTGCCGCTGGCGATCTACGCGGCGGCGGCCGGCGCCCGGTTGCGGCAGCTCGGTGTGACCCAGCCCGCGGCAACAATCGCGCTGACGGGCGGAACCTTGGCGGCCGGCGCGCTGGGACTGACCGGGTTGTTAGGCTGGACGTTGTCGCGGCCTGAGATCAGCGCTGACACCGCGCTGGTTCGGGCGATCTACTTCCTGGTTTTTCTGGTCGGCAGCCCGGGGCACTTGGTGGCGTTGGGCTTGTTGGTCGCCGGTATGGCCGTGCCCGGCCGGACGCTGGGATTGATGCCCAAACCGCTGGCCTGGACCGGCCTGGCCATTGCCGCGCTTGCCGAAGTGACGACGCTGGTGTTGGTATGGCCGAGAATGGGAGTCGTCTTGCCGATCGCACGAGTCGTGGCGCTGGTCTGGCTGGTGGCGGCGGGCGCGGCGTTGCCGCGACGGCCTAGTTGACTTCGACCCGGTGCAGGTCGTCGCCGAGCTCGATCGGTCCGCCGAACTCGGTGGCGGCCAGCGTGCGCCACTGCTCTTCTTGCCCCGGGACCAGAGCGGGCACGTAGTGCGTCATGATCAGGATTCCCACCCCCGCGCGGGCCGCGGTCGCTGCCGCTTCCTCTCCCGACGAGTGGTAATCGCAGATGTCCTTGAGCCGCTGTTGAGGGATGTTGGAGACGATGTCCTTCCGGATCACCGTGTGCACCAGCGCGCCGGCGCTGGCCGCCAACTCGTCCAGGCTGGCGCAGGGAACCGTATCTCCGGCCAGCACCACCGACGCGGCCCCGAATTCGATCCGGAACCCGATGGTTGGTGCCACCGGCCGGTGATCGGTAGGGGCCACCCGGATCGATACGCCGTCGCGGTCCCACACCGGACCTTCGGTGTATTCGTGGACTTCGACCGCTGGCGGCGCATTCAGATCGGCGTGGTGGGCGATCCGGTAAGCGATGTCGTGGCGGAACGCCGTCAGCGTCGCCTCAACCGTTTCCGCGGTGCCCGGTGGTCCGATGATCGGCAGGGGGGCGGGATCCGGTGCGAAAGTGCTGACCCAACGCGTGATGAGGAGGTCGCCGAGGTCGCCGATGTGATCGCTGTGCAGGTGGGTGAGCAGCAGCGCCGATAACCCGCTTGCGCCCACGCCGACCGCAGCCGCACGTTGCAGCACTCCACGACCGCAATCCACCAGGAACACCTGTCCGCCGGCCCGCATCAGGGTCGACGGCCCAGCGCGGTTCGGGTCGGGGATGGGGCTTCCGGTTCCGAGCAAGGTGACCTCGATCATGGCCCCATCCTTGCAAGCCGCCTCGACGCGTTGTGGCATTGGACTGATTCGACGGGGCGCTAGAATCGCCCACCGGGCGCAACCGCTGGCAGGTTTCGGCTGTGCGCCCGAGGGTATTGGACAGTATCGCTTTCGGCCCTCGCGTTGGCTTTCCCGCCGCGCGAGTTAGCCGTAGCCTGGTGTGAAGCAGATCACAATCGCCTGGGAGGCCTGATGCGGATCGCGGATGTCTTGCGGAACAAAGGTGCGGCGGTGGTGACGATCAATCCCTATGCGACGGTTCGGGAACTGCTCGCCGGCCTCGCCGAGCAGAACATCGGCGCCATGGTCGTGGTCGGCGCCGAGGGTGTCGTCGGGATCGTGTCCGAGCGCGACGTAGTGCGCCAACTGCATACGCATGGCGCGAGCGTGCTGTCCCGCCCGGTGTCGAAGATCATGACCGCCACGGTCGCCACGTGCACGAAGTCCGACACGGTTGACTCGCTGAGCGTGCTGATGACCAAGAACCGGGTGCGCCATGTGCCGGTGCTGGAGGGCAAAGAGCTGATCGGCATCGTCAGCATCGGTGACGTGGTGAAGACCCGAATGGAAGAACTCGAGGCCGAACAGCGGCAGCTGCAGTCCTACATCACGCAGGGCTGATAGCCGGGCGGGGCTGATATCTAGCGCCAGGAGTACTCGGCGCGCAGCCGGGCGGCCACCAGATCGAAGATCTCGCGTTGCAGAATCGCGCCCTCGCGGCGGATACCTTCCTCGGGCACGTCGAGCACCCGATCCATCCGCACCCAGCTTTCCCTGCCCTCGTAATCCCAATCACCAGAACCGATCCCAACCCAGTCGGAATCGGCGCCATGGCGTTCCTGGCTGGACACCATCAGCCCGAGCAGCACGCTGCGGTCACGGCCTACGACCAGGACCGGCCGGTCCTTGCCGCGGGTGGGATCGTCCTCGTAGACCACCCACGTCCAAACGATCTCCCCGGGATCGGCCCGGCCATCGAGGTCCGGGGAGTAGACGAGCTTGCGGGCTCGCTGCGCGGTGGGAAAGCTGGTGCTGGTCACCGGCCGGCCCGCGGTGATCGCGGCGGGCGGCTGCGCCGTGACCGCGGCGATGACGTTCGCGGTGATCTTCACCGCTTGCTGGAGTTCCCGCAGCACGGTCTGCGAGTTCTGGACGTGCCGGGCCAGCCGCGGAACCCGATCGAACACCAGGTTCTCCGCGAAACGCTGAAACGTCTCCCACTGCGATTTCCGCGCAGACGCCATATTCGCAGCATAGACGCGAGCGGCGGGTCGCGATTCGGTCTTGGCCCCGGGGCACGGATACGCTGGATGCTCGTAAACCGCCGCTCCAGGAGCTTCCCATCAGCAGTTTCGCCGACAAGACCTTCACCCCGCCGGCGCAGATTCGGAATTTCTGCATCATCGCTCACATCGACCACGGCAAGTCCACGCTGGCCGACCGGATGCTGCAGCTGACCGGCGTCGTCGACGAGCGGTCGATGCGGGCCCAGTACCTGGACCGGATGGACATCGAGCGGGAACGCGGCATCACCATCAAGGCCCAAAACGTGCGCTTGCCCTGGCGCGTCGATCAAACCGATTACGTCCTACACCTGATCGACACGCCCGGCCACGTCGACTTCACCTACGAGGTCTCGCGCGCGCTGGAGGCCTGTGAGGGCGCGGTGCTGCTCGTCGACGCCGCCCAGGGCATCGAGGCGCAGACGCTGGCCAACCTCTATCTGGCGCTGGACCGCGACCTGCACATCATCCCGGTGCTGAACAAGATCGACCTGCCCGCCGCCGACCCGGACCGCTACGCGGCTGAGATCGCCCACATCATCGGCTGCGAGCCCGGCGATGTGCTGCGGGTGTCCGGCAAAACCGGCGAGGGCGTGGCCGACCTGCTCGACCACGTGGTGCGTGAGGTGCCACCCCCGCAAGGCAACGCCGACGCGCCGACCCGCGCGATGATCTTCGACTCCGTCTACGACATCTACCGCGGCGTGGTGACCTACGTGCGCGTGGTGGACGGCAAGATCAGCCCGCGCGAGCGCATCGCGATGATGTCCACCGGCGCCACCCACGAGCTGCTCGAGGTCGGCATCGTCTCACCCGACCCGAAGGCCAGCGAGGGCCTGGGTGTGGGGGAGGTCGGCTACCTGATCACCGGCGTGAAGGACGTCCGCCAGTCCAAGGTCGGTGACACCGTAACCACCGCCCGCCACGGCGCCACCGAAGCGCTGACCGGCTACCGTGAGCCCAAGCCGATGGTCTACTCGGGGCTGTATCCCGTGGACGGCTCCGACTACCCGAACCTGCGCGACGCCCTGGACAGGCTGCAGCTCAACGACGCGGCCCTGACCTACGAACCGGAAACCTCGGTGGCCCTGGGCTTCGGGTTCCGCTGCGGCTTCCTGGGCCTGCTGCACATGGAGATCACCCGCGAGCGCCTGGAGCGCGAGTTCGACCTGGATCTGATCTCGACGTCGCCGAATGTCGTGTACGGGGTGATCTTGGAAGGAGGGGCGGACGAAGCCATCCTCGTGACCAACCCCTCGGACTGGCCCGAGGGCAAGATCCGCACGGTGTACGAGCCCGTCGTCAAGACCACCATCATCGCGCCCAGCGAGTTCATCGGCACCATCATGGAGCTGTGCCAGTCGCGCCGTGGCGAGATGGGCGGCATGGACTACTTGTCGCCCGAGCGGGTGGAACTGCGCTACACCATGCCGCTCGGGGAGATCATCTTCGACTTCTTCGACTCACTGAAGTCGCGCACCCGCGGCTACGCCAGCCTCGACTATGAGGAGGCCGGTGAGCAAGAGGCCCAGCTGGTCAAGGTCGACATCCTGCTGCAGGGCGAGGCCGTCGACGCGTTCAGTGCGATCGTGCACAAGGATTCGGCGTTCGCCTACGGCAACAAGATGACCACCAAGCTCAAGGAGTTGATCCCCCGCCAGCAGTTCGAGGTGCCGGTGCAGGCGGCAATCGGATCGAAAATCATTGCGCGCGAAAACATCCGGGCGATCCGCAAGGACGTGCTGTCGAAGTGCTATGGCGGTGACATCACCCGCAAACGCAAACTTCTGGAAAAGCAGAAGGAAGGCAAGAAGCGGATGAAGACCATCGGGCGCGTCGAGGTGCCCCAAGAAGCCTTCGTCGCGGCGCTATCCACCGACGCTGCCGGGGACAAAAGCAAGAAGTAAGCCGCGCCGTGGCTCCCGGTCACACCTGCGTGTTCGCTATGACCTCTCCCGACACCGCGTCGATGTCACCGCATCCACCGGCGCATGGTATCGCGAGGCCTGTGCCACGGTTTTCTCATACCCCGGGTCATCGTGTGAGCGAATTGGCTTGTCGAGGTGGCTCTTTGAGACGACCACAAAGACCGGCCCGACTACGCTCCGATCTCGGGCATCAGCTCGCCCATCTCGATGGCGTTGCTGGCGGGCGTCTCCTCGAGGGCTAGCAGCATTTCAACATCCGCCGCACCGGTCGCTCGCTGAAGCATCGACCTGAGCCCAAACAGCAGCT
>DATKEW010000348.1:0-7733 GCA_035511785.1 Mycobacterium sp.
TCTCGGTCACCTCGCCGACGGCCCGATCGGCTTCGGGCACCAGGCGATTCACCAATGTCGACTTGCCGACCCCGGAATGGCCGAGCAGGACGGTGATCTTGCCGGCGAGCAGGTCAGCGACCGCGAGCAGGGGATCGTCGCGGCCCGCGGCGACCACCGTCAGGTCCAGATCGACGAACTGCTGCTCGAACGGCCCCGGCGACGCCAGGTCGGTCTTGGTGAGGCACAGAATGGGTGTCAGCCCGCCGGCGTAGGCGGCAATCAGCGCCCGGTCGACCAGACCGGTACGTGGCGGCGGATCCGCCATCGCCACCACGATCAGGAGTTGGTCCGCGTTGGCGACCACCACTCGCTCGGTGGGATCGGTGTCATCGGCGGTGCGCCGTAACACCGTTCGCCGCGCCCGGCGGCGCACGATGCGGGCCAGGGTGTCCGGCCGTCCGGACAGATCGCCGACCAGGTCGACATCGTCGCCGACGACGATCGGCGTGCGGCCCAGTTCGCGGGCCCGCATGGCGGTGACCCGGCGATCGGGGCGGCCGCCCAGCACACACCCCCAGCGGCCGCGGTCGACACTGACCACCATGGCGGCCTCGGCGTCGGCGTGCTGGGGACGAGTCTTGGTCCGCGGTCGCGATCCCCTGCCGGACCGGACTTTGACGTCTGACTCGTCGTAGTCTCCGGGCCTCAAACGCTGGGCTCCCGGCCGGCCAGCGTGCGCGCCCACAGCTGTGGGAACTCCGGCAACGTCTTGGTGGTGGCGCCGATGTCGTCCACCCGAACGCCGGCCACCCGCAGCCCGATGATCGCGCCAGCCATCGCCATGCGGTGATCGGCGTAGGCGCGCCAGGTGCCCGGCCGCAGCGGTGTCGCGGTGATCACCAGACCATCGGGAGTTTCGGCGCAGTTGCCCCCCAGGCGGTTGATCTCGGCGCTCAGCGCGGCGAGCCGATCCGTTTCGTGCCCGCGCAGATGGGCGATGCCGGAGAGGTGTGACACCGACCCCGGGCTCGCCAGTGCTGCCAGCGCCGCCACCGACGGCGTCAGCTCACCCACGGCACGCAGGTCGACGTCGAAGCCGTCGTAACCCGACGAGCCCCGCACTTCGAGGAATGAATCGGTTTGGGTGACAACGGCATTCAGCTTGGTAAAGATGTCCAGGATGTTCTCGGCGGGTTGCACGCTGGTAGCCGGCCAGCCGGTGACGCGCACCGTTCCGCCGCTGACCACGGCCGCTGCCAGGAATGCAACGGCGTTGGTCAGGTCCGGTTCGACTTCCCAGTGCCGGACCGCGACCGGGCCGGCGCGAACGTGCCAGCGGTTGGGGACCGAGTCGTCGACGTCGACCCCGGCCTGCCGCAGCATCACCACGGTCATCGCGATGTGCGGCGCCGACGGCAGCGCCGAACCGGTGTGCTGCACGGTCAGGCCGTCGGTGAACGACGCGGCGGACAACAGCAGGCCGGACACGAACTGCGATGACGCCGAGGCATCGATCGCTACGATGCCGCCGGCCACCGATCCGCTGCCCAGCACCCGGAAGGGCAGACCGGTCCCTTCGATCCGGACGCCGAGACCGCGCAGCGCATCCAGCAGCGGCGCGATGGGCCGGACCCGGGCTTGCTCGTCGCCGTCGAAGTCCACCGCCGACTGGGCCAGCGCCGCCAACGGGGGAACGAAACGCAACACCGTGCCCGCCAGGCCGCAGTCCACCCGGGCGCCCGCGCCGGGGGCAATCCGGCCACTGACCGACAGTTCCGGCCCGGTCCCGTCGACGGACAAGCCCAGGGTGCGCAGCGCTCCGATCATCAGCTCGGTATCCCGGCTGCGCAGCGCGCCGCTGATCCTCGACGTGCCCAGGCCCTGCGCGGCCGCGAGCCCCGCCAGCACCAGCGCCCGGTTGGTCTGTGACTTCGAGCCGGGAACGGCGACGGTCGCGTGCACCGGCGCCGTCGTATATGGGGCCGTCCACGAATCGGTACCGCTCACTCGCTTTATCCTGCCGTGTCGGCGGCTGTCGTGGCCACCAGGCACCATGGGAGTCATGTGTGGGCGATTTGCGGTCACGACGGATCCGGCCCTGCTGGCCGAGAAGATCAAGGCGATCGACGAGGCCACTGGTGCCGCGCCCGATGCCGGGGCGCCCAATTACAACGTGGCTCCCACAGCCACGATCGCCACTGTCGTCACGCGGCACAGCGAGCCCGACGACGAACCGACTCGGCGCGTCCGGCTCATGCGCTGGGGTTTGATCCCGCCGTGGGTCAAAGCCGGTTCCGACGGGGCCCCCGAGAAGAAGGGGCCGCAGCTGATCAACGCCCGGGCCGACAAGGTCACCACTTCGCCGGTGTTCCGCGGTTCGGCCAAGAGCAAGCGCTGCCTGGTACCCATGGACGGCTACTACGAGTGGCGGGTCAACGCCGACACTCCGGCCGGTAAGAAGTCTCGCAAGACGCCGTTCTACATGTATCGCAGCGACGGCGAGCCGCTGTTCGCGGCGGGCCTGTGGTCGGTGTGGAAGCCCGCCAAAGATGCTGCGCCGCTGCTGAGTTGCACGATTATCACCACCGACGCCGTGGGCGAGCTTGCCGAGATCCACGACCGGATGCCGTTGATGCTCGCCCAAGCCGATTGGGACGTCTGGCTGAATCCCGACGCCGGGCTGGATCCCGAATTCCTCACTCGCCCGCCGGATGCCGGAGGCATCGAGCTGCGGCAGGTGTCGACGCTGGTGAACAGCGTTCGCAACAACGGTCCCGAGCTGCTCGAGCCCGCCGAGCAAAAGCCCGATCAGATCACGCTGCTGTAGCGCTGCCGTCGTCCTCGCCGTCGCGCAGCAGGTTCCTGGCAGCAAAGTCTGCCAAATCGCGACAAGCCCGAACGTGTGATTCACCATCAACGATGCTTTGCCGCAACCGCTATGTTCGCCGGTTTAGCGGTCGGTGCAGCTACCACAGCGTGGGCTGACACACCGACGATGAACGGCAGTTACACCGAGACCGCGACAACGCCTTCTGGCGGAACCCTCACCTCCAGTTGGACCGTAAATTCCTGCGGTGACGGATGCATCTTCATAAAAGCTGGGGCCGGGGTGAGCCAAGCACGGTTGGTCGATGGTCAATGGGTACTAGACACGCTCAACAACGTAAGTTGCGCGGACGGTTCTTACATGCAATACGCCGCGAACTCCCACATGACGTGGGATCCAAATACCCGTGCGGGGACAGCTCAACACGTCTACATCGTGCCGGCCTGCGGCCGACCGGCGGGATACACGGAAACCGACCAGATACAAATCAAACAGTCACAGTCATCCGGCTAACCCGTCGGCGCATTCGTTCGCATTCCACCGCGGCGACTTTGTCGACCGCGGCGGCCAACGCATCGAAAGCCGCCATCAACGCCTCTCGATCGAGAATCCCGGAATTCAAACCACCGACAAAGACCGGGCTTGAGAAGGTTTCTTAAATCAGTGAAACGGCAGTTACACAAGTGATTTCGGTTTAATCGGTAGGTCACGCGGCGCGCTCGCCACGCGGTAATACACCGACGGTGTGGTTCGCGATTGGTGTCTTCGTCGTGCCGCTACCCGAGTCCGGCGTCTGTGAGCAGACGGGACAGTCCGAGTTCTTCGCACCGCGCCGCGACATCCGGCAGGATGACGCCGGCGTCATCCGATCTGCCTGTTGCCCTGAGTGTTTCGACCAGCAGCAGTTGCGCGGTCAGCCCCGCCAATGGTCTTCGCTTGCCATCGATTCCGGCGAGCAGGTCCGCCGCGCGTCGGCACGCCTGCTCCCGGTCGTCGGCCGAGTCGCTCGCCGACAACAGCCGAATCCCGGAGTTCTCGTCGAGTTCGGCTGTGACGAGGGCGATTCCGTCGCCGTGAGGAATTGTGCGAGTCGCCCGTAGCCGGGCGGCAACCGTCGGCTCGACTTCGAAGCCCAGCCGGATCCGCTCGTTGTTGATTGCGGCCGCCAGCCGCGGTAGCCCCAACCGCTCAGCCGCCTCCGCGCCGTCGGCGAGGCGCTCGACCGCAGAGCCGCGATCCCCATGCGCTGCCTTGATTCTCGCGCCGACTACGTACCGCGCGGCCAGGTAGTCCACGCCACCGCCTTCGGATCCGAGTTCATAGCTTTCATCCAGAAGACGCGTGGCCTCGGCCAACTCGCCGGTCTCGTAAAGCAGTTCGCCGAGAAGCGCACCGGCGAGCAGGGCGGCATGTGAGTGCGGCCCAACTCCGGTGCCGCTCACATACGCCTCTCTGAATCGCTCGAGGGCGGCCGGGATGTCGAGCTGATGTCTGGCGGCGATGCCGTCGTAGCAGCGTGCGTAGACGCCGGCGAACGGCCCCATCATCTCGTGGTAGGGCATCGCCGACTCGATCAGGCTGTGCGCAGCGTCGAATTCGAAGCGGTAGATTGCCGCGAACGCTGCGACATTTCGAGCCACCCCCGCTACCCGCGGATGGAAGGTGTCCGGCCTTGACAAGGCAACGGCGACCAGGTCGTCGACTCTGTCCACGTGGTCGGCGAATATTTGGGCGACTCCGCGGACCACGTCCGCCTCGGCGCGTAGATCCGCCTGCATGGCGGCCGTGGCATCACCGTGTTCGATTGCCGCCTCGAATCGATTCAGCGCGGCGTCGGCCGGTACCGGTCGCTGTAGCAAGATATTCGCCCAGGCGATGGTGATTTGGAGCCGCGCCCGTGAAACCACCAATTGCGGCGGCAACTTCTTGACGATTCCGAGCAGCGTTGTCATCTGCGACTGCTCGAGCAGGTTTGTCTCGTCCTGCTCGACCAAGTCGACCGCGCGGGTGGCGTCGCCCGAAGCCAGTGCATGGTCGACGGCTTCGTTGAGGTGGCCGTGTTCGGCGAACCACAGCGACGCGGAACGGTGCAGTGGTTCGACTCGGTCGGGACGGTCACGCTCGAGTCGGCGGCGCAGGAATTCCACGAACATATGGTGGTAGCGAAACCAATTGGGATCGTTGTCGATCCGCTGCAGGAACAGGCCGCGCTGCTCGATGTCCTCGAGCATGGCTTGCCCGCGCGGCACTTCTGCCAGCGTCGACGCCAGCCCACCACAGGTTCGCTCCGTGATCGACGTTGCCAGCAGGAACTCGACCATCTCAGGATCCAGCGTATCCAGGACATTTTCGGTGAGGAATTCGCCAATCATGTCGGTAGTACCGCATAGTCGGCTGACCAGGCTGGCGGCGTCGTCGCCGCCGCGCAGCGACAGCGCCGCCAACTGCAGGGCGGCGACCCACCCGTCGGTCGACGTGGTCAATGCCTCCACGTCGCTTTCTGACAGCTGCAAGCCACCAACGTCGTTGAGCAACGATCGTGCCTCATCGATGTCGAAACGCAATGAATCAGCGCCTATTTCGACCAATTCGTCACTGATCCGCAACTTGCTCACCGGAAGTCCGGCGCGCGACCAGCTTGTCACGATGATTCTCAGGTGATGACATCCGTGCTCGAGCAGGAAACCGAGAGCGGCGGTGGTCTGGGGGTCGGACACCCGGTGCCAGTCGTCGATGATCAGCGCCATTCGATCGTCTTTTTCGTGAATCTCGTCGATGAGCCCGGTCAAGACATAGCGGGCGGCGTCGTCGCCGTGCTCGTCGAGCGCCTGACCCAACGACGCGGCGAGTTCGGGACGGATCCGCCGGATCAACTCGAGCAGATGCGCCAGGAACCACACCACGTTGTTGTCGTCGTCGTCGATCGTCAGCCAGCCAATCGGGACGCCGTCGCGCCAAAGTTCTTCTCGCCACTGGGCCGCCAGCGTGCTCTTGCCGAAACCCGATGGCGCGTGGATGAGTACGCACCGTCGTCGACCGCCCGCCCGAAGAACGTCGATCAGCCGGTCGCGGGCAACCAACGATCGGGTCGGAACCGGCGGTCGGTACTTGGTCGCCGGAGTCGGCGGCGTCGGCGTGGCCGGGAATGTGGCCGTAGTAGTCCGAGTATCACGCCGAACCTGTGACGCGGCCACCGGCGACGCCTGGCGCTCTATGCCCAACTCAACGGGACGGACCATCTCGTCGACGGCCACACCGCCAGCGCGCTGAACCTCACGCAGCTCCTCGCCGAACGCCGCTGCGCTCGCCGGACGAGCCGTGGGATCCCGGGCCATGGCGCGTTCGATAACCGCCGCCACGTCAGCCGGAAGTCCCTGCTCACGCAGATCCGGTATCGGTTGTGCCGTGATGCGGAGAAACTGAGCGACCACTTTTTCGCCGGTGCGGCGCTCGAACGCGGCATGGCCGGTCAGCGCGCAGAACAGCGTCGCGCCGAGCGAATACACGTCCGATGCGGGTGTGGGCGTCTTGCCGTCGAGCACTTCGGGCGCGGTAAATGCCGGTGAGCCGGTGATTACTCCAGTTGCCGTCTCGAAGCCGCCGGCGATCCTGGCGATACCGAAGTCGGTCAGCTCCGGTTCGCCGTACTCGCTCAGCAGGATGTTGCCGGGCTTGACATCACGATGCAGGATGCCCGCCTGATGGGCGGCTTCGAGCGCACCCGCCAACTTCACGCCGATGCGCAGCGTCTCGCGCCAATCCAGCGGCCCATGCCGACGGATCAGCACCTCCAGCGAGTTCTTCGCGTGGAAGGGCATCACGATGAACGGCCGACCCGTCGTCGTGGTGCCGACCTGCAATATGGTCACGATGTTGGGGTGGCCGGATAGCCGGCCCATTGCGTGCTGCTCGCGCAGGAAGCGGTCGAGATTTTCCGGGTCAAGATCGGCGGTCAATACCTTGACGGCCACCGAGCGGTCCAGCCGCGGCTGGGCACAGCGATACACGACGCCGAAGCCGCCCCGTCCGATTTCGGCGGCGTCTTCGAAGCCCGCGTCGCGCAGTTCCGCGGGAACGTCAGGGACCCGATCCCTCTGCAAAGCATGTTGATCGACGTCGGCCATCAACGGTCACTATCTCACGCGGAAAACCATTGACCTCTGTTACAGCCACAAAATATCGCGATGCCGGTCGAAAAGCGATGCTGTCGTCGGGCCGCGTTGTCTACCCGGACAACAGTCTGGCCAACTTTATCGGTTGGCGGCGGATCCGGGCAGGCGGCCGGGGCTTAGCATGCGTGTGTGACTGGCTCGTACACATACACATTCGAAGACATTCAGAACCGCCCGGTCGCGGTGATCGGAGCGGGAACGCTGGGTCGCCGCATCGCGATGATGTTCGCGAGTCGCGGCGGAACCGTGCGAATTCACGCGCGGCGCTCCGAACAGCTTGCCGCCGCGACGCAGTACGTGACCGAGACGCTGCCGAAGATGGTGGCCGACCGAGGCTTTGGCGAAGTGGGTGGCGCGACGGCCGCGGGATCCCTCGAAGGGGCGTTGGACGGCGCCTGGCTTGTCGTCGAATCCGTCGCGGAGAAGCTCGAAATCAAGATTCCCCTGTGGGGTCAGATCGACCAAGCGGCACCGCCGGACACCATCTTCGCGACCAACTCGTCGTCGTACCCGTCACGTCTGATGGCCGAAAACGTGCGGGATAAAACGCGGCTGTGCAACGTGCACTTCTACATGCCACCGGAGATCAACGCGGTCGACCTGATGTCCGACGGCCAGACCGACCGCGGCCTGCTCGACACGCTGCTGACCGTGCTGCCCGAGTTCGGTGTCCATCCCTTCGAGGCGCGCCGGGAGTCCACCGGCTTCATTTACAACCGCATCTGGGCAGCCATCAAGCGCGAGTCGCTGGC
>DATKEW010000349.1:0-7834 GCA_035511785.1 Mycobacterium sp.
TCAGCCGGCTGAGCGTCCGGCGCGCCCCAGCGCCACGAGATGCACGCCGATTCCCACCAGCGGACCACACAACAAGCCGACCACGGTGCGGGTCTGAAGCGGCAGCGGCAACAGCAGCAGCAGTCCCGACGCCACCGTCGCAGCAACCCACCCCAGCGAATACGCCCGATGCAGCGCCGCCGCCACCGCGGCAGCGCCGGTGAGCGTCAGCATCGCGATCGCCACAGCGGCCCCGGTCAACCACGCCAGCAGCGCGCTGCCCGCGTCGTACTGCGGCCCGAAGGCGACCCGCAGCAGCCACGGGCCCACGACGCCTGCGGCCAACACCCCGACCGCGCCGATGCCGCCGATGATCGCCGCCGGCACAACCAGCGCCCGAAGTCGGTCGGTGCGCTCGTCGACGAAATGAGCGATGAGGTTGCCCTGCATGGCGGTCAGCGGCACCAGCAGCGGCGCCCGGGTCAACGTGACCGCCAGAATGATCACCCCGCCTTGTGCCCCAAGCTCATTCGAGGTCAGCTTGAGCAGCACCGGGAATCCCATCACCAAAATCGCGCTGGCACCGGCCGCGGTGATCGAATGGGCGGCCCCTCTCAGGAAGGTCCCGGTACTGCCGGACGTCGGCATGCGGGCCGTTGCCCGCGCGGCGGGTGAAGCCACCAGCATGATCAGCCAGGCCCCCGCGCCGGCAACGGTTGCCCATAGGAATCCGCTCAGGCCCCATCCGACCACAAACGTCGTCGCGGCGACCGCCACCCGGGTGACCGCGTCGGTCACCATCAGCGCCCCATAGTGGGCCCACTGGTCGGCGCCGGCCAACATGCCTAGGAGGGTGGCGTGTAGGCAAAAACTGGCCAGCCCGACGCTCAGCAGTGCCACCGATAACCAGCGCGCCTCGACGAACACTCGGCCGCTCCACAGCGGCGAACTACCGGCACTCACGACGGCTGCGGCTACGCCGACCATCGCGGCGACTCGCAGCGGATGGGTACGTGATCCGCGGGGACCGGGCGGCACGTCGATGTAGCGCATCAAGCGGACCTCCCGGGTGGTTTCTTGCAGCAGGCCACAGGCGGCGCCGGAGACCAGGCCGAACGCACCCCAGAACACCCCGAAAACCGAGAAGCCGCTCGGAGCCAGGTCACGAGCGGCCAGGTAGATCACCGCGTAGCCGCACAACGCGGTCAGCGCGGTCGCGATGCCAACCCGGGCTATGCTGCCACGCGCGATCGGCCCCTGGGCGGGTCCGGCGGCTCCGGTAACTCCCAGGGGGGACGCGGCACCCCCGACTTCGGTCACCGAGGCAGCACTTTCGGCCGACTGATCTGATGTATCGCCACAATTTGAAAATAGTAAGTGCGCCGATGCCGGTGGCTGGCGGTGGCGATCAGCTTCGCTAAGGTGAGCGGCTGTCAGGAAGGACCCATGGCCGCCTTTCGCACCTTCGGCATCTCGCTGTTGCTCACCGCGGTGGCCCTTGCGCTCGGATACGCGCATGGCGGCCTCGACGCCCTCTTTCTCTTGGTAGTCCTGGCGGTGCTCGAGGTGTCGCTGTCCTTCGACAACGCGATCATCAACGCCGCGGTTCTGAAGCGGATGAGCCCGTTTTGGCAACAGATGTTCTTGACGCTCGGAATCTTGATCGCGGTATTCGGCATGCGCCTGGTCTTCCCGTTGCTCATCGTTTGGGCGACCGCCGGCCTCGACCCGGTTCGCGCGATGGAATTGGCGCTCAATCCGCCGCCGCACGGCGCGCTGGAGTTTCCGGACGGCTCGCCCAGCTATGAAAAGCTGGTCATCTCGGCCCACCCGCAGATCGCCGCATTCGGTGGAATATTCCTGCTGATGCTTTTCCTGGATTTCGTCTTCTATGACCGAGACATCAAGTGGCTCAAGTGGATTGAGGTCCCATTCGCCCGCATCGGGAGGCTTGGCCAGGTGTCGGTGGTGGTGGCCGGCGTGACGCTGGTCCTCGTCGGCGCGCTGTTGACCCACTCCAGCGACGAGCGTGCGACTGTGCTGACGGCCGGGTTGCTGGGCCTGGTCACGTATTTGGTCGTCAACGGTTTGAGCCGGGCGTTCCGGCCGTCAAGCGTCGACGCCCCCGCGGCGAACGCCGGGCCGGCGGTGGCGACCGGCAAGGCCGGATTGATGTTGTTCTTGTATCTCGAGGTTCTCGACGCCGCGTTCTCGTTCGACGGCGTCACCGGCGCCTTCGCGATCACGTCGGACCCGATCGTCATCGCGCTGGGTCTCGGGCTGGTGGGCTCGATGTTCGTCCGGTCAATCACCATCTACCTGGTCCACCAGGAAGCGCTGGACCGTTACGTGTACCTGGAACACGGTGCGCACTGGGCGATCGGCGTGTTGGCCGTGATCATGCTCCTCTCCATCGACGAGCGCTTTCAGATCCCCGAAGCCGTCACCGCTTCGGTCGGCGTTGTCTTCATCGGCGCCGCGCTGAGCTGGAGCGTGCTGCGCAATCGGCGCAGTGCCACATCGGTTGCGTAAGCCGCTAGGCCTCGATCTGCCCGGCGATGCGCATTTCGATGGCGGCGCGCGCCGGGGCCGGCAGCACGATCAGCCCGTCGAGTTCCTTGCTCGCCCGCGCATAAGCGTTCTGACGTTCCTCACGCGTGGCCGCCTCGTCTTGCGCCAGGTCCAGCAGGTGCCGGGCGCGCACCAGCCGTTGCTGTTCGTCTTCGGAGAAGTCGCTGCGGCGTCGGCGGATCGCCTCGGCCTCGGCGATCTCGAACGCGCTGACGTACTCGTGGACGGCGTTGCGGTATTCCAGTTGCGCATCCCGATCGCCGGCCAGGTCGTCGGGCCGTTCCGGCCGCAGCAGGTGCGCGTGCCGCTTCGCCTTGTGGAACGCGATGGTCAGCGGAGCCCGCATATCGGTCATCATCGGGAAGTCGAGAAGTTTGGCGATGTCGACTTCGTAGTCCAGCCACCGGGCATCGGTACGGTCGTGCGCCGCAATGACTTTGACGAGCTCGCGACGGTAGCTTTCCTCGTTGTTCCGCGCCCGTCCGGACGCCTCCGCCACGGCGATCTTGGCTTGCTGCTTCAGCCGATACCGTTCCAGCCGTCGATCGGCGCGGCGCTCGCTGGCGGCGGCGATAGCTCTGAGGCCCCCACCGATCGCGCCACCCAGTGGAAAGACCAGCCACCAGAAATTCGCGGCGAAATGCAGAACCGGCGTCACATGGCCAGGATGCCACCGAGAATCGGTGTGCGGTTACGCCAGAAGCGTTAGTGCCCGCCGGCTTTGAACCGCTCCACCGAGCGCTGCACCTCTGCCTCGGCTTCGGCCCGGCCGACCCAGTCGGCCGCCTTCACGAACTTGCCCGGCTCCAAGTCCTTGTAGTGCACGAAAAAGTGCTTGATGACATCCAGTTCGAAGGACGGCACGTCGTCGATCTCTTGGATGTGATCCCATCGGTGGTCGCCGGCCGGAACACAGAGCACCTTGTCGTCGCCACCGTGCTCGTCGGTCATCTGGAACATACCCACCGGACGGGCCTCCACCGTCACACCGGGAAACAGCGGCTCCGGTAGGAGCACCAGCGCGTCCAGCGGATCGCCGTCTTCACCGAGGGTGTCCTCGATGAAGCCGTAGTCGGTCGGATAGGCCATCGGGGTGTAGAGGTAGCGGTCCAGACGCACCCGTCCCGTCTCGTGATCGACCTCGTATTTGTTCCGCTGGCCTTTCGGGATCTCGATGATCACGTCGAATTGCACCGTCTCGGCTCCTTGCGTCTGGGTGGATCTGGGTGGTCAGGGCATTGCGGGTCCACCCTAGTCGAGCGCATCGCGGCTGATTCGGCAGAATGGGGGATCAAACAGTCAGGAGAGTGATGGCCCCTACTCGCTGGCGGAGATCCACCCAGGTGTTCGTCGGGTTGGCCGTGCTGGCGTTTGTCGCCGCCGTGGTGGCGGCGGCAACGTTCTTCACCACGGCTGGGCACGGCAGCAGCGGCGCGCGGGTTGTGGTACCACCTCCACGGCCGCCGGTGGTCAAGGCGGGAATGGTCCCGGTTAGCGACACCGCCGAGACACCCAGCGTCGGCGGGCTGGCGGCCGCGCTGGCGCCTGTCGCGGCCGATCCCAACCTGGGCAAGTTGGGGGCCCGCATCACCGACGCCATGACCGGCAAAGAGCTTTGGCAGGTGGCCGATGACCTGCCGCTGGTGCCGGCTTCGACCAACAAGGTCCTGACCGCGGCCGCGGCGCTGCTGACCCTGGATCGTCAGGCCCGGATCAGCACGCGCGTGGTGGCCGGTGGCCCCAACCCCCAGGGGCCTGTCGTGCTGGTCGGCGCCGGGGACCCGACGTTGTCGGCGGCGCCGCCCGGCGTGGACACCTGGTACCGGGGCGCGCCGCGCATCAGCGACCTCGTGGAACAGGTCCGTCGCAGCGGTGTGACACCGACGGCCGTGCAGGTGGACACGTCGGCGTACAGCGGTCCGACGATGGCGCAGGGCTGGGATCTCGAGGACGTCGACAACGGTGACATCGCGCCGATCGAATCGGCGATGATCGACGCCGGACGTATCCAGCCCAGCACGGTCAACTCGAGGCGGTCGCGAACCCCGGCGCTGGACGCCGGCCGGGAACTGGCCAAGGCCCTCGGCCTGGATCCCGCCGCGGTGACGATCGCGTCCGCGCCGTCGGGCGCGCGGCAGCTGGCCGTGGTGCAGTCGGCGCCGTTGGTTGCGCGGCTCTCCGAGATGATGGACCACTCCGACAATGTGTTGGCCGAGTGCATCGGCCGCGAGGTGGCGGCCGCCATCAACCGACCGCGCAGCTTTGCCGGCGCGGTCGACGCGATCACCAACCGGTTGAGCACCGCGCACATCGACACTTCCGCGGCCGCGCTGATGGATTCCAGCGGGCTTTCGGTGGACGACCGGTTGACGGCCAAGACGCTTGACGGCACGGTGCAGGCGGCCGCGGGGCCGGACCAGCCGGCGTTGCGGGCGCTGCTCGATCTGCTTCCGATCGCCGGCGGCAGCGGGACGCTGGCCGACCGCTTTCTCGACACGGCCACCAACCAAGGCCCGGCCGGCTGGTTGCGGGCCAAGACCGGCTCGTTGACCGCCATTAACTCCTTGGTCGGGGTTCTCACCGACCGCAGCGGACGGGTGCTCACGTTCGCGTTTCTCTCCAACGACGCCGGCTCCAACGGCCGCAATGTGATGGATGGCCTGGCAAGCAAGCTGTGGACATGCGGGTGCGCATGACCCCATCGACTGATATGACCCTCGGTACCGCTGTCGACTGGCGATTCGCGGCCACCGTCGGCGTTCGGCTGGCCCGGCCGGGTCCGCCGTCCACCGACTACACCCGCCGTCGGGTGATCGACGAGCTCACCACCGCGGCCGCGAAGGCAGAACCGCCGGTGCGTGACGTCACCGGCTTGGTCACTAAAGGCGTGGTGCCCGCGGCCCGCGTCGTCGATCGCCAGGAATGGGTTCGGGCGGCGGCCGAGTCGATGCGCGTGATGACGAACGGAACCGAGACTCCACGGGGGTTTCTCACCGGTCGGATCACCGGGGCGCAGACGGGCGCCGTGCTGGCGTTTGTGGCGTCGGGGATCCTCGGCCAGTACGACCCATTCGCGGCCGCCAAAGAGGGCTGCCTGCTGCTGGTGTACCCGAATGTCATCGCCGTCGAGCGTCAGCTGCGGGTCGAGCCCTCCGATTTCCGTTTGTGGGTATGTCTGCACGAGGTGACCCATCGGGTGCAGTTCACTGCCAACCCGTGGCTGTCCGAGTACATGTCGCAGGCGCTGGGGCTGTTGACCCGGGACGCCGGTGAAGACATCGGGCAGGTAGCGAGCCGGCTTGCCGACTTCGTCCGCAACCGCGGCACCGGGGACCCGGACCCCGGCACGTCGGGCATCCTTGGCCTGGTGCGCGCCATCCAGTCCGAGTCGCAGCGCCAAGCCCTGGACCAGCTGCTGGTGCTCGGCACGCTGCTGGAAGGCCACGCCGACCACGTGATGGATGCCGTGGGGCCGGTGGTGGTGCCGTCGGTGGCCACCATCCGCAGCCGATTCGACGAGCGTCGCCATCGCAGGCAGCCGCCATTGCAGCGACTGCTGCGCGCCCTGCTGGGCCTCGACGCCAAACTCAGCCAGTACACCCGCGGCAAGGCGTTCGTCGATCACGTGGTGGGCAAGGTCGGAATGGAGCGGTTCAACACCGTCTGGTCGGGCCCCGAAACACTGCCGTTGCCCGCCGAAATCGAAGATCCCCAGCGATGGATCGACAGGGTGCTGTAGGGCAGCTGCGTGCGGCTGTCGAGGCGTTCGCCACGGCCTACCTGGCCACCGAGGACCACTGGGGCGTGGCGCTATCCGGCGGCCAGGACTCGCTGGCGCTCACCGCTGCCGCGGCCCATCTGCGGCCCACCATCGCGCTGATCGTGGATCACGGCCTGCAACCTGGTTCGGCCGCCGTCGCCGAAACCGCCCGGAAGCAGGCTGTTGAGTTGGGATGCGTTGACGCACAAGTGCTTCGCGTGAGCGTGGGTAACGACGGCGGTCCGGAGGCGGCGGCGCGCGCCGCCCGCTACGCCGCGTTGGCCGCCTACCGCGAGGGTCCGGTGCTGTTAGCCCACACGCTCGACGATCAAGCCGAGACGGTGTTGCTGGGCCTGGGCCGCGGTTCCGGGGCGCGCTCGATCGCCGGGATGCGGCCCTACGACCCGCCGTGGTGCCGGCCGCTGTTGGGGGTGCGCCGCGCCGTCACGCACGCCGCATGCCAGGAATTGGGCCTGACCGTGTGGCAGGACCCGCACAACACCGACCGGCGCTTCACCCGAACCCGGCTGCGCCTGGAGGTACTGCCGCTGCTGGAGGACGTGCTGGGCGGCGGAGTGGCCGAGGCGCTGGCCCGCACCGCGACGGCGCTGCGTGCGGACACCGAGCTGATCGACTCGCTCGCCGCGCAGGCGCTACCCGAGGTGAAGGCGGGCTCTGGGCTGCAAGCCGGGGCTCTGGCCGCACTGCCCGACCCGGTTCGACGCCGGGTGATCCGCGGCTGGCTCCTGGCCGGCGGCGCAATCGGGCTGACCGACAAGCAGATCCGCGGCGTGGACACGCTGGTGACTGCCTGGCGAGGGCAGGGTGGGGTGGCTGTGGGGTCCCGATTGCGCGGTGAGCGGTTGATCGCGGGACGACGCGACGGCGTCCTCACGTTGCGACGCGAGCCTGTGTAAACAGGGGCTGCCGTTGGTTGTTCGCCGGCCGGCGTGGCACGCTGTGGGCGTGGCCCAGATCTCCTCGGCGATCACCCCCCACCAGCCGGTAGAGCTGTACCCGGGGGATATCAAGTCGGTGCTGCTCACCGCGGAGCAAATTCAAGCGCGCACCGCCGAACTCGGCGAGCAGATCGGCAACGACTACCGCGACCTCGCTGCACAGACCGGCCAGGACCTGCTGCTGATCACCGTGCTCAAGGGTGCCGTGATCTTCGTCACCGACTTGGCCCGCGCGATTCCGGTGCCGACGCAGTTCGAATTCATGGCCGTCAGCTCCTATGGGTCCTCGACATCGTCGTCGGGTGTGGTGCGGATCCTCAAGGACCTGGACCGCGATATCAACGACCGCGACGTACTGATCGTCGAGGACGTCGTCGACTCGGGTCTCACCTTGTCTTGGCTATCGCGGAACCTCAGCACCCGGCATCCACGCTCGCTTCGGGTGTGCACGTTGCTGCGCAAGCCAGACGCGATGCACGCCAACGTCGATATCGCCTACGTCGGCTTCGACATTCCCAATGAGTTCGTGGTGGGCTACGGCCTGGATTACGACGAGCGCTACCGC
>DATKEW010000350.1:0-3382 GCA_035511785.1 Mycobacterium sp.
GGCGCTCAGCGCCGGGTCCAAAGCATGAGCCTGGCCGTCACCTACCGCCGCACCGGCGACCACGCAGAGGTACTTGAGCGCGTGGCCGCCAGAACGTGGTCTGACCCAGATGTTTTCTCCTCACTGCTCGAAGGGAGCGCAATCGTGTTCAATTCCATCGGACTAATTGGGTCAGGCCCGATCGCCCAGGCGTTGGCGCATCACTTAGTTGCCGCACAGATACCGACGAATGTGAGCAACAGCCGAGGCCCCGACAGCCTCACCGACCTGGTAGCCGACCTCGGTTCTCCGGCCCGAGCCGTGACGGTCGAGCAGGCGGCCAAAGCCGACCTCGTGATCTTGGCGCTGCCGTTCGTACGGATACCTGAACTCGCCCAGGTCGTGCCGGACTGGACGGGGCGCACCGTGGTCGACGCTACCAACGAGTTCGCTCACTACACACCGGCTTACAGCGGCCAGGTTGACCTCGGCGGGGAAACCAGTAGCGAATGGGTCGCCCGCCACCTGCCCGGAGCGACAATCATCAAGGCGTTCAACACGATGTCCTCCAGCTACCTCGCCGCCGACCCGCGCCACCATGACGGCCGCCAGGTGGTGTTCTACGCAGGCGACAACAGCGCGGCCTGCGCGGATTTCGACCAGCTCATCAGCGGATTGGGCTACGCGCCGGTGCATGTCGGCGGCCTGCGCCAGGGCGGCAAATTGATGCAACTACGTCAGCCGCTGAGTCTCCTGCACGTCATCAAGCAGGACTAATCCCCCCGCTGACGGGCCCGCGCCACCTTCACGTCAGCGAAACCACCGGGAAGACTTGTCCCAGTCGGCGCCCAATCAGTCGACTACGCAGGGCGCTGGTGACCGCACCCTCGCACTGCACGGTACGGCGCGACCACACCCGCGCATGTCGCCGCCGCCAATCCGATTTGTGCGGCGCGGTGGTCCGTCCGGTCTCCGATCTGCAAGCCCGCGCGGTCAGCGCTGAGCCGCGCTGAAGCGCCGCGCGTCGTCGCCCGCGTAGCGGGCCATCGAGGAATCCAACGCGGCGTGGTGTTCGAGGTCGGCGATGAGGGTGTGCAGGGTGGCGGCCGGAAACACACAGGTCGCTTCATCCACGCTCATCCCGGTACGCGCCCGGCTCAGCGCGCAGCCCACACTCGCGGCCACCCGCTGGTGGTTTTTGGCCATCGCCACGATGTGGCATTGCGGTTTGCCCTCTACCGCCAGGTCCGGCACCGCGTTCTTGACCGTCATCATCCCGCGAGCGTTGAGCCGGACCAGCACCACCTGCGGGGCGAAGCTCGCCGTCGCCAGCGGCGCATACGCCACGGTGTCGGTGCCCTTCGGCACGACCGGCAACGCCGTGACACCGGCCTCGTCGACCCAGCCCGACGCCAGCAACGCCTGCACGTCGTCGTTGCCGGCGACTTCCGGAAGCGATCGGAAGCCATGGGTTAGGCTGCCGACGCTGCAATTAGCGTGGTCGACAGCGTGCGTCAGGTACTCCCCATGAGCGCCCCTAATCCAGAACACACACCCGGCCGGCACAGATCCGGTGCGGCCGTGCACATTTGGCCGGGCCAGTGGCAGGTGCTGATCAGCAGCAGGCACAGGGCGGTCGGGGGATCCGGCCTCCCAGAAGGCGATCGCCACCGGCGGCGCCGCCAAATGCAGGGCCGAAGCCAGCCGGGCCGCCACCTCCGCCCAGTCGGGCGTCGCTGTTTGTTGCGGGTCGTGCCGAAGTCGAGATAAGGACATTTTCTCCCCGTTCTGCGCCGGACCGCCCCGGTGCCGTGATCCAGAAAATCTGAAGGACGTGGTCGTCGACATCGATGTCGATCTCGATGGTGTCGGCACCGGCCACCCGCCACCGCGGGTAGTCAGCACCGTCGCAGCGGATCACCACTGCCGCGGCGTCCGGCAGCAGCGACACCCGAAACGACGTCGGCGCGCCCCGGTCGGAGGTCGTCGCGGCATAGGTCCGCACATGCAGGATCCCCACCGTCGTGTCGTTCCAGGCGGTGGCGATTCCCAGCCGAGGGAAATCGACCCCGTGGACGGTCGGCTGCTCAAATTTCGCGAGGTTCGGGTCGGTGAATACTCGTCCCCAGGCACCCGGCTCACCGATTTCGGCCATCATCATCAAACTGTTGAGCTGGCCTCGCGGATATGGTTCGGACAGCCCGAAAAACCACCCGAAACTATCCAGCCCGTCACCGAAGAACGTCGGCTCGAAATGGTTGAGCGAATATTCAGACAACCGCGCCAGGGTGACCTCGTCGCCGAATTCTCGAGCCAAGACCAATCCCAGCAACAGAAATCGCGGATCGGGCAGTGTCCGCACATCCCGTGTGGGGTCGCTCCAGCCGATCCGGTCGACTGCGGTATGGTAGAGAATCTCTGCTAGGTCGCGGTCCTGCGGCAACATGTAGATCGACACCGACAGCCCCGACGTGGGACCGCCTTTGTGGATGTAGTCCTCGAGCGGGTCGTAGTACAACGCCATCCACTCGACCTTGTCCGGCGCAGCGAGCCCCATGAACTTCCGCTTGGCAATCTGGACCCATTGGTCATAGACCCAGTGATCGTTTCCGCCGGTCAGGGTGTCGTGCATGAGCAGCCCCAGGCCCGCGGCGCTCAGACAGTACGGCCAGATCTTGGTGTTCTCACAATGCAGCCCTTCCGGTCGGGCGGTCCACTGCCGCGTCAGCAGGGCGTTGATCCCGTCGTGGGTCCACGAAAACCGCTGATTTTCGTAACCGGTCACCTCGAACGGTTCGCGCCAGCGGCCGTCGCGGGAGACATAGCCGCGGAAACCTAGCATGAGGTTGAACCAGCCCTTAAAGAACAGATTGCCCTCCGCGGCAATCGGATCGGGCGCGAGCCCCCACGGCTGGACGCCGTTGGCCGTCCACCCCGGCATGTCGTAGCGGCCGATCAGATGCGGCGGCAGCCACAGCCGGGCCAGGTCCTCGGGGTAGTTCTCACGGTCGGGATCATGGCCGATCCGGGTCAGCCAGTCGATGGCAGCCCAATGGGTGGTGTGCCGATCCAGCAGGCCGTCAAGGATCTCGGCGTACACCTCGCGCCACGCCGGTGTCACGTCGGCCATCATCGGGATCGCGTAGCTGGACTCGGAGAGGTCGAACCGCGGAAAGTTCAGCACTGGGGGTGTGCTGCGATCGTCCCACCACGGCGCCGGCCGCCCCGAGGAACTCCAGTCGTCGGGTGTGGTCACCTTCTGGTGGAGGAATCGCAGCCAGCCGCGGGCCCGCCGCGACAGTTGGTGAGTGATCACCCGCGCATCACTTTCCGTCCACATCCTGCATTATTCGTTAGACAGATCACCAATGACGATCGCGACGTCGATCCATGGTCCTTTTTG
>DATKEW010000351.1:0-3544 GCA_035511785.1 Mycobacterium sp.
ACCAGCCTCGCCGCGACGGTCCCGACGCTGCACCAGATTCCGCTGACCTGCCCCGGAATAAGTCGACCACCCGTGTGTCACAACAGGAAAGGGAAGCACAGACCACTGCTGCAGTACACGATTCTTTCGTTCGGAGAAGACTCCGACTACGTGTTCGTCAACCTGTGGTCCGAGCCGAAGGGGCGTCCGTGGGCGTATCCGGCTGTCTACGACCTGGTGGGGCGGTTGCGCGAGCGGACCGGGATCGACTTCGGACCCCACCAGTACCGTCACACGTACGCGACCTGGCTGCTGCGGCGCGGCGCCGGGATGGAAAGCGTGAAGGAGCTTCTGGGACACGCCTCGATCAGCACGACGTTGGACACGTATGGCCACCTGACCGTCGAAGACGCCCGTCGGACGCTCGAAGCGGCGGGCTGGTACTCGGGGCGGGAGGTGCGGCTGTGAACGCCTTGGTCGACCCTGCCGGTAGCCGGTCGGGGCTGTTGCTGGAGAAGCTGATGGCGGCGGTCCGGCCGGAGTTTCGGATGCCGATCTTTGTTCCCGCCCCGGGCGATCCCGCTCTGGGCGGGGCCGAATGCGCGGTGGGCGGCTGCGACCGCATGGCATCAACCCAGCGGGGGCTGTGCAACGCACACGCCATTCGGTGGCGCAAGCGGGGCCGACCCGAGTTAGTCGAGTTCCTCGCCGATCCAGGGCCCGTTGTGCGGGGCCGCAACCAGTTGCCGCAGTGCACCGTGCCCGGCTGCGGCTACGGCGTCGCCGGCAAGGGGTTGTGCAGCAGGCATCACGACCGGTGGGCGCGTGCGGGCAGGCCCGACATCGGCAGCTGGATCGTCGGCGCGGCGAGCGTCGGCACCTCACGCACCGAATGCCGGATGCCGTTCTGCGCCTTATGGATCGAGAACGCCACGAAGGTCTTCTGCAAGAACCACGACTACCGCTGGCGCACGGCGGGCTGCCCCGACCCCGACGAGTACGCGGCCGACTGCCGGCGCATCGGCACCGCGCACATCGACCTACGCGGAATCAGCCCTCAACTGGCCCTGGAGTTGCAGTACGCGTTGCAATGCCGCCACGACGACCGGTCCCGGACCACGCCGCCGCAGGCGGTGCGGGATGCGATCCGGCAAGTCCAGCAGGCCGGGGTCGACTCGCTGCTGGACTACACCGAGCAGCAGTGGCGTCAGGCGGCCCGCTCGCGGCTGCGTCAACCCGGGCTCTTCATCATCGATGCCCGCGATGCCGTCGAGACGCTGCGCGATGGAACCGGGTGGGAGGCCGAGTACCCGCGCGATGTCTGGCGGCTGCACAAACTGCCTGGCATCACCACCGGTCACGGCCAGGCTTGTCCCCGCCGCAGGCTGCGGTTCGACCGGATCACCCAGCCCTGGCTCCGGCAGCTCGGCAAACGCTGGCTGCGGCTGCGGCTGGCGTCCGGGTTGGGCGTCGCCTCGGCATGCTCGAACGTCGATGCGTTGATCCGCTTCAGCGAGTTCCTGACCCTCGCCGGAGTTGACCGACTCGCCGAGATTGACCGGCCAATGCTGGAGCGCTACCTGGCGTGGGTGAACACCCTGCCGGGTGGGCGGGGAGCGAAGAAGAGCCGGATCAGCGGAATCGCACTGCTGCTCCAGACGATCCGCCACCACGGCTGGGACGACACCCTACCCGCCACCGCGGTCCTGCTGCCCGGCGACTGCCCATCGCCGACCCGAGAGGTCGTAACACGCAAGGTCGCCGAGCACGTCATGGCGCAAGTCGAATCCGCCGCAAACCTCGACCGATGGGAGGACCCGGCCTGCCGCTTGATCACTGTGATCCTCGTCCGGTGCGGGCTGCGGATCTCCAGCGCCCGCACCCTCGCATTCGACTGCCTGCTCCACGACGCTCAAGGAGCCCCCTACCTGCGCCACATCAACACCAAGATGCGCCGCGAGGCCGCGGTCCCGATCGACGAGGAACTCGAAACCGAAATCCGCTCCCAGCAACGCCGGGTGCTGCAACGCTGGCCCGACGGCAGCCCGCATCTGTTCCCCCGACCACACGCCAACCCCGTGGGCGCCGCGCCGCTCGGCGACAGCACCTACCGGCGTCGGCTTGGCCGGTGGCTGCGGTCGTGCCAGGTGCACGACCAACACGGTCGTCTGGTCCACCTGACCCCGCACCAATGGCGGCACACCTTCGCCTGCCGGCTGATCAACCGCGACGTCCCACAAGAAGTGGTGAGAGTCCTCCTCGATCACGAATCAAGCCGCATGACAGCACATTACGCGAAAATCACCGACCAGACGGTCCGCCGCCGCTGGGAGGCCGCAACCAAGGTCAACATCAACGGTGAGCGCGTCACACTCGACCCCAACGGTCCACTCGGACAAGCACAATGGGCCAAGACCCGATACGGAATCGCCACCCAGACCCTACCCAACGGCTACTGCGGCCTGCCGCTGCAGCGGTCCTGCCCACACGCCAACGCTTGTCTGACTTGCCCGGTCTTTCTCACCGGGCCCGAGTTCCTCCCCGAACTTCGCCAACAACGCACCCGCACGCTCACGCTCATCGACGTCTCCCGCGGCAACGGACAGTCCCGCATGGTGGAGATGAACCAACGGATACTCGCCAACCTCGACCGCATGATCGGCGAAATCGAAACCGACCAGCACAAGGACACCCCCGATGCGAGCTGACAACTCCCACTTCGTGATCGCCGCGACCCGCCGTCGGTCGGCCACCACCAGAAAACGTGCGGTCGCGGCACTACGCCGAATGGAAAAGTCCGGATGGTCAATCACTTTCGACGCAGTGGCACGGGAGGCCCAGGTATCCCGATCCTGGCTCTACAACCAGACCGATCTCCGCGCCGAGATCGAACGCCTTCGAGCCCGCCGCGATCCAGCCACACCAGACCGGCCGGTCCTACCGGATCGACAACGCGCCTCCGACGCCTCACTCCTGCAGCGGCTGACCGCCGCCACCGACCGCATCAAACACCTCGAAGCCGAAAACAAGCAGCTCCGCGACGCCCTCGCAATCGCGCTCGGAGAACGACGATCAGCGAACGTTCACGGCAGCTCCCGCGACACGCCGAACAGGAAATCTGCCGCGATCATCGGCCCCTGCTGAGGGAAGCGTCGGCGACACTGTCCTCACCGCATCCGCCCTGGTCACAGCCATACCCCATTCATCAGCTCAAGATAAACGCCGTTCGTTCTCTTGGCGCCATCCCAGCCGCGGCTGGATCGGGGCACGGTGTCGGCGGCGGGTAGCGTCTGCGAGTCGATGATCGCCGCGGTCGGGCACCGGTCCCGCCCGGCCCGCACCCGCAGTCGGTCGCGCAGCGCGTCGAGGATGCGCTGCCACGCCCCGCTGCCGGCCCAGCGGGCGAAGACCGCGTACACCGTCGCGGCTGGCGGGAACTCCACCGGCAGTTGCCGCCACGCGATACCACCGCGCACGATGTACAGGATGGCGTCCACTATCACACGGCGGCAATGCTTCTCGGGTCGTCCGCCGCGGCCTGCCGTGCTGCCCGGCGCAGGCAACA